>JARKOQ010000155.1 GCA_029976005.1 Aggregatilineales bacterium | reverse complement strand
GAGGCAGCGGGGAGAATCGGCGCTTCGTCCGGGGCGAGGCCGGCAGCGGACAGGGTCGCCCGGCGGGGGAGGAGCAGGAAGGCCACCAGGCCCATCGCCAGGTAGGTCAGCCCGGCGGCGGCGAACGGCCCGCGCAGCCCGACCAGCATCGCGATCCCGGAGCCGATCATGGGCGACAGGGTGCGCCCGAAGGAGGTCACCGAATTGTCCAGGCCGTAGACCGCGCCTTCCGCCCCCGGCGGGGTGAAGTGGGCCAGCAGGGCGCTTGGCGCGGCGACCAGCCCGCCGCTGGCCAGCCCGAACAGGCCCTGAAGGACGATCAACTGCCAGACCTCGCCGACCGCCGCCTGGGGCAGGTAGAACAGCCCGGCCGCGACCGCGCTCCACACCAGGATTTTGCGGTGGCCGATCCGGTCGCCCATCCGGCCGAGCACCAGCCCGCCCAGCGTCCCCGTGGCCGAGGAAACGCCCGCCACGAGGCCGGTGGCGGTGCTGATCCCGCTGCTGGACGCGCCGAGCAGGCTGGCGACGAACAGCGGGCTGATCGGCGTGATCAGGCTGCCACTGAGGGCCGCCATGAAGCGCGTCACGTACACGACCGAGACGCCGGAGAATCCCAGCACGCGCCGCCACTCCGCAAAAAAGCTGACGTGCTGCTCAATGATGCGCGGCGCGGGTGTGAACTGCTCGCGCACGCCGCGCCAGACCAGCGCCCCCGAGATGGCCAGCAGCACGGCGGTGAGCAGAAACGGCATGCGGAATCCGAAGGCATCGGCCAGCGCCCCGCCGATCAGCGGGCCAAGGGCCACGCCGCTCCACAGGCCGACCTGGATCGTGCTCATCGCGTAGCCCATCCGCTCGCGCGGGGCCTGGGCGGCCACCAGGGCGTTGGCGGCGGAGACCGTGCCGGTGATTACCCCCTGGATGGCGCGCAGCAGGACGAGCTGCTCGGCCGAGACGGCGAAGCCCATCAGCCCCATCACAATCGCGCCGCCGAAGGTCGCGCGCTCGAACATCATCTTGCGACCGTAGCGGTCGGCCAGCGCACCCCAGATCGGCCCGGCGATCATCATCGTGAAGGCCTGGGCGGAGATGACCAGCCCGGAAAGCAGCTCGGTGCTCAGGCCGGAGGAGCTGCCCAGATGCTCGACGTACAACGGCAGGAAGGGAAAGATGATGGAAAAGCCCATCGCCGAGGCGAGCTGGGCCACAAAAACAATCGCCAGGGTGCGCTGCCAGCCCTGGAGATGGCGGAGCTTCTTTACTCGGTAGAGGAGCATCAGTCGCCGGCTTCCGAAAAGGATAGGATGTAGCCGTTACAGTCGCGGAAATAGAACTCGCGCGTGCCGTAGAAGGTCGTGTGCAGGTCGACCACGATCTCGACCTGGCCCTTCAGGGCGGCGTAGAGTCCCTCGATCCCCTCGACCTCGATGTAGAAGGTCTGGGACGCGCCAATCGGCACGCCCGCCAGCGCGGCGACTTCCCCGGTCAGGCTGGCCCGCGACTGGAACATGATCGCCACGCCGTCCCGGTTCATCATCGCCCAGTTGAACGGGTCGCCTTCCGGCGGCACCGTGGCCAGAAGCTGAAAGCCCAGCACGTCCCGGTAAAAAGCAATCGTGCGCGCCACGTCCTCGACCATCAGGTTGGGAGTCAGTTTCTTGAGCATGGGGGAACTCCTGAAAAACAGTTTACAGTTCTTAGTTTTCAGTTATTAGTAAAAATGCGAGGCCGTTCGCCAGGAGTATCTGCCGCATGGCATTCCGTCTCTGGCCTCAGGTCTCTGGTCTCTGGCCTCTGGCCTCTGCTTTTTCTTGCCTCTCTGCCTCTTGGCTCTTGACTCTCTCTCACGGCACCCAGGCGGGATACTCGCCGCCGCCGGTCGTGATCTTGCGCGGCGCGCCGCCCCCGGCCGGGATCAGGTAAATCTCCTGCGTGCCGGTTTGATCGCTGGTGAAGGCCAGCAGCTTCCCATCCGGACTCCACGCGCTGCCCCAGTCGTAGCCGGAGCCATCGTAGACCAGCCGGGCGTCCGCGCCGCTGGCGCTCATGACCCACAGACCCGCCCCGCCCTCCCCCCGGCGGTGGAACGCGATCGAGCCGCCGTCCGGGCTGTAGGCGGGCGACCAGTCGTTGCCCTCGCCATCGTACAGGGTCGTGATCGCCCCGGTTTCCAGGTCAAGGCGCTGGATCGAGCCGGTCTCCGGATTCTCGTCAACCCAGGACTGGTACACGATGAAGCGCCCGCTGGGGGCGACCGACGGCTCGCCGTCGCTCTGCTCGCCGCTGGTGAGCTGCTCCGGCGCGCCGCCCTCCACCGAGACGCGGAACAGGTTGTTACGCCCGTTTTCCCCGGTGTCGGACGAAAAGACCAGGGCGCTGCCATCCGGGGTCCAGGTCGGGGCGCGATCCTCGAAGTCGTTCCCGGTCACCTGGCGAGTCGCCGCGTCGCAGGCGGCGGGGCCATCCTCGGCGCAGGCCAGGTCGAGCACGTAGATGTCATAGTCGCCGTCCCGGTCGCTCATGAAGGCCACCTGCCGTCCGTCCGGCGAAACCGCCGGGTAGATGTCCTCGGACTCGTTGTCCGTGAGGGGAACTTCCAGCCCGGTTTCGAGATCGAACAGGTACAGCTCCGCGTCGGAATCGCGCTCGGCATAAAAAACGATCTGGCCGCCTTGCTTGGACAGGGCCTGCATCGGATCGGTGGTTGGGGCGGCGCGGGCGGTGGCGGTCATGGCGACCGCCGCCGGATGGAGCGGCCCGAACGGGGCGATCACGGTCACTTCGGCCCCACCGGCCCCGGCGGTCGGAGTCACGGAGGCGGTCGGGGTGGGCAGCGGCTCGCCGTTATTGAACAGGGTCGCGGCGATGGCGATCAGGACGGAGAAAATCAGGCAGCCAATGATGCCCCCCAGCAAGACGCTCAACCACCAGGGCCGGGCCGGGCCGGCGCGATCCGCGCCGGGCGGCGGAGTCACCCGCCGGATGCGGCGCAGGGGCAGGCCGCGGCCGGGCACGCTCCGCACGCGGGCGCTGCTGGGCGGGGTAGGCTGCTGATCGCGGGGGAAGCCGGGCTGCTGCACGGGCACGGCGCCGCCGGGCAAGACCGGCGCGGACACGTAAATCTGATCGGCTTCTTCCAGGCGCTTGTGGGCCTCGGACAGGTCGACGGGGCGAGTCTTGGCCGTGCTGTCGGCGATCTCGTGGGCCGAGGCGTGGATCGCCCGGCTGAGCGCCGCGGCGAATTCCGCCGCCGACTGGAAGCGCTCCGCCCGGTTCTTGGCCAGCCCGCGCTGCAAGACCCGGTCGATCGCCTCAGACAAGGATGGGTTGAAATCCCGCGCGGAAGGCACCGGCGCGGTGACGTGCATGACCGCGATGCCGTAGGGGGTATCGGATTCGTAGGGCCGCCGCCCGGTCAGCATCTCGAAGGTCACGACGGCCAGCCCGTAGACGTCGCTGCGCCCGTCCAGCTTGAGACCCTGGGCCTGTTCGGGACTCATGTAGGCGGGCGTGCCGACCACGCCCTCGGTGGTGATGGCGCTGCCCCCGGTCAGGTGGGCGATCCCGAAGTCGGTCAGGTAGGCGTCCCCGGCCTCGTCCAGCAGAATGTTACTGGGCTTGAGGTCGCGGTGCAGGACGCCCTTGGCGTTGGCGTAATCCAGGCCGTCGGCCACCTGGCTGACGATCCCCTCCACCCGCGTGGGGGGCAGCGGGCCGTGAGCCAGCAGGTCGTCGATGCTGCCCGCGTCCATGTAGCGCATGACGATATAGGGCAGTTCGTCGGTTTCGCCGTAATCGTGGACGGGCACGATCGCCCGGTGCTGGAGGGTGGCGACGATCGAGACCTCGCGCTCAAAGCGGGCACGGAAGGTCTGGTCGTGCACGAACTGGCGGGGCAGCACCTTGACGGCCACCAGGCGATTCATGGAGAGCTGGCGCGCCTTGTAGACGATCGCCATCCCACCCCGCCCAAGTTCCTCGAGGATTTCGTATCCGCCGAAGTGCTGGCCTACAAGCTGTTCCGCCATACGCGCTGCATGCTTTCCATGAGAAGGGGATTGTCGGCGCAGTCCGCCCGCGCGAGACCCGGTTCCGGCATCAGCCAGTAGGCCCCCGGCAGCCCGCACAGGGTTGAATTATAGCGACGAACGAAAATCGGCCAAACATCAGGATCGCACCACTCAGCAAAGACCCATCTGCGCCTGGAACCGGCGGCTGGAAAGCGCAGCCGGCGGCTGGAAAGCGCAACCGGCGTCGGGATCAGCGGCCGGGCAGGTCGTCCTCGTCCTCGTCGTCATAGAACACGCTGAGCTTGTCGCCCATATCGCCCTTCGATGCCCGGCGCACATCCCGGCGATCGTTCTGGTGGAGGTCGCGCTGCCAGGGCAGTTCCTCGCCATCCTCGTCGTCCGCGTAGAAGGCCCGGACACTGTGCCCCACCCGCGCGTCGCTGTAACCCTGCCCGGCGGAAGCCCCATAGTCCGGCGCTTCCGCCACGTCCTGCACGTCCTCGGCATAGAACGCGCTGACCTTGGGCGCGGGCGCGCTCGTCTCGCCGGGCTTGCGGCTGGCCTTGGCCTGAGCCGCCTTGTAAACGTCGTCCCCGTAGCTGCCATAGTCCGCCCCGGTGGAGGGAGCCGCCGGTTCGGCTGCCTTCTTGCGCCCGAAGGGCAGGATCGAACGGCGCGGCTTGCCCTCGGACTCGGCCTTGCCCTTGCCCTTTTTATCCTTCCGTATGGGCGGCTCTTCGTCGCTATAGCTGCTGTAGTAGGAACCGGACGAACTGGCCGCCGGTTCGGCCGCCTTTTTGCGCCCAAAGGGCAGGATCGAGCGGCGCGGCTTGCCCTCGGACTCGGCCTTGCCCTTGCCCTTCTTGCCCTGGCGGGCGGGCGGCTCATCGTCGCTATAGCTGCTGTAATATGAGCCGGACGCGCTGGCCGCCGGTTCTGCTTCCTTCTTGCGCCCGAAGGGCAGGATCGAGCGGCGCGGCTTGCCTTCGGACTCGGCCTTGCCCTTGCCCTTCTTGCCCTGGCGGGCGGGCGGCTCTTCCTCGTCGTCGTAGCTGGTATAGGCGCTGGTCTTGTTGGAG
>JARKOQ010000244.1 GCA_029976005.1 Aggregatilineales bacterium | reverse complement strand
CCCAGCGCCCGGACGCGGCGCATCCCCTCGAACATCAGCGCCTGGGCCAGCCCGTGGCGGCGATGGTCGGGGTGGGTGCAGACCGGCTCGTACAGCGCGCGCCGGTTGGCCTCGTCGTAGATCGTGCCCACGTGGGCCGCGAAGCTGCCGTCCGGCGCGACCGCGACCAGGTGCAGGTCCTGCCGGAAGCAGGGCGCATGCTGCCCGAACATGGCGAAGTCAACGCCCTTGTGGAAGGTCCGCCCGAAGGCCGCGTTGAGCAGGGCCGCGATCCGGTCGCAGTCGGCCGGGTCGGCCGGGTCGACCGTGCGCATCGTGTAGCCGTCGGCGATCACCGGCTCCGGCAGCGCCCAGCGGCCGAAGTACATCCGGCGGTGAACCCAACTATCGGCCAGCTTTTCGTAGCCGCGCTCGGCCAGCAGGCGCTGGCGCGGGAAGTCGTACTCGTAGACGCTGTAGGTCACGCTGCGCCGCCCGTCGCCGGTCGTGGCGGCCAGGTGATCCTCCGCCCAGGCGATCAGGTCCGCCTCGATCGCGGCCCGGTAGTCGGGATGGATTTGGAGCTGGGGATACCCCAGCGATCCCTCGTCGTGGGCCGCCCCGGCCAGGGTGCCGTCCTCGGTCTCCCACAGGGTGATCTTGCTCCGCCAGGCCGCGCTGGCGGCCGGGTCGGCGTCGTGGAAGTGGTTGCCGTCCCAGTGGCGGATTTCCCAGTTGAAGCCCAGCCCGGTGATCGGAAAGGTCTCCGCCAGCAAGGCGCGCACGCGCCAGAAGTCGTCCTCGTGGCGGTAAGGCCGGACGGTAAAGCGCATGGTGGGCTGTGCAGTGAGATCAGCAGTGGTCATGGTTGACTCCTCGAAGGATAGCAATCAGCCGTCGCCCAAAACAAAAACAGAACGGTGTGGGGATGTTCATCCCGTCGGTGCGCGAGTGGGCCGGGCGTGGGACTGGCGTCGCGTGCGCTGGAGACAGCCAAAAGCCGCGGGCGTCCCTGCCTGCGGCCAGGCTTCGGGATGAGGATCGCTGACAGAAGTCCGCAGGTACGTAACCACAAGCCGCGCCGGCCCGGATCGCTGCGCTATCCGCTCACCAACCGGAAGAGCAGCACACCCAGCCCGTAAGCCAGCCCGGCCAGAATCCACAGCCCGACCGTGCTCAGGAACCAGTGCAGGAAGCGCCCGCTGCGCGCCCGCAGGAAAACAAACAGGAAAGCCAGGATCACCCAGCCGCCCAGGAAGATCAGCGGCAGCAGCCCGCCCAGGGTGCCAATCTGCGAGCCGACCCCGCCCAGCCGCCCCAGGATCACGTCCCCGGTGGTGGCCGGGTAACCCATCGAGGCCCAGAAGCTGCGCAGGCCGTTGCTGAAGACCTCGGCCCCGGTCCCGGTCGCGCCCAGGATGCCCAGGTTGATCGGGATCAGGCCGGGGTTGTTTTGCAGCAGGGCCAGCACGGCCGTGATCGCCAGGGCCGGGATCAGGTTCGCCCCGACCGATTGCCCGGCCGCCAGCGATCCGACGTCGCGCAGGGCGCGGCTGACGGCATCCCCGGTCAGCAGGAAGGCCAGCACCAGCAGGGCCAGCAGGGTCAGCACCAGCGCGAAGCACCCGCTGGCGCAGCCGCCGTTGAGGATTAGCATCGGCTGAAGGTGGGTACGCTCGACGTAAACCACCTCCCGTTCGCGCTCCGGCGGGCGCGGGGGCGGCTCCACCTGGCGGGACGGGGGCAGCCCCGGCTCGGCGCTGAAGGGATCGCGGGCCTGCTCGAAGGGGCGGGCGTACTCGGCGGCCGAGGGCGGCCGGGCGGTGCTGCCGCGCTCGGTGGGCACGTTCATCTGGCTCAGGCGGGCCAGCATGCGGCGGGCCGGCTCGAAGCCGGGGTCGATCTCCAGGACGCGGCGCAGGGCCTGCTCGCGCTGGCGGGGCTGGGCAGCCGCCTGGGCGATCAGGTACCAGGCGTCGCGGTGCAGCGGCGCGCCGGTCACCACGCCGTACAGGATCGCCAGGGCCTGCTCGCGGTCGCCCTGCTGGATCAACTGGTAGGCTTCTCGAAGCTGCGCGGCATAGGGGTCGTGGGTCGCCATCAGCGCCGTCCTTTGGCTGTGCGGGTGATGCCTGTGGTATAGCACGGGGGAAAATTCGAGGCAAGAGCCGCACGGCTTCGCCGCGTCGAGGCTCAGGCGGACAGGTGACTCTATCGCCTCCTTCTCCGCTTTTTCCCTGGCGTTCCTGGCGTTTTGGCGGTTCGCTCGCTTTTTGACGGGCCGCCCCGCACCCCCCCGCTTGACGGCCCCGCGCGGCCCGGCTATAAACAGGGGCGGTTCGCCGCACCAGAGAGGGTTCACTTATGCGCGCCGCGCGTCCCAGACGTCCCCGCGGGCTGACCATCGCCCTGCTGGCCTGTACCGTGCTGTACGGCCTGTATCCCCTCGTGACCGGGCTTTTTTTCCTGCTGCCTGCCGTGGGCCGGCCGCAGTACACGGTGGAGCCGCGCGTCGTGCTGGACGTCGTGCTCAGCCTGGGCTTCCTGGCCCTGCTCGTCCCGGCCTGGCGCGGCCGCCCGCCCCGCATCCGCCTGATCCTGACCGCCGCCGTGATCGGCCTGATGCTGCTTAACCTGGGCATGGCCGTCTACGACCTGACCAGCCGGTCCGCGCTGACGCTCGATTCGACCAGCCAGCTCAGCGAGGCCACGACCACCTGCTCGATTCCGATCTACGCCCTGCTGACCCTGTACATCGTCTGGTACCTGAACCGCTACCCCGCGCGCGCCTACTACCGGGGCGAAGCGCCCGCCGCCGAAAGCGAGGCGGCCCATGCCTGAGCAGGTGACGTGCGATCGCTTTCTGGGCGGGACGATCGACCTGCCGCGCGAACGGCTGGCCATTCGCCCCTCGGTCTACGGCCTGATCGTGCATCAGGGCGCGTTGCTGCTGATGGGCAACCGCCGCGTCGGGCGGCTGTCGCTGCCCGGCGGCGGGATCGAGCCAGGCGAGCGCCTGACCGACGCCCTCCGGCGCGAAATCCGCGAGGAGGCGGGGATCGCCGTCCGGGTGGGGCGGCTGGCGGGCTTCCGCGAGGCGTTCTTCTACTACGACCCGGCCGACCTGGCCTTCCACAGCCTGCTGTTCTTCTTCCACTGCGCGCCCCTGAGCTTCGACCTGCTGCCGGACGATCGGGTGGACGACCACGAATCGACCCATCCCCACTGGCGGCCGCTGGCGACGGTCACCCCCGACCTGTTTGTGAGCCACGGCGATCTGATCGCCGCGCTGCTGGGCCTGCCAGGAGCCGCCCCGGTCGAGCCGTTCCAGGGCTGATCCGCATGGCAAACCGGCACTTTGGCAATCTGGGCGATGTCTGGAAGCACCTGCCGCTGGCGGCGATCCTGGAACTGGAGCGCCCGGCGCGCTACTGGGAATCGCACAGTGGCTCGGCCAGCTACCCCATGCGCGCCGACCCGCCGCGCGCCTATGGCGTGCTGACCTACCTGGCCCAGGCCCCGGCCGATCCCCTCCTGGCCGGGGCGGCCTATACCCGCCTGCTGGACGCGCATCGCGCCTCGGACGGGACGCTGATCGACTATCCCGGCTCGGCCCTGATCGCGCTGGAGATTCTGGGCGGCGCGGCCCGCTACCTGTTCTGCGACCTGGACGGCGCGAGCCTGGATGACCTGGGCGCGATGGGCGCGGCCCTCGGCCTGCCGCCGGAAGCCGTGCAAACCGTCTGGGCGGACGGCCTCTCGACCCTGACCCAGGCCGCGGCCCGGCTCGACCCGGCGCAAGCGGCGCGGACGCTGGCCCTGATCGATCCCTTCCGGCCGCTGGAGCCGGGGGCGGACGGCCGCCACGCGCTGGATGTGTTCGGGACGCTGGCCGGGCGGGGCATCCCGGCCGTGCTGTGGTACGGCTACCGCACGGCGGCGGAGCGCGCGGCGCTGTGGGCCGCCGTGGCGCGCGCCTCGATCGACGCCGCCTGGGCCGGGCAGATCGACCTGGCGGAGGAGCACGATCCCCTGCCGGACGGGGCGGGCCTGCTCGGCTGCGGGCTGCTGGGCGCATGTCTGCGCCCGGAGACGGTCGCCGCCTGCGAAGCGCTCGGCGCGGCCCTGGCCGGGGCCTATACACACGCGCGCTTCCCGGATGGCACGTCCGGGGCGCTGCGCTTCACCACGTGCCGCCTGTAACGCCCCCCGCCGGAATCCACCGACAGGCGTCAAACCAGGGCCAATCGGCCGCGAAGCGAATCGTGCGCGGGGCCGCCGGGGATAGGAAAACCGACTCAGGGGAACAGTCCTCCGGCCTCCTGACCCTTGCCTCTGCCTCCCAGGCGGGTCACAATCAGCCCCGTCGCCCCGCTGCAACGGAAGGATCGCCCATGACCCCGATCGCCAAGTACAACGCCCGTGTGGAGGCCGCCAACAGCCTGGTCTGCGTCGGGCTGGACAGCGCCCCGGATCGCATCCCGGCCCGGTTCGCGGGGGGAGAGTCCCCCCAGTTTGCATTCAACCGCTGGATCATCGATCAAACCCACCCCTATGCCAGCGCCTACAAGCCCAACATGGCCTTCTACGAGGCAGCGGGCGAGGCCGGCTGGTCCGCCCTGCGCCAGACGATGGCCTACCTGCGGGCCGAGCACCCGGACATCCTGACCATCTGCGACGCCAAGCGGGCCGACATCGGCTCGACCAACGCCGGGTACGTGCGCGCCATTTTCGACGACCTGGGCTTCGACGCGGTGACGCTCCACCCCTACCTGGGCCAGGAGGCGCTCCAGCCCTTCCTGGCGCGGGCGGACAAGGGCTGCATCCTCCTGTGCCGGACCTCCAACCCCGGCGCGGGCGAGCTGCAGGACCTGGACGTGGGCGGGCGGCCACTGTGGCAGGCCGTGGCGGAGCGCGTCCGCGACGCCTGGAACACCCACGGCAACTGCATGCTGGTGGTGGGGGCGACCTATCCCGACGAACTGCGCCGGGTGCGCGGCCTGGTGGGGGAGATGCCCCTGCTCGTGCCGGGGATCGGCGCGCAGGGCGGCGACGTCCAGGCGACCGTCCAGGCCGGGCTGGACAGCCACGGCCGGGGGCTGATCATCAACTCCTCGCGGGGGATCATCCACGCCGACGATCCCGGCGCGGCCGCCCGCGAGCTGCGCAACGCGATCAATCGCTGGCGGCCCTGAAGCGGCGCGGAGGCAACAAACGGGCGGCGCGATCCATGTGCCGCCCGCTGATTCTATTCCAGCCTCGCCCTACTGCGGGCGCTGGCAGTTCAGGACCGGGATGGGTTCGCCGCTCGCCAGCTCGTAGCGGCGCGGCCCGGTGCTCGTCACGACCGGACAGCCGCCGTGCAGGCCGCAGGTCGCGCAGCCCGCGCTGCCGCTCACCTCGCGCAGCTTGCCCTTCCTGACCCAGAACTGGATCAT
>JARKOQ010000233.1 GCA_029976005.1 Aggregatilineales bacterium | reverse complement strand
TACCAGCACCGGGCGCTGGGAGAGGCGGCTCCGTCGTGATCCACCTGCGCTCGGTCGGCAAGCGCCCCGGCGTCCGCCTGCCCGATGCCTTCCCGTTCGATGTGCCGGTGATCCGGGCACTGGACACGCTGGAGTTCACCCACCCGGTCACGATCCTGGTCGGGGACAACGGTTCCGGCAAATCGACCCTACTGGAAGCGATTGCCGCTGCGGCGCGGCTTCCGGCAGCGGGCAGCGACCCTCTGGAGCGCGATCCCTCGCTGGCCGCCGCCCGTGAGCTGGGCGACGCGCTCAGGCTGGTGTGGGCCAAACGAACCGGGCGCGGGCTGTTCCTGCGGGCGGAGGATTTCTTCGGCTTCGCGCGGCGCATGGCCCGCCTGCGCCAGGAGATGGAGCAGGACCTTTCCAATCTGGATGGCGAGTACGCCGATCGCTCGGACTATGCGCGCGGGCTGGCGAGCCAGCCTTACCAGCGCGAAATCCACGGCATGCGGCGCGATTACGGCGACGGCCTGGACGCCCAGTCCCACGGGGAGAGCTTTTTGGTGTTCTTCCAGGCGCGCTTTGTGCCGGATGGCCTGTACCTGCTGGACGAGCCGGAAGCGCCGCTCTCGCCGCTGCGCCAGTTGGCGCTGCTGGCCCTGCTGAAGGACATGGTGGCCCAGGGTGCGCAGTTCATCCTGGCGACCCATTCCCCGATCCTCATGGCCTGCCCCGACGCGGCCATCCTCAGCTTCGACGGCGGCGCGATCCGGCCCGCCGCATACGCCGACCTGGAACAGGTCCGCCTGATGCGCGACTTCCTCAACGACCCCAATCAATTCCTCCGGCATTTGTAGGCGGTCCGGTCCGGCCGCTTATGAAGACCTGGAGCACGTCCGCCTGATGCGTGACTTTCTCAATAATCCGGATCAGTTCCTCCGGCACTTGCAGGCGGCGGGGTATACTGGGGTTCCTCCGCAGACCATCGCGCGCTGCCCGATATGGAAAGGGGCCTGTGTGGAACACCTGACTCAACTCAAGGAACGTCTGACCGAAGTGCATAACCTGGCCGGCGCTTCGGCCCTGCTCGGCTGGGATCAGCAGGTCAACATGCCGCCCGGCGGGGCCATCCACCGCGCCGCGCAGCTCGCCACGCTCTCCAAACTGCACCACGAATTGTTCACGGCGGAGGAGACCGGCCGCCTGCTGGAAGCCGCCGAAGCCGAGGCCCAGGGCCTGCCCTACGACAGCGACGACGCCAGCCTGCTGCGTGTCACCCGCCACGACTACGACCTGGCGACCAAACTGCCGACGGCCCTCGTGGCCGAGCTGACGCGCGTCACCAGCCTGGCCCACGAAGCCTGGGCCAAAGCGCGCGCCAACGACGATTACGCCGCCTTCAAGCCCTGGCTGAAGCAAATCCTTGATCTGACCCTCCAGGCGGCCGGGCACCTCGGCTACGAGGATCGCATCTACGACGCCCTGATCGACCAGTACGAGCCGGGCATGAAGACCGCCCAGGTCGCGGCCCTGTTCGACGAACTCAAGGCGGCTCAGATTCCGCTGATCCAGGCCATCGCCGCCCAGCGCGGCCGGATCGACAACAGCATCCTCAAGCGGGAGTATCCCGAAGCCGCCCAGGAAGCCTTCGGGCGGATGGTCGCCCGGCAGCTCGGCTACGACTTCGAGCGCGGCCGCCTGGATCGGGCGGTGCATCCCTTCACCACTGGCTTCGGCAGCAACGACATCCGCATCACCACTCGCTACGAGTCGCGCTGGCTGCCCGGTTCCCTGTTCGGCACGATCCACGAATCCGGGCACGCCATGTACGAGCAGGGCAGCGCGGCGGCGATCTCCGGCACGCCGCTGGAAGGCGGCGCGTCGCTGGGCATTCACGAGAGCCAGTCGCGCCTGTGGGAGAATCTGGTCGGGCGCAGCCGGGCCTTCTGGATGTACTTCTTCCCCAGACTCCAGGCCGCGTTCCCGGCTCCGCTGGAGGGCGTCGACCTGGACACCTTCTACCGGGCCATCAACCGGGTGGAGCCGTCCCTGATCCGGGTCGAGGCGGACGAAGTGACCTACAACCTGCACATCATCATCCGCTTCGAGATCGAAAACGACCTGCTGGAAGGCAGGCTGAGCGTGGATGACGCGCCGGAAGCCTGGAACGCGAAATACGAGGGCTATCTGGGCGTCCGGCCGCCCACCAACCGGGAAGGCATCCTGCAGGACGTGCATTGGTCGGGCGGCATGATCGGCTACTTCCCGACCTACACCCTGGGCAACCTGATGTCCGTGCCGTTCTTCGACAAGGCGGTCGCCGCGCACCCGGCCATCCCGGACGAGATCGCGCGCGGGGAGTTCGGGACGCTGCTGGGCTGGCTGCGCGACAATATCTACCGGCACGGCCGCAAGTACCAGCCCGCCGAGCTGTACGAGCGCGTCACCGGGGAGAAAATCTCCGCCCAGCCCTACGTGGCCTACCTGCGCCAGAAGTACGGGGAAATCTACGATCTGTAGGCGGGGAAAACGAAGGTTCCGATCTTGATTCCAGAATCGGGATCGTTCCACCACGGCAAGGGACGACCGGCCGGTCGTCCCTACCGGCGATGGATCGATTTCGTTGCCGGGTTGTTCTCTTGAGGCTCATCCCGTCCGCTTTCCTCACTCCACGGCGGGGAACGCGACCCGGAAGGTGCTGCCCTGGCCGGGCTGGCTTTCCACCTGGATTTGCCCGCCGTGCAGGTCGACGATCCGCTTGACGATCGGCAGGCCCAGCCCGGTCCCGCGCGCCGACTGCTGGCGCGCTTCCTCCGTGCGGAAGAAGTTCTCGAAGATGCGCGGGATATCTTCCGCCGCGATCCCGATCCCGGTGTCCGTGACTTCCAGGCACACGTCGGCCGCGTCCTGGTACGTCCGCACCACGACCGATCCCCCCTTGGGGGTATAAGTCACCGCGTTTTCGAGCAGGTTCGTCACCAGACGGCCCAGCTCCTCGTCGCTGGCCTGGATGCTGGGCAGGCGGGGGTCCAGCTCCAGCCGGACGTCCACGCCCTGGAAAGTCGCGCTGAGGCGGACCTCTTCCTCGGCCCGGAGGACATAGGTGTTGAGGTCGCGCGCCTCGAAGTGCAGGTCGGGGACGTGATCCAGGCGGGAGGTCAGCAGGATGTCCTGGATGCACTTCTCGACCAGTTTGGTCTGGAGCTTGATCCGGTGCAGGTGCTCGCTGCGCGTCTCCGGATTGTCCAGGCGCTCGATCAGGTAGAGGCTGGTGGCGATGGTGGACAGCGGCGTCTTGAGGTCGTGGGAGACGGTATCCAGGAAGTCGCGCAGGGCGGCCAGCTTGCCGCGCTCGACCGCCAGTTCCAGGCGCTCCTGCTCGGCCTGCTTGCGCTCGGTGATGTCCTGATAGACTCCGATGATGCTGGTGACCTTGCCGCTGGAATCGCGAATCGCTTCGGCCCGGCTGAGCAGCCAGACGTACAGCCCATCCGGCGAGCGGAGTCGAAACTCATCCGTGTGAGCGCCTCCCTCCATGACCAGGCGGCGCAACACCGTCTTGATGCGTTCCCGGTCGTCGGGATGAACCTGCTCGATCTGCTGGGAGAAGTAGCCCGTCCTGGAGTGCTCCGGGTTGTCGAAAAAACCGAACAGGTAGCCTTCGGAGTACATCCGATTGGTGGCGACATCCAGTTCCCACATGCGGATCTTGCCCGCTTCGCTGGCCATGCGCAGGCGCTCGGTCGTTCGCTGATGCCCGACGATCTCCTGCTCCAACTGGCGGTTGCGCTCGGCCAGCGCTTTCTCGCTGGCCCTGACGCGCTCGACCGCTTTCTCAAGGTTCTCGATCGCCAGGTACAGGCAGGCGGAGATTGCCAGCAGCGTGATCAGTTGGGTCACCAGGGCGCTGATCGGCACGAGCTGGACGACCGGGGCGGGCAGGACGCCCGCGCCCTTCATGAAGTAGAAGGTCAGATCGGCAATCACGCTGATCACAAAGGTGATCAGGATCGCGTATTTGCCCAGCGCCAGCCCGGCAAACACGACCGTGACCAGAAACAGGCTGGCTGCCGGGCGTTCCACGCCGCCCGCCGTGAGGGTGAAATAGGTGGAGATCAGCAGCGACAGGCCGAGCAGCAGCGCCCCGGCCAGCCTGACCCGGCCGGAGCGCAGCACACCCATCAGGATGATCCCGAACAGCGCGGCCAGCAGGGTGAGGGGCAGCCTGGCGCCAAAATCCGCGGCGAAAATCGCGCTGGAAATCGCGCCAATGGCAAAGATGGCAATATAAACTCCCAGGACGATGTAGAGCGTTTGCGCTACGCGCGTCTTTGCTTCGTCGTCGAAAACAGGCGATTTCAGCCAACCACGCAGGCGATCCATTGAGCGCCCCCCTTGGCGGGAGTGTAGCTGTTGTCTCTACTTCGATTGTATTAGAAATTCCCCGCCGGGGACACACGGAATCGAATCATCGAATCAAGGGGGAATTGGGGTGCGGTCGAGGAGGCTGCCGTGGCGCGCCGGCGGGCGGGAAGCGGAGGGGCAAGCCGGCTAGTTCGCGGCGGGGAACGCGACGCGGAAGGTGCTGCCCTGGCCGGGCTGGCTTTCCACCTGGATCTGCCCGCCGTGCAGATCGGCGATCCGCTTGACGATCGGCAGGCCCATGCCTGTCCCGCGCGCGGAGCGCTGGCGCGCTCCCTCCGTGCGGAAGAAGCTCTCGAAAATGCGCGGGATGTCCTCCGCCGCGATCCCGATCCCGGTGTCCGTGACCTCCAGGCAGACGCCGTCCGTATCCTGGTACGTCCGCACCACGACCGATCCCCCCTTGGGCGTGTAAGTCACCGCGTTTTCCAGCAGGTTTGTCACCAGACGGCTCAACTCCTGGTCGCTGGCCTGGATGCTGGATAGGCGGGGGTCCCGCTCCAGCCGGACGTCCACGCCCTGGAAGGCCGCGCCGGGGCGAATCTCCTCCTCTGCCTGGCGGACATACCCATTGAGGTCGCGCGCCTCGAAACACAGGTCGGGGACGTGATCCAGGCGGGACATCAGCAGGATGTCCTGGATGTACTTCTCGACCTGCCTGGTCTGGCGTTTGATCTGGCGCAGGTGCTCCTCGCGCATGTCCGGATCGTCCATGTGTTCGATCAGGTAGAGGCTGGTGGCGATGACGGACAGCGGCGTCTTGAGGTCGTGGGAGACGGTCTCCAGGAAGTCGCGCAGGGCGGCCAGCTTGCCGCGCTCGACCGCCAGCGCCAGGCGCTCCTGTTCGGCCTGCTTGCGATCGGTGATGTCCTGATAGACCCCCAGGAGGTGGGTGGCCTTGCCGCTGGAATCGCGCAGCGCTTCGGCCCGGCACAGCAGCCAGACATACTGCCCGTCAGAAGTTTGAAACCGGAACTCCTCCGTATCGGCGCCTTCCTCCGCGATCAGGTGGAGCAACATGGCCTTGATGCGCTCCAGGTCATCGGGGTGCACGCGGTGGGCATGCCGCGCGTAGAATCCCGACTGGCTGCGTTCCTGCTCGGTGAAGAAGTTGAACGAATGCCCGTCGGTGACCACCCGATCTTCCGTGACATCCCATTCCCAGATGTTGATTTTGCCCGCCTCGCTGGCCAGACGCAGGCGCTCGGCCGTCCGCTTGTGCTGGAGGATTTCCTGTTCCAGGGCGCGGTTATGCTCGGCCAGCGCCTTCTCGCTGGCCTTGACGCGGCCCATCGCCCGTTCGAGGTTGGCGATCACCAGGTACAGGCAGGTGGCGATCGCCAGCAGGCCGATCAGGTGCGTGATCAGCGCGCTGATCGGCACGAGCTGGACGGCCGGCTCTGGCAGGAGCCGGGCTTCCTGCAGGAAATAGAAAACCAGGTCGGCGACCAGGCTGAACGCGGCCGTGACCAGGACGGCCCGTTTGCCCAGCGCCAGCCCGGCGAACACGATCGCCACCAGGAACAGGCTGGCCGCCGGGCGCTCGATCCCGTTCGAGGTCAGGGTGAAATAACACGTCAGCGCCAGGCAAATACCCAGCAGCAGCATGCCGGTCAGCTTCACGCGCCCTGAGCGCAGCACGCCCAGCAGGATCACCCCAAGCAGGATGGCCGCCAGCATGGGCGTCAGCCGCGACTCAAACGCGGGCGCGAAAAGCAGGCTGCTGGTCGCGCCGATAAGCAGCGCGGCGATGTACACACCCAGGACGAGGTAGAGAGTCCGCGCCAGATAGGTTTTCTGTTCGTCCTGGAAAGTGGGCGGCGTCAGCCAATGAGGCAGGCGGTTCATTGGGCAATCTCTTCGTGGTGACGTAAACTATGATGGTCCGTCTGATTGTATTGGATACCGCGCCGTTGGTCGACCTATTGGGGGCATTTCCAGAAACGGGGCGGCCGCAAAGCTTTGGGAGTTGCCGGACGCCGCGCCGATCCTGCGCCAGCGTGCCCGCCGGCGCTTCTTTCATGAGCTATACCGACCACTGAGGGTTCAGAACCAGCCTATGATCGCTCCCCTGCTCGCCGCGTCTCGCCTGCTGTACGAAGGGCTGGCCCGCCCGCTGATTTTCGCCATGCGCCCGGCCCAGGCCGCGCACGAGGACGTACTGGCCGCGCTCCGCCTGGCGGACGGGCTGCCCGCGCTCCCGGTCTTGCTGGGCGGCATCCGCGCCGCGACCCAGCCGCCGCGCCCGGTGGCGGTGGGCGGGGTGCTGCTCGAATCGCCGCTGATCCTGGCGGCGGGCTTCGTCAAGGGCGACGGTTTCGCGGACGAGGCGGCGGCGCTGGCGGCGGTCGAAAGCGGGCGGAACATCATGCCCGGCTGGCGGAGCATCCCGGCCCTGTGCGGGCTGGTGGAGTTCGGCTCGTTCACGCGCTGGCCGCGCCTGGGCAACTCCGGCGCGGTGATCTGGCGGCACGCGACCTCGCGCTCCACCCAGAACCGGATCGGGCTGAAGAATCCCGGCGCGGCGGCGGCGGCCGCGTTCCTCGGCGCGCGACGCGCCCATCTGCCCGCCTGCTTCGGGATCAACGTCGCGGTCAGCCCTGGCGTAAGTGACCCCATCCAGGAACAGCGCGAGGCGGTCGAGGCGCTGGCGGCCTTCCGCGCGGCGGGTCTCCAGCCGGCCTGGTGGACGCTCAACCTGAGCTGTCCCAACACCGAGGACGATCCCGGCGCGCACCAGACGACGGCCCGCACCCGCGATCTGTGCGCGGCGGCGCTGGGCGCATTGGAGGGCCAGCCCGCGCCGCTGTGGGTCAAGGTCGGCCCGGACCTGGCCCCGGAGCAGTACCGCGCCCTGATGCGCGTCTTCGCCGAAGTCGGGATCGGGGCGGTGATCGCCACCAATACGCTCGGCCAGCCCGCGCCGGGCCAGCCCGGCCAGACGGCGGGGGTCGGCGGCGGGCGGCTGCACCGCGCCGCGCTGGACGCGGCCGCGCTCCTGCTGGCGGAGCGTCGGGCGCTCGGTTGCGCGGTGGACGTGATCGGCTGCGGGGGGATCGTGGACGGGGCCTCGTACCGGCGCTTCGCGGCGCTGGGCGTCCGCGCGGCGCAGTACTGGTCAGCCCTGGTCTATCGCGGCCCGCTGGCGGCGGCAGTGATCCAGTCCGAGGCGCGGCTGTAGGCAAGGGCTGAGTCGGAAACGGCCGTTCGACACGAATGCTTACGAACCGGAGTCCTGGCCTCCGCCTGCTCGACGAACGGTTTCCTTACCAGTATCCTGAGCCGCGTCTGGGCCGGGCCGTGCGCCGTAACCCGTTTTTTGCCAGGGCGATCGGCGTCTTTCGCTACCAGCTCTAAGCCCGGCTGGCTTTCTGGCTGGCCGTCATCATGGCTTTTCGAAGGAGTGTGCTATGCCCACCACCGCCACCGCCGTCGCTCGCGCCCTGCTGGAGATTGGCGCGGTCGTCTTCACCCCGGACGCGCCGATCACGTTCAAGTCCGGCATCCGCTCGCCCGTCTACGTGGACAACCGGCGCATCCCCTTCTGGCCGGAGCAGTGGCGGATCGTGCTGGACGGCTTCGCCCAGGCCGCGCAGGAGCTGGATTTCGACGTCGTGGCCGGGATCGCGGTCGGCGGCGTGCCGCACAGCAGCGCCCTGGCCTACATCCTGGGCAAGCCGTCGGTTTTCGTCCGGCCGGAGGCCAAGGGTCACGGCACGCGCAGCCAGATCGAGGGCGGCGACGTGGCCGGGCGGCGCGTCCTGCTGGTCGAGGACCTGGTCACCACCGGGGGGAGCAGCCTGGGCGGGGTGGAGGCCCTGCGCGCGGCCGGGGCGGTCGTGACCGACTGCCTGGCGATCGTCAGCTACGGCTTCGCCGAGGCGGCGGAGGCGTTCGCCACGGCGGGGGTGAGCCTCACGCCACTGGCGCGCTTCGACGTCCTGCGCGAGGAGGCCGGCCGGCTGGGCAAGCTCACGCCCGCCCAGATCGCGCTGGTGGCCGACTGGCAGGCCGATCCGCACGGCTGGGCCGCGCGCCACGGTCTGTAGCGCAGCGGCCGGGTCACCAGGGCAATCGCATCAAAAACAAAGTGAACCGCCAAGAACGCCAGGAAAAAACGCAGAGAAAAGCGAAAATCAGGAAAACTTGCACCACTGAAGCCGCGAATCGAAAGCTGGTGAACTGGTTTGCCCTCTGTGTTCTTCGTGTCCTCTGTGGTG
>JARKOQ010000220.1 GCA_029976005.1 Aggregatilineales bacterium | reverse complement strand
GCGCTCGCGTAGAATAGCCGGAGTCTCTCCCCTACGAATGCAGGTGGATCATGGCTGTGAGTGCGGTGCCGTCTGTTTCCCCGACCGAGCGTGAAGCCGCTTACCAGCGCAACTTCTGGCTGTTCCTGGCAGATTCGATTTTCTTCACCGTGGCGATGAGCCTGATCGGCACGACCACGGTCATCCCGGACTTCATCCGCCGCCTGACCGATTCGGAAGTGCTGATCGGCCTGTCCAGCAGCATGTTCGAGATCGGCTGGATGCTGCCCCAGCTCTTCATGGCCCGCTACCTGGTCAAGGTCGCCAGCAAGAAGTGGTGGTTCGCCGGGCCGAATATCGTGGTGCGCTTCGCCATCCCGGCCTTCGCCGTGCTGATTTTCCTGCTGGGCAAGGATCAGCCCGGCCTGCTGCTGGCCGCCTTCCTGCTCTGCTACGGGATCGCCGCCGTGGGCGACGGGCTGGTCGGCGTGCCGTGGGTCGACCTGGTCGGCAGCAGCCTGGACGACAAACGCCGGGCGCGGCTGTTCGGCTTCATGACGGCCATTTCCGGTCTGATCATGCTGGGCGTCGCCCCGCTGATGGGCCTCATCCTGGGCGAAAGCGGGCCGGGCTTCCCGAACAACTACGGCATCCTGTTCGGCCTGGCCGGGGTGCTGTTCCTCGGCTCGATCGTGCCGCCCCTCCTCCTCAAGGACCTGCCGGGCGGCAAGCCGGTCGAAACGGTGCCTTCCTTCCGCGAGTACCTGCCCCAGCTTGGCCGGGCGCTCCAGGAGGACAAGCCCTTCCGCGCGATGGTCATCACCCGGATGCTGTCCAGCCTGTTCATGATGGCCTCGCCCTTCTACATCGGCTACGCCACCGTCGAGCTGGGCCTGTCCAGCGAGGAGGCGATCCCGGCCCTGGTGGCGATGCAGACCATCGGGACGATCAGCGGGGCGCTGGTTTACGCCTGGATGGGCGCGCGCCACAATCTGCTGTACATCAAGCTGGCCCTGGGACTGGCAGCCCTGCTCCCGATCAGCGCGCTGCTGGCCGGGATTGTGGGGCCGTGGACGCTCTATATTGGCTACTTCGCCTCCGGACTGGCCCTCAGCAACCTGTTCGCCAGCTACCTGAACTGGATCATCCAGCACGCCTCGCCGGAACAGCGCCCGATCTACACCGGGCTGTTCAACACCGTGGCGGCCGTGACCCTGCTGACCGCGCCCCTGATCGGCGGCACGCTGGCCGAGACGCTGGGCTACCGGACCGTGTTCGGCGTGGCGCTGGTCATGGTCCTGGGCGCGCTGTTCGTCGTGGCGCGCTACATCCACGACCCGCGTCCCGCCCCGGCCGAAGCCGGGCCGGAGGCCGCGGCGGCCCGCTAACCCCCGAATCGAAATCGCCAGCCGGGGTCTCCGGCTGGCGATTTATTCCTGACCCCACTCCAAATCCCTCCCCGCAAGCGAGGGACTTGAGTCTTTCTCCCCTTTCTCCGTTTACGGGCGGGGCGCCTCCTGGAACTCAATCTGACCCGGCGCGGTCATGATCGCCTGTCGCATGGCTTCCTCCTATAACCCCACCCGCATGAACCCCGATGAACTCGGCCGCCTGACACGCGGGGCGGTTCGCGAACCGCCCCTACACCCTCACCGCCCAACCGGCCGTTCGATAACCCGCGTCGGAATTCCGATTCCGACGCTACGGATGCGCCTCTCCGCCTTCGCTGACCGCTGAAAGCTGATCGCTGACCGCTCCCCTATTCCCCCACCGCCCCGGCGATGAAGGCGGCCACATCGGCCTTGAGCTTGGCCAGCGAGGGCACGTCCAGGTAGAACATGTGCCCGGCCTCGTACTCGGCCGTCTGGACGCTGGCCCGCACTTCGGGGTCGATGTTCATGTGGCTCAGGGTGTAGAGCGTGGCCAGGTAGGGCGTCGCCAGGTCGTAGAAGCCCATCCCGACGAAGACCTTCATGAACGGGTTGCGGGCCAGGGCCTTGCGCAGCGCCTCGCTGGTATCGGCGTACTTGCCCTGATCCCAGGTCCAGCCCGCGTTGACCTTGAAGCTCAGGGTGTGGTATTCGAGGTCGGTTTCGTAGCCCAGCGCGCCGCGCACGTAATCGTTGAGCATGGCCGTATAGGGCGGCGTGATGGCCGTCATGGAGGGGTCGAAGTCCGGCATCTCGGTCACGGCCAGGGCGTCCATCCCCTTGAAGCGCGAATCGAGCCGCCCGACCGTGCGTTTCTCGTCGCGCAGCAGTTCCTTGCAGAAGCGGTGAATCTGGATGCGCAGGCCCGTCCCGTCGATGTAGCGCGGCTCCAGGCCGGTATAACGCGCCAGCCGGTCGATCACGGCCTGGCGCGCCTCGGCGGGCAAGCGGTCGCCCTGGGCCAGGGCGACGGTGTAGTCCGTCTCCGCCCAGGCCGCGACCTCGGCCAGCACCTCCCCCAGCGGCCGGGCCTGGAGGTCGTCCGCCAGCCGTTTGTGATACCAGGCCGTGGCGGTGTAGGTCGGCAGGAAAAGGACGTAGGGCAGGTCGTTGCCCTGCTCGAACTCCAGCGTCTGGAAGTTGAGCGTGGTCGAGATCAGGATCAGGCCGTTGAAGGCAATCCCGTGGTCGATCAGGTGTCCGGCCAGCCCGGCGGCGCGAGTCGTTCCGTAGCTTTCCCCGGCCAGGAACAGCGGCGAGGCCCAGCGCCCGTAGCGGGTCAGGTACAGCCGGATCACCTCGCCGACCGAGTCCAGGTCGCCCTGGAGGCTCCAGAACTGCTGGTTCAGCTCCGGTTTGGCGGCGCGGCTGAAGCCCGTCCCCACCGGGTCGATGAAAACCAGGTCGGCCAGGTCGAGCCAGGTATGGGCGTTCTCCACCAGGCGGTAGGGCGGCGCGGGCATCCAGCCCTCGTCCTGCATCCGGACGCGGCGCGGCCCCAGCGCCCCCAGGTGCAGCCAGACCGAGGCCGAGCCGGGCCCGCCGTTGAAGACGAAGATCAGCGGGCGTTCGCTGGCGGGCGTACCTTCCGGCCGGTCGAGGGTATACGCCACGAAAAAGACCGTGGCCTCGATCTCGTCCTTCTCCTCGTTTTTGAGGGGCAGCAGCCCGGCCGTGGCGGTGTAGGAGACCGCCCGGCCATCGACGCGCAGGGTATGGTGTGTCTCGACCGGGGGCGGCGGCGGGGCGGGCTTCTTCTCGGTCTCTTTGGGCGTCTCGCTGGCGGGCGGGGTCGGGGTCTGGGCTTCGTCGGGCATGGCACACTCTCCGGGGGGATGATCGGCGCACGC
>JARKOQ010000192.1 GCA_029976005.1 Aggregatilineales bacterium | reverse complement strand
TTCTAAAGGGCCGCCAGCAGCTTCGGGCCGAGTTCCGGCGGATCGCAGCGTTCGATGACCAGTTCCGTGGCGTGGTGGAAGCGCAGGAAGTCGCGCATGGCGGCGGCGACGTCCGCGACCAGCTCGTCGTCCGGCATGATTCCCGGCTCCAGGACCAGGACCTTGAGGCGTAGCGTGCCGGTCTTGCGCTCCAGCTTGGGATCGAAGCGGCCCACGACCCGATCGCGGTGGACAATGGGCAGGCAGTAGTAACCCCAGATGCGCTGCGGAGCCGGTTTGTAGGCTTCCAGGCGCTGCTCGACACCCCAGAACTGCTGGTCGCGCTTGTTGGGCCAGAACAGGTTGTCGAACGGGCTGAGGAAGGTCGTGCGCCGGGCGGCCAACGCGCCGTCCAGGATTTGGGCCAGCGCTTCCTGGTGATCGCGGTGGACGACCATGCCGGTCGTCGAACCGTCGTGCAAGGTGACTTCGACCTCGGCCAGCACGCCCTGGGCCACCAGGTCTGTCAGAATGGGCCTGATCTGGTTGCGCTTGAGGTAGGCATATTCGGCGGTCTGGAGCGGCTGGCAGATGCCAAAGCTGTGCGCGCCGCGCTCGACCAGGGCGCGCTGCATCTCCTCCTGGGAGGGGATCGCGGTGTCCACCCAATCGGGCAGGACGCGCTCGGCCAGGTCGTAGACGCGCTGGAAGTTCACCCGGCCGGCGACCATCAGGACACCCTGATCGTAGAGGACTTCCAGGGCGCGCTTGGCGGGTTTCCAGTTCCACCAGCTTCCCCCGCGCTGGCCGTCGTGCTCGAAGTCACTGGCCCGCTGCGGACCTTGCCGGGCGATCCGGTCCCGGACCTCGTCCAGCAGGTGCGCGTTCCCGTTCTCGGCCAGCCAGCGTTTGTTCCAGTGCTCGACATCGGCCCGGCGGTAATGGTGCATGACCGGCAGGCGGTAGCGGAAGTCGGCCAGGGGGATGATGCACGCGGCGTGGAGCCAGTACTCGAACATGCGGCGGGTGTTGGCCCCTTCCGGCGTGGCGTACATCAGCCGGTCGAAGTCGGCTGGATCGTAGCTCCCCACGCGGCTCCACACGGTCAGGTACTGGCTGCGCTGCACCATTTGCAGGGTGTCGATCTGGACGCAGCCGATCCGCTCCACGGCGGCCAGGATGCGCTCCGGCGTGGCGGGCGTGGACGGATCGTCCGGGGCGGCGAGTCCCTGGGCGTGCAGGGCCAGGGTGCGGGCGGCCGAAAGGGGGATGGCGGCAGGCGACATGAACCTTCTCCTGGGACGAGACTGGTATAATGCTAAACAATACCCTGTTTCATTTCGTAGCACAAAAGTTCTTATCATCCTGCATGGAGTCGGCATGAAGACTCGACAAGTAGTGTGGCGCGATCTGGGCGTGGTGGCGCTGGCAGCGGCGGGTGTCGCGGCCTACATGCTGGCGGCCGGACTCGCGGGCGAGGCCGGATTTCCGCTGGACGACGCCTGGATTCATCAGACCTATGCCCGCAACCTGGCCCAGAGCGGGCAGTGGCTGTTCGTGCCGGGGGAGCCTTCCGCCGGCAGCACCGCGCCGCTGTATACCCTGCTGTTGAGCGTGGGCTACCTGCTCCGGCTGCCCTACATGCTGTGGACCTTTCTGTTGGGCGCGGCGGCGCTGGCGGCGGGCGGGCTGATCGCCATCCGGCTGGCCGACCGGCTGCTGCCCGACACGCGCGGGGCGGGGGGATGGGCCGGGCTGGCGACCGTCCTGGCCTGGCACCTGATCTGGGCGGGCGCTTCCGGCATGGAGACGATGCTCTTCGCCACACTGACGCTGGCCCTGGTCTGGCTGGGCTGGCGCGAGCTGGATTCGCCCGGCGGGTCGGAGCCGGTCGTGCTGGGGCGCGGGGTGACGTTCGGCCTGGTGGGTGCGGCGGCGACCCTGACCCGGCCGGAGGGCGCGGGATTGGTCGCGCTGATCGGGCTGCTGATGTGGATCGCGCGGCCCGGCTCCGGCTGGCGCTGGTTGTTCACCTGGTCGGCCGGCGCGGTCCTGGGTTGGCTGGCCGGGTTCGTGCCGTACGCCATGCTGAACATGAGCCTGGGCGGGGAACTGTTGCCCAACACGGCCTCGGCCAAACAGGCCGAGAACGCGATCCTGCTGGCGGCTTCGTATCCCAGCCGGATCGCCAGCCTGCTGCTGCCCATCCTGGCAGGCGGACAGCTTTTGCTGCTGCCGGGGTGGGTGGCCGCCGTGGCGCTCGTCGCGCGCCGGGCGATGAAAGCGCGCCGGGATTGGCTGCTGCTGGCCCCGGCCCTGTGGGCGGTCGCGCTGGTGGGGCTGTATGCGGCCCGGCTGCCCGCGCCTTACCAGCATGGCCGCTACGTGATCCCGGCCCTGCCCCATTTGGTCGTAGTGGGCGTGGCGGGAACGGCCTGGCTGTGGCGGCGCGGGCGGGGATCGCTGGCCGGACGGGTCGGCGCGCGGGCGCTGGCCCTGACGGCGGGCGTGCTGTTCGTGCTGTTCTGGGGGATCGGCTTGCAGCAGTACGTCCGCGACGTGCAGATCATCCAGACCGAGATGGTTGCGGCGGCCCGCTGGCTGGACGGCCACCTCCCGCCGGAAGAACTGCTGGCGGTGCACGACATCGGCGCGGTGGGCTACTATGCCCCGCGCCCGATCCTGGACCTGGCCGGACTGGTCAGCCCGGAGGTGATCCCGATCATCCGCGATCCGGAGGCCCTGTGGAATTTGATGGAGGCGCGCGGGGTGCGCTACCTGATGGCGCTGCCCGATCAGATTCCGGGCCAGAACCCGGCTGACCCGCGCCTGTGCCCGGTCTATTCGACGGGGGGAACGTGGTCGCCCGCCGCCGGGGGAGAGAACATGGTGGTTTACGCGCTGGCCTGGGACGGCCAGTGCCCGGCAGAAGCGGCCGGGGGATAAGCAGAGGATCAGGCGGAGGGCCGTAGGCGGCCCTCTTTGTGGGCTGCAAGACCGAACTGGCGTGGCGTGGTTGCATGCAAAGGAGGCAGTATGGCAGGCGACGGCGGCTTTACCAGCATGGCGGGGCCGAAAGCCGAGGGCGCGGCCCCGGAAGTGGGGATCGGGATGCTGGGTTATGCCTTCATGGGCAAAGCCCATTCCAACGCATTCAAGACGCTGCCCTACATGATGTATCCTCCGGTGGCGATCCCGAAGCTGGTGGCGATCTGCGGGCGCAACGAGGCCGCGGTCGCCGAGGCGGCCCGGCGCTACGGGTACGCCTCCCATACCACCGATTGGCATCAACTGGTGGAGGACGATCGGATCGGCCTGTTCGATAACGGCGGCTCCAACGACATCCACGCCGAGCCGTGCATCGCCGCCGCCCAGGCCGGGAAGGCGGTGCTGTGCGAGAAGCCGCTGGCCCGCACGGCGGAAGAAGCCCATGCCATGCTGGAAGCCGTGGAAAAGGCCGGAGTCAAGCACATGGTGGCCTTCAACTACCGCTTCGTCCCGGCGATCGTCCAGGCGCGGCGGCTGATCGAAAGCGGGGCGCTGGGCCGCATCTTTCACTGGCGGGCCTCGTACCTTCAGGAGTGGATCATCGATCCCCAGTTCCCGCGCATCTGGCGGCTGGATAAGGCCCTGGCCGGCAGCGGTGCGCTGGGCGACCTGGCTTCGCACATCCTCGATCTGGCGCGCTTTCTGGTGGGCGAGCCGCGCCAGATCATGGCGATCACCAAGACCTTTGTGCCGGAACGGCCCTTGCCGGATGGCTCCGGGGTCGGGCAGGTGGACGTGGACGACGCGATCATCTCCCTGATCGAGTTCGAGAACGGCGCGATTGGCACGCTGGAAGCCTCGCGCTTCTGCCACGGGCGCAAGAACCACAACACCTTCGAGATCAACGCCGAAAAAGGCTCCCTGCGCTTCAACCTGGAACGGCTCAACGAGCTGGAGGTTTTCTGGGCGGAGGAGGAGCCGAAGGAAACGCGCGGTTTCCACAATGTTCTGGTGAGTGAGCCGTACCATCCGTACTGGTCGAACTGGTGGCCAAGCGCCCACATGCTGGGCTGGGAGCACACCTTCGTCCACGAGTTCCACCACTTCCTGGACGCGATCGTGAACGACCGGCCGGTCGCGCCCTATGGGGCGACCTTCGAGGATGGCTACCGCAACGCCGTGATCTGCGACGCGATCCTCGCGTCGTCCGAGTCGCGCCGGGCGGTGGACATCCGGTACTGACCCGCGATCCGCGTGACCTGGACAGCCCTGTGCAGGGCTTTCAACCTGGAGGGAATCCGATGAACGACAGGCCCAAACCCCGGTATGTGATCAACAGCGTTGCCCCGATCCGCATCTGCGACAACGGCGGCTGGACGGATACCTGGTTCGCCGAGTACGGCAAAATCTTCAACATCGGCGTCTATCCGTATGTCGAGGTGCAGATCGAGGTCTATCCCTACGACGGCCAGGACGAGCGGATCGTCATTTACGCCGAGAACTACGGCGAGCGCTACGTCCTGCACCCGGAGACGCCGGGCTGGGATCGCCATCCCCTGCTGGAAGCCACCATTGAGCTGATGAAGGTGCCCAAGGACATGGCCTTCCAGGTCACGATCTTCTCGGAGGCCCCGGCGGGCGCTTCGACCGGGACCTCGGCGGCGGTGACGGTCGCCCTGGTAGGAGCGCTCGATCAGTTGACTCCGGGCCGCCTGACGCCCCACGAGGTGGCCTACGCCGCGCACCGGGTGGAGACGGAGATGCTCAAGCGCCAGTCGGGAATTCAGGATCAGCTCTGCTCGGCTTACGGCGGGATCAACTACATCGAGATGCACCAGTACCCGCGCGCCTCGGTGTCGCCGATCCAGGTGCCGAACGCGATCTGGTGGGAACTGGAACGGCGGTTGGCCCTGATCTACCTGGGGCGGACGCACGACTCGTCGCAGGTGCACGAAAAGGTGATCCGCGAGCTGGAAGACGCCGGGCCGACCTGCAAACAGCTCGAAGACCTGCGGGTAACGGCCCGCAAGTCACGTGATGCCCTGTACGAGGGCGATTTCGATGCGCTTGGCCGGGCGATGACGGAAAACACCGAGGCGCAGGGTCGCCTGAACTCGGCCCTGATCAGCGCCGACGCCCAGCGCGTGATCGAGATCGCGCGGGAGCATGGGGCGCTGGGCTGGAAGGTCAACGGGGCCGGAGGCGAAGGCGGCTCGGTGACGCTGCTGTGCGGCCCGCAGTCGTACCAGAAGCGCGCCATGATTCGCGAGATCGAGGCCGAGAATCCCCTGCTGCGCAATATCCCGATCTACCTCAGCCGGTTCGGGCTGCGCACCTGGCGGCAGGACCCGGACAGCGCGCCGCGCTGATCCCGCATGGCGGAAACAGCAGCGAGGGGAGCCGGTCAGGCTCCCCTCGCTGTATTGGTGGATGTCGCTCCGACTATTCGCCGCGCAGTACCGCCAATGGGCGGGCGCGAGTCGGCTGCCAGGCGACCATCGCCGCGCTGGCCAGCGCGATAATCACGCCGACCAGCATGACGGCCAGGGCGGGCGGCAGGTTGAAGACCAGTTCTGGCCGGATGCCCTGGGTGTTGATCAGGGCAACCGCCAGCACGACTCCGCCTAACCCGGCGACCCCGGCCAGCAGGCCGAGAATGGTATGCTCCAGCAGGATGGTGCGCATGACCTGGGCCTGGCTGTAGCCCACAGTCTTGAGGATCGCCATCTCGTAGCGGCGCTCGACCATCGCCAGCCCGACCGAGTTGGCGATCAGCACGGCCCCGGCCACCAGCGCCAGCCCGGCCACGGCCACCGCCGCGACGAACAGGTTGTTGAGCGTCTGGTTGATGAAGGCGTTGGCGTCGATCGCGTTGGTGACCATGGCCTGGGGCAGGGCCAGGCCCAGCGCCTCGGTGACTTCGGACAGACGCGCCACCGGAGCCGAGGCCAGGAAGGTCATCGCCTGGGTATCGCTCAGGCTCGCCAGAGCATCCAGGGTGGTTAGCGCGCCGCGCGGGGCCATCGTCAGGGTGTCTTCGGCTGCGTTCACGCGGTAGAACCCGGCGAGCTGGAAACGGACTTCCGCGCCCTGTTCGGTGATGACGGCGACTTCCGGCAGGTCCCCGGCCTGGATCGCTGCCAGCCGCTCGTCGGTGACGAACCCATCCGGCAGGTAGATTCCGTCTGCGATCTGGCCCCAGGGCTGCCCTTGCAGGCTGATGTCCCACGTCCCGTCTTCGGCCGGGCGGCCTTCCACGCGCAAAACCCGGTCCATGGGGGCCGGCTCAGTTCCGGCTTGCCGCAGGCTAACTCCGGTGACCGGAACCTGGGCGTGGTAGTGGGCCTGGCCGATGCCTTGCGCCGTCAGGGCCGCGTCGACCTGATCCTGGAGCGTCGATTCGGCCATGATCAGCAGGTTGTTGTCCTCAATCGAGCCGGTCTGGCTGTCGACGTAGCCCCGCGCGTTGAGGATGATGGTTGCCGCGAAGGTGATGGCGAAGACGCCGACGAACAGCGCGATCAGGGCCACCACGGCGCGGATGCGTCCCCGGCGCAGGTTGCCGCGCGCCAGGCGCAGCAGGGTGCCGCCGGGCAGCGGCAGGCGGACGGTGACGAACAGGCCAAGCCACATCAGCAGGCCGAGCACGATGAACCCGGCCACCGCCAGGCCGACCACGGCCAGGCCCCACACGACCGATTCCATGATCAGGCTGCTGAGCAGGGTGAAGGGAATCGCCAGCAGCAGGAACAGCCCGCCGGTTTGCAGGCGGCTGCGCCACGTCGCGCGCACGGGCAGGTTGCGCAGCAGCACCGCCGGGCGAACCGTGCTCGTCTTGAGGATGATATACACGCCAAACACGAATGCGGTCAGCGTACCCGCCAGCATGCCGCCGATCAATACCTCCGGCGCGATGGTCCACTCGATCAGCATTGAACCGAGGCGCTCGAAGGAGTTGAGCAGTGGGATGGAGAAGCCGATCGCGGCCAGCGCCCCCAGGACGCTGCCGGCCAGCCCCAGCAGAAGGGTCTCCAGGCCGAAGAGCATCACCAGGTCGATCTGGCGGTAGCCGAGCGTCTTGAGCATGGCGATCTCGGTCGTGCGGCGCGCCAGCAAGACCTGCATGGTATTGGCGACGCCGATCCCGCCCACCAGCAGGCCCAGGATGCCCGCGCCACGCAACATGAGCGTGAAAGTGTCTCGCACGTCGGCGTTTTGTTCGGCGAGCATGTCCGGCGTGGCGACGCTCCAGCCGGCGGCGGTGAGTGCGTCGACCACCGCAGCCGGATCGGCTTGCGGGGCGAGGAGCAGCGAGACGCTGGTGATCGGGTTGGCCCGGCCGGTGACCAGACGCGCGGTATCCAGGTTGTACAGGATGCGGTCGCCCATGCGATCCGGGCTGGACCGAATGATGGCGACCACGCGCAGCTCGGCCGGGATGCTGCCGTTTTCGTCGGCAAGCTGGAAGGTGTCGCCAATGCCCAGATCGTGTTTGGCGGCCAGGTCGCGGGTGATTGCCACGTCCCCCGGCGCGAACAGCACGTCCTGCAGGGATCGCCCTTCCGGCTCTTGCAGGGTCAATTCGCCTTCGAGCGGATAGCGGGCCGGATCGACGCCGGAAATGCGCATCACGAACTGCACCCGCCCGGTGTTCTCCCGCTTCATGAAGTACCACAGGCCGTCCGACAGCGGGCTGTAGGACTGGAGCGCACCTTCGGCGACCATCCGGTCGAGCGCGGCCAGATCATCTCCGGTCAGGTAACTGCCCGGCCGCTCGATCTTGAGATCACCGCCAAGCTGGAAGCGTGTATCCATCAGGATGGTCGCGGATAGCAGCCCGGCCAGGGCCTGCATGGCGATCAGGGACATCACCCCGAAGGCCACGCAGATCATCGCCAGCAGGGTGCGCTGCCCGCTGCGGCGCAGGGCACGCACGGCATAGGTGAGGTAGAAGCGCAGACCGTTCACCGGACCACCCCCGCGACCACGGGCCGCCGCACCGGAAAGACCACGGCTTCGGCCGTTGGCTGGGCGAGCTGGCCGTCGACGATGTGCAGGACGCGGTCGGCACGCTCGGCGACGGCCGGGTCGTGGGTGGCGACGATCAGCGTGACGCCCAGTTCGGCCCGCAGGCGGTTGAACAGATCGAGCATCTGCACGCCGGTCTTGCTGTCCAAATTGCCGGTCGGTTCGTCGGCCAGGAGCAGGGTGGGCTGAGTCACGATCGCGCGGGCGATCGCCACCCGCTGCTGCTGCCCTCCGGAAAGCTGGTGCGGGCGGTGGTACAGCCGGTCGCCCAGGCCGACCGTCTCCAGGGCCTCGCGCGCGCGGGCGCGGGCATACCCTGGCTCGCGGCTGACGTACAGCGGCACTTCGACGTTTTCCTGGGCGGTCAGCGTGGCGATCAGGTTGAACGACTGGAAGACGATGCCGATCTTTTCGTTCCGGATGCGGGCCAGCGCGCGTTCCGGCAGCCGGGTGATGTCCGTGCCCGCGACGATAATCCGGCCGCTGGAAGGCGAGTCGATCCCGGCCAGGATGCCCAGCAGGGTGGACTTGCCGGAGCCGGAGGGGCCGGTCAGGGCGACGAATTCCCCTTGCCGGATTTTGAAGGAAATCCCGTTCAGGATGGCGATCTCTTCGCCCGCGACCGGGAGCGACCGGGTCACGTTGATGGCCTCGACCGCCAGCGGATTCGTGCCGTTGTGATTGGGTTGCATCTCTGATCCACTCCTTGCAATAAGACGCCGGGCAGGCGTGCTCGGCCTGCCAAGGACATCCTAGTGCGGAGGTGTCTCAGGCCCATCGTGGGATTGTCGCAAAACGGTCGCAGGGGTGGGGCAAATCGGTCAGGCGGAGCCGCACGGCAGGCGCAGGGTGAAACTGCTGCCCTGGCCCAACCGGCTTTCCGCGCTGACCGAGCCGCCCATCGCTTCGGTCAGTTCCTTGACCAGCGCCAGGCCCAGCCCGCTGCCGCCACTGTCCAGGGCGCGGGCGCTGTCGGCCCGGTAGAAGCGCTCCCAGATATGGAGCAGGTCCTGGGGAGCGATTCCTTCTCCGGTGTCGTTGACCTGGAGGACGATGCAGGTCGTGTCCGCGAAGACGCGAATGGCGATGATCCCGCCCGGCGGGGTGTGCCGGGCGCTGTTGCGCAGCAGGTTGTAGACGATCTGCTCCAGGCGCGTCTCGTCGACCAGGGCGGACGGCAGGTCCGGGGCGATGTCCAGGACCAGCTCCACCCGGCCGGTCGCCCAGATCGAGGGGCCAGCCGACTCGGCGCAGCGCCGGACCACGGCTTCGACCGCGACCTGGCGGCGCTCGATCTCTAACTGGTTCACCTCGGCCCGCGAGAGGGTGAACAGGTCGTCGATCAGGCGCTGGAGGTTCAGCGTTGCCTGGGCCATGATCGCGATGCCGTGGCGAAGCTCGTCCGGCGAGGGCGCGGTCGAGCCATCCAGCAGGCTTTCCTGGTGGCCGCGCAGGATGGCGACCGGGGTACGCAGCTCGTGCGAGACGCTGGCGATCAGCTCACGCCGCGCGTCGAGCAGGCTCATGACCGCGTCGCGCTCGGACTCCAGGTCGTTCATCGCCCGCTGCAAGTCGGCGGCCATGGCGTTGAAGTCCTCTTGCAGGCGGGCGACTTCATCCTCGCCGGTCACGGGCACGCGGACGTCGTAGTGCCCGGTGCGCAGGGCGGTGGCGGTCTCGGCCAGGGCTTTCAGGCGGCGGGTCGTCCGGCGCGCCGCGAAGTACGAGATCACGATCGCCGGGGGCATCACCACGACCAGGATTACCGCGGTAAATACCGCGAACACGATCGTGATCGGCACCAGATCGACCAGCAGCGCCAGGGGCAGCACCGCGTCCTCCGGCTGCTGGGAGAGGATGTACTGGAGCGAGTTCAGGGTGAACAGCGCCGCGATCAGCAGCACCCCCACGACTACCAGGAGCAGGTGGGAATTGGCGATGGCCCAGATCAGATGGCGGCGCTGGAGGCGGACCCAGAAGGCCAGCAGAGCCGAGCCAAAGCGCATCGTGACGTAAGCGATGGCGCAAGAGAACAGGATCGAGAAGGTGATCGAGACCGGCAGGATGGCAGGCGTGCCGTCCACGCCCACGCCCCGGAAGCCCAATACCACGGCGACAATCGCCATCAGCCCGGCGTCGGGCGGATCGGCCAGGGTGTAGGCGATCAGCCGCTCCGCCAGCCAGATTAACCCGCCGGCCAGGATCAGCGCCGCCGCGATGCCAAGCGTCAGTTCCAGGCCGAGCTGGCGGTACCAGGGCGGGCGGAAACGGCACATCCGCAGCGCGAACAGGCTTACCGCGCTCAGGATGACCACGAAGACGCTGTTCTGCTGGCTGCCGGGGGAGAGCCGGGGGGCGGTCAGAACGACCACGGCCAGCAGCGCGGCCCCGACGGCAGCCATTTCCAGCCAGGCCCGCGCGAGGGGCGCGGCCTGAAAGAAGTGCTCGAATCGCTGTCTGACAGTCATTCTGCCCGCAGCCGGTAGCCCACGCCCCACACAGTTTCGATCGCCTCACCCAGGGTTCCCAGGCGCTTGCGGAGGCGCATGACGGCGTTGTCCACCGAGCGATCGCCGCCCACGTAGTCCTCGTGCCAGACAGTATCCAGCAGGTAGCCGCGGCTGAAGGCGCGGCCGGGATGCCGGAGCAGCAGGTGAAGCAGGGCGAACTCGGTCGGGCTGAGGTCGAGCGCTTCGCCGTCCAGCGTGACCTGATGGGCGACCGGGTCCAGGCGCAGGCCGCCGCGCTGGATCAGGGTCTCGTCCGGACTGCGGTCAGCCAGCAGGGTCTGCTGGATCAGATCGACCCGGCGCAGCATGGCCCGGACGCGGGCCAGCAGCTCGCGCATGCTGAAGGGCTTGGTCAGGTAATCGTCGGCCCCGGTCTCCAGCCCCAGGACACGATCGATTTCCTCGCTGCGCGCGGTGAGCATCAGCACCGGGGTGGCGGCGTGCTGGCGCAGGCGGCGCAGCACTTCCAGCCCATCCAGTCCGGGCAGCATCCAGTCCAGGATGACCAGGTCGGGCGCGTGTGCGGCATGGGCTTGCAGCGCGGCGAATCCATCAGCCGCGTGGATGACGTCGTAGCCCAGTGCCTCAAGCTCGCGGATCATGACCTGGGCCAGGTCGGGTGTGTCTTCGACGAGCAGGATTCGGGCCATGCATCCTCCTTCGCGTTCGCTATCAACGATACAATCCCCGGCGGATTGTGCCAAGTTTTTTGGTTGTACCGGTGTGTGGCAACATCGAGGAGATAGGTTATGATGGTCTCTCATCTTCCTGTTATCCCTATCAGGCCGCACGACCCGCCGAGACGATGGACTCCATGCAAGACATCGAACGTATGCTCACCGAAGGTTTGAAATCGACCGCGCCGGCGATCAGCATCGCCGTCTACTACCGGAACAGCCTGCGCCTGAACCAGGCGTATGGCTGCCTGGACCCGGAGACCGGCGAGCCGGTGACCCCGGACACGCCTTTCGACCTGGCGTCCGTGACCAAGCTGTTCACGGTCACGGCTTTTTTGCAGCAGGTCGCCGCCGGAAAGGTCGGCCTGCACGATCCGGTGGTCGGCCTCGTCCCGGAGTTTGGCCGGTACGGCCCGCGCCCGATCGCCGGGGGGCAGGACCCGCACACCCTGGCCCCGCTGGACCCGATCGCGGACACCTCCCAGACCGTTAACCCGGAGGAGATCACCTTCTTCCACCTGCTGACCCACACCAGCGGACTGGCCCCCTGGTGGGCGCTGTTCCTGGAGGATGGCCCGGTCACACCTCCGCCCGGCAGACCGGACGCGGTCGCCCGCCCGTTGCGCGTGGCGAAGGCGCTCGACCTGATCGCCTGCCGGCCGTGCGTCGAGCAGCCGGGGCGGCAGGTGATCTACAGCGACCTGGGCCTGATCCTGCTCGGCGAGGCGGTCGCCAGGCTGGCCGGGGCGGAGACGGTCGCGGAGGTCATCGCCGAGTCCGTGCTGGCGCCGCTGGGGCTGGCGGAGCGGATCACCTTCAACCCGGCCGAACCGCTGGCCTGCCCCGCCACCGAGAACGACCTGCGCTGGCGCGGCCGCCGTTGCCGGGGCGAGGTTCACGACGAGAACGCAGCCTCGCTGGGCGGGATCGCCGGGCACGCCGGGTTGTTTGGTTCGGCGGGGGCGGTAGCGCGCTTCGGGCTGGCCTGGCTACAAGCCGTGCAGGGCGGCGGGCCGGGTTGGCTGCCGGATGGGATCGCGGGCCAGGCCATCGCGCAGCAGGCCGAAGGGCGTGGCCTGGGTTGGGTGCTCAACCGGAACGGGGCGGCGTCCTGCGGCCCGACCTTCAGCCGGAGCAGCTTCGGCCACACCGGCTTCACCGGCACGTCGCTGTGGATCGATCCGGAACGCGATCTGGTCGTGGCGCTGATGACTAACCGGGTCTACTATGGGCGCGACGCGGAGGCGATCATCGCCCTGCGGCCTGCCGTCCACGATGCAATTTGCGCCTGGGTGGACGCCTAGAGTATCTTTTCCCTTGGATATGCAGAACGCCCGGCCAGCTCTGACCGGGCGTTTTGCGTTGGCTCTCAGGCCCGGCCCGTCAGCCGGGGAAAGTTGCGGCCCGGCGTGATCTGGCCCATGACCACCGGGTGGCTGGCGCCGGTCAGGGCGGGCAGGCTGCCGGGGCGGTTATGCCAGGTTTCGTGGGCCAGCAGGGCGAAGATCATGGCTTCCTTGAAGTCGCTGTCGATGCCCAACGCCTCGTGGGTCAGCACCGGGGCGGGAGCCAGCAGACTGGCGATCATCCCGACCAGGGTGGGATTGCGGCTGCCGCCGCCCGCCAGCACGGCCTCGCCGATGGCGGCCGGGGCGAAGCGCCGGTAGGCGTCGGCGATGGTGTGCGCGGTCAGGGCGGTCATCGTGGCGACGATGTCGTTGGGGCCGAGACCGCGTGCCTGGCCGTCGGCCAGCAGAGATTGGGCCATGTCGCTGGTGAACAGTTCCCGGCCGGTGGTCTTGGGCGGGCGGCGCTCGTAGTAGGGATGGCGCAGCAGGGCTTCGAGCCAGGCGGCATCGGCCCGGCCCTGGCGGGCCATCTGGCCGTCACGGTCGTAGGTCTGCGCGCCGCCGGTCAGGAGAGCGACCACGGCGTCGATCAGGACGTTGCCCGGCCCGGTATCGAAAGCCAGCGGGGCGCTGCTGGAATCGGTGAGCGGGGGCAGGAAGGTCACGTTGCCGATGCCGCCGATGTTCTGCACCGCGCGCCAGTGTTCCGGATGGCGGAGCAGAATCCAATCCGCGTAACTGACCAGCGGCGCGCCGTGGCCGCCCGCCGCCACATCCCTGGCGCGGAAGTTGTTGATCGTGGTGATCCCGGTGCGCTCGGCGATCACAGCCCCTTCGCCGATCTGGAAGGTGGCGCTGACGTGCCCATCGGCTTCCACCTGGTGCCAGACCGTCTGTCCGTGCGAGGCGATCAGGTCGACCTGATCCGGGGTCAGGCCGGCGGCGGCGATGACCTCCAGCGCGACCGAAGCGAAGGCTTCCGCCAGGTCGACGTTCAGGCGGCACAGGCTGTCCACCCGGCCGGTTTCCGGGCGGCAGGCGTCCAGAATCCGCTGGCGCATGGGTTGGGGGTAAGGACGCGCCAGCGCCCTGATCATCCTGACTTGCAGTTTGGGCGGCGCGCCGTCGATCTCGCACAGGGCGGCGTCGATCCCGTCGGCGGACGTGCCGGACATCATTCCTACGATCCTCATGGTCAGCGCACTCCTTTTTCGATGAATACGCGCATCGCTGCGCCGATCTGGGCCGCCTCCGGGCCGAGGGCCATTGGCCGGGCGGTGATGTGCCGCCAGTTGAGCATCAACGTTCCGGCCAGACTGTCGTTGACGGCGGCCACCATCTCCGGCTGGACTCCAACCGTGCCGCCCAGCAGGACGGCTTCTGGCTCGAATGTGTGGATCAGCCCGGCAACGACCCGGCCCAGCTGGCGGCCCGCGTCGCGGATGAAAGTTTGGGCGGCGGAGTCGCCCGCGCGGGCCAGCTCGAACAGGGCACTCGTTTTTTTCTGGGGTGGCAGAATCCCGGCCGCGATCGCGCGCTGGCTGATAGACATCCCCCCGGCGATGGCTTCGATGAACGTGCCAGAGGTGAAATCCGGGGTCTGGCCCAGGTGACCGGCCAGCCCGCTGTGGCCGTGTACCAGGCGGCCGTCGAGGATCAGCGCGCCGCCGATCCCCGTGCCGATCGCGACGCAGATCAGGTGGCGGCAGCCCTGGCCCGCGCCGGCGCACAATTCACCCAGTGCGGCCATCTTCACGTCGTTGTCCACCCAGACCGGCAGGCCGAGCCGCTCCCCCAGGCGGGCGGCCAGGGGATAATCCACGAACGCCGGGTGGCCGGTGTTGATTCCGCGCAGCACGCCGCCGGCCGGGTCGAACTGGCCGCCCGATCCCAGGCCCGCGCCGAGCACGCCAGTTTCCGCCAGCAGGGGCGCGGCGCAGTCCACCAGCGCGCTCACCAGGTCGTCCGGCAGGCCCAGGTGCCCACCGGGCAGGGTGGGGGTATCGATGCGCCGCCGGGTCAGGATCGTCCCGTCCGGGGCGACGATGGCCGCCCGGATGTTGGTGCCGCCCAGGTCGAGGCCGAGCGCGAGGTCAGTCATGGCGGGCGGCCCGGACGAAACGCTCGGTGATCATCCACGGTCGGGTGATGGCCGAGCCGATCACGACGGCGTGCGCCCCGGCTTCCAGCGCCCGGACGAAATCGGCCGGTTCCCAGTAGTTGCCCTCGGCGATCACCGGGACGGGCAACCGGGTCGCGATCTGGCGCACCAGTTCCACATCGGGAACGTAGTCGGGCAGATCGAAGACGGACAGGGTGGTTCCCACCAGGTCGACCCCCAACGCGACGGCTTGCTCGGCGTCGGCGAAGGTGCGGATGTCCGCCATCGCCAGCGCGCCCCCGGCATGAATCGCGGCGATCAGCTCCACGCAGGGAACAGGGCGCGGCCGGTCGGTGGTGTCGAGGGCGACGATTGCCGCTCCGGCGTCGATCAGGGGCGGGATGTCCTCCAGGCGGCCGGTGATCAGGGTGCGTCCGTCCGGGCCGGGGCGCTTGTGGATGGCGATGATCGGCAGTCCGGTGCGGGCGCGCACCGCGGCGACATTCTCCGGCCCGTTGAGGCGCAGTCCGGCCGCGCCGCCCATCTCGGCGGCCAGGGCAAAGGCCACGATCGCGGCGCTGAAGTGGGTCGGATCGCCCGGCGAGGATTGGCAGGAGACGATCAGGCCGCCTCGAATCTGGTCGAGCACATCGGTCACGTTCGGTTTTCCTCCATGGGAAGACATGCCGCGCCGGTCGATTTGCGAACCGATCGGGCCGGCGCGGTGGCACGAGTATACTGCACCCGATTCGGAGTCTGCCAGCAGGCTTTATCCGGCCGGAGCGGTGTTGTACAATCCGTCGCCAGGTGCAGATGCCGGAGCATCAATCTGACCGATGTTTCGCTGCCTTTGCTCTTACTGACAACTGAAAACTGTCAACTGTTTACTTCCTTTCAGGAGCGTGTGATGACCCTGGTGATGGGGATCGACGGTGGGGGGAGCAGCGTCCGGGTCGCGGTCCTGGACGACCGCCTCGCCGTGTTGGGGCAAGCTCAGGGCGCGGCCGTCAACCCGAATCTGGTCGGACAGTCCGAGGCGGCAGCGCGCATCCAGGCCGCAATGCGCGAGGCGCTGGCCGGCGCGGGGCTGGCGGCGGGGCAGATCGAGGCCGTGGGGGCAGGGGTGTCCGGCATCCTGGCTTCTGGCCTGCAAGGCTGGCTGCGCGACGTGGCGGCGGCGGTCACCCCCCAGGCGGCAATCGCGGTCTGCTCCGACTACGAGATCGCCCTGATCGGGGCGCACGGCCGGCGTGAAGGGCTGCTCGTGCTGTCCGGCACCGGCAGCCTGGCCTGTGGAATCAACGCGGCGGGGGAGTCGGCCCTGGTCGGCGGCTGGGGCTACCTGCTGGGGGACGAGGGTAGCGGGGTGTGGCTGGGGCTGGCGGGACTGCGGGCCGCCGCGCGGGCGGCCGACGGCCTGGAAGCCTCCACCCGCCTGCTGGACGTGTTTTTGGACAGGCTGGGGCTGGCCCAGCCGCGCGACCTGGTGCGCTGGCTGCACCGCCCGGCCGGGATTCCGACCGCCGAGGTGGCCGCGCTCGCCCCCCTGGTGCTGGCCCAGGCCGGGGACGGCGATGACGCGGCCGGCCGGATTGTCGCGGAGGCGGCGGCGCACCTCGCGGCGGCGGCGCGGCTGGTCGCCGCGCGCCTGGGCATAGACGGCCCGCGTGTCGCGTTCGCCGGGAGCCTGCTGACTCACGACAACGTCCTCAGCCGGGCGCTGTGCCGCGAGCTGGAACTGGCCGACCTGCCCCAGGCGCTGTATCCCCCTGTGGTGGGGGCAGGGCTGCTGGCCTGCCTGACGCTGGGGATCGACCCTCATCAAGGAGAGTGAAGTGATGCTGACCGAGCAGCGCAATCCGCGCAGCATGGACATCGACCGGCGCTCGACGCTGGAAATCGTGCGGATCATGAACGACGAAGACGCGACCGTCGCGCCGACCGTGCGCCAGGCGCTCCCGGCCATCGCCCAGGCGGTGGACACGATCGCCGCGCGGATGGCGCGCGGCGGTCGGCTGATCTACGTCGGGGCCGGGACGAGCGGGCGGCTGGGGGTGCTGGACGCGGCCGAGTGTCGCCCCACCTTCAGCGTGCCCGATGGTCTGGTTGTGGGTCTGATTGCGGGCGGCGAGGGGGCTTTGATCGAGGCGGTCGAAGGGGCCGAGGATGACGCCGCCGCCGGGCGGCGCGACCTGGAGGCGCTGGCCCTGACCGCGAACGACGCCGTGGTCGGGATCGCGGCCAGCGGGCGGACGCCCTACGTGCTGGGGGCGCTGGACTACGCGGCGGAGGTCGGGGCGGCGACGATCGGCGTGGCCTGCAACCAGCCCTCGGCCGTGCTGGACCGGGTGCAGATCGCGATCGGGCTGCCGGTGGGGCCGGAGGTGATCACCGGCTCGACCCGGCTCAAGGCGGGCACGGCGCAGAAGCTCGTCCTGAACATGCTCAGCACGGCGACCATGATCCGGCTGGGTAAGGTTTACGGCAACCTGATGGTTGACGTGCAGATTACCAACCACAAGCTGGCCCAGCGCGGGCGCGGCATCGTGGCCGAGGTGCTGGGCGTTGAGATGGAAGAAGCCGCCCGGCTGCTCGAAGCCTCCGGCAACCGGGTCAAGCTGGCGATCGTGATGGGCGCGCTGGGCGTTTCCGCCGAGGAAGGGGTCCGGCTGCTCGAGCAGGCCCAGGGGCGGCTGGCGAGTCTCCTGCCGGGCTGATGGCCGGCCTCAGCCGTCCCAGCGCATGACCACCAGGCGCGGACGCGCCCCCGCCAGGAGGTTGATCAGCCGGTGCATCCGCCGGAAGTAGGGCGGCATCTCGCCGGGCGGGATGGGCCGGAAGCCGAAGCGCGGGTAAAACCCGGCGTTATGCGCGGCGCAGACCAGGTAGAGGGGCGGCGCGCAATCGGCCAGCAGGCCGCGAATCAGGGCGCTGGCGAGTCCGCGGCGCTGGTAGGCGGGCCGGGTGGCGATCGAGGCCAGCTCCCGGCTTCCATCGCGGTGGGGCTTGATCTGGCCGGTGGCGACGATCTGGCCGTCGTCCTCGGCCACGACGAAGCGCCGCCAATCCAGCCCGGTCGGGTTGATCCGGGCCTCGCGGACGATCTGGCGGATGGCGGCCTGGTCTTCGGCGCGGGCAGGGCGGAGGATCACGGCCGGGACAGGACCTCCCATTCGCGGCGCAGCAGGCCCAGCAGGATCATGTCGTAGCGCCGGCCGTCGCGCTGGAGGAATTCCCGGAAGACTCCCTCACGGGTGAAGCCCAGTTTTTCGCACATGCGCAGCGAAGCGGTGTTGTAGCCGAACACCGTGGCCGTGATGCGGTGCAGGTTCAGCTCCCGGAAGGCGAAGTCGAGCGTCAGCCGGGCGGCCTCGGTGCCCGCGCCCCGGCCGCGCCAGGCCGCCTCGCCGATTCCCAGGCCCAGCCCGGCAGCGCCGTGCGTCCAGAGGATATCATCGATTTCGGTCATGCCAATCAGGTCGTCGGATTCCAGGGGGCGAACGGCGAACGTATACGCGCGCGAGGATTTCTGCATCTCCTCGATGTCTTCCTTGATCTGGCTGGCTGGCTGGGGCATGGCCGGTCGGGCGTCCAACAGGCGCATGTAGGCGCTATCCTCGCTCCAGCGGGCCAGCACCGCCATGTCGGCTTCCTGAAAGGCGGTCAGGCGCACCGTCCGGCCGCGCAGCAGGGAGAGGTTGAGGGTCATCGGGCCACTCCTGGGTGGGCGAGAGGCACAATGGATCGGGCGGAGTACGAAAAACAGCCACGCGAGGTGACTGTTTCCGGGTGGCGGGGAGGACAGGATTCGAACCTGCGGTCGGGTTTTAGGTCCCGACAACCGCTTAGCAGGCGGCCCCAATCGACCACTCTGGCACCTCCCCAGTAATATGATTGTGAGCGGAGGGAGAGGGATTCGAACCCCCGGAGACCTTACGGCCTCAATGGTTTTCAAGACCATCGCAATCGACCACTCTGCCATCCCTCCGGGCAAAGCGGACTCCCTTACCGCGCGGTTAGTATAGCATGGCAGGTAGGGCAGGTCAATGCCGGTTTCAGCCGGCGATCTGCCAGTGCTTGATGGTGCGGAAGCGATCGGCCGGCGTGCTGAGGTAGCCGAGCTGCACCCCATTCAGACGCGGGCTGAGCGCGTATTCGTAGACCGGGTAGTACAGCGGCATCGCCAGGGAGCGAACCAGAAACGTGTACTGGAAGTCCTTGTAGTATAGCGCCCGGTGGATGCCGTTCGGATCGCGGCGCGCCTGTTCCAGCAGCTCGCTGGTCCGGCGGTCGTTGACCCCGGCGAAATTCTGGCCGGTCTGGTACTGGCCCTGGTGCCAGAAGATGTACGGGTCCGGATCGACGCGCGGGCTGAAGCTGATCTCCGCCAGGGCGACATCGAATTCCCCGGCCTTGAGCCGGGCGTCGAGTTCCGCCGCGGACACGCTCTCGAAACCGACCCGCAGACCAAGCTGCGCCCACTGGCCTGCCAATTCCTGGCACAGGCTGGCGGGGGCCGGGGCGTCGTCGCACAGCAGCGCGAAGTCGTATTCGGGCAGTGGGGTTGCGGTCGGCTCTGGCATGGCGGTCGCGGCGGCCTCTGTATCCGGAGCAGGCGCCGGGGTGGCCTCGTCTGCCGGGGCCTCGGTGGCTGGTGGGGCGAAGCTGATCTCGGATAGCAGATCGCTCGCGGCCTGGGGGTTGTAGTCCGGCCAGCGCAGGGGGCCGACGTAGGCCCACGAGCCGGGGATGAACGGGCTGTCCGCCGGGACGGCCTGGCCGCTCAGGTGGCGGTTGACCAGCCCGATCCGATCCGCGCCCTGGATCAGCGCGCGGCGGGCGCGCTCGTCGCGGAAAGCCTGGGTGTGGGCGCTTTCCCAGTTGAACAGCACGATCCCGACGGTTGGCTCCAGGCCGATCTGCGAGTTGACGACCTGAGCCTGTTCCAGGCCGATGACGTCCGTCTGGCTGACTCCGCCCAGCCCGTCGATTGCCCCGGATTGCAGGGCTTCCAGCGCCAAGGCCTGGCTCCCGTACAACTGGAATTCCAGCCGCTCCAGAGTGTATTCCTCGCTGCCTTCCGGACGCAGGCGATAGACCGGGGCGACGCGCAGGTGCACGGCCGTGATGCCCTCCGGGCCGGTGACCAGCCTTTCAAGCTGGTAGGGGCCGGTGCCGATCGGAGTCAGGTTGAAGGGATGGGCGGGGAGCTGTTCCACATTCAGGCCGTTGAAGACATGGGCCGGAAGCATGCCGATCCGCAGATAATCCAGGAACGCGGCCAGGGGTTGGGCCAGCCGGAAGCGCACGGTGTACTCGTCCACCAGCTCCAATTCAACCGTGCGCCAGAAGGCGGTCAGCTCCTCCGGCAGGACCGAGCCGGGGGCTTGCAGAAAGCCGATCGTGGTCGCCACGTCCGCCGCGGCGAACGGCTGGCCGTCCTGCCAGAGGACGTCCTGGCGGAGCCGGAAGACGTATTCCAGGCCGTCGCTGGAGATCAGCCAGCTTGCGGCCAGTTGGGGGACGTACTCCCCGTACTGGTTGGTGCCGATCAGACCCTCGAAGATCAGGCTGCTGATATCCCGGTCGACCGGATTCAGGACGGCGAACAGCGGGTTGAGGCGCTGCACCCTGCCGACCAGACCTTCGCGGTAGATGACCGGCGCCTCGATTTCGGGCGGTGGGATGAGCGTCGGCGAGATGGCCGGGCCTGCGGGCACGGTGGGCGTTGGGGTGGGGAGGGTGGGTTGCTCCGGCAGGCGGGGGCGCAGGATCAGGGCCAGGCCCAGCAGGATGACGGCCAGAGCCAGCAAGCCTAACTGCCAGCGGAATCCTCGCAGCACGTGGACGACCCTTCTCTACAAGAATACTAGCCTGGGCGACGGGCAAACGAAAGGGTGTTCTGCATGGCAAAACACCCCCCGAGTCTCAACATGGATGCGCGGCCAGGTGGCCGGTTAGCGCGGGACAAACGCGACGGTAATGAGGGCAATCGCGATGAAGGCGATGGACAGGCCCACGGTGAGCTGGAAGAGAGTCTTTTCCAGGCCACGGCGCGTCTTGGTGATTGCACCGGTTTCCGCGCCGAACAGGCTGCCCAGGCCGCTGCCCTTGGCCTGGAGGATGATGAGCACGACCAGCGCAATCGAGATGATGATTTGCACGATTTGCAGCGCGACGAACATGACGTATCTCCCTCTTGGTTGTAACGATGCGCTGCGAATGGCGTCAGCCCGGCGCACCGGTATGTCCACCTGGTTTCACCCGTCCGTTGCGGACGGTGCCCTTTACAGGACGGCGGAATTATAGCAATGGGATGGCCGGACTGCAACCGTGCGCATAAGCTCAAAATGCGGGCGATTGGTCCGTGACCGGGGCGACCTCCGGCCGGCACGGCCCGGCGGCGCTGCCCGGCCGGGGCCTGGTTCGCCCGGCACGTCCGGCGCGCACCCTTATAGACAGCGCCAAGTGGCCTATGGTAGACTAACAACAGAATTAGGCAAACGATTCGAGCTGACGCCGGGACCGGAGGTTGAACGCCTATGGTTGTGGACGAGTCAGGCCCAATCCGCGTGGTCTGCATTGAAGATGAAGCGGACATGATCGATCTGGTCAAGCTCATTCTGAACAAGAAGGGCATGGAGGTCCACGGCGCGTCGGGTGGGCACGCGGGGCTGGAGCTGGTGAGCCGCCTGAGACCCGATCTCGTCCTGCTCGATCTGATGATGCCAGACATGGATGGCTGGGAAGTTTACCAGCAGATGAAGGCTCATCCGGAAACCCGCGAAATCCCGGTGATCATCATCACGGCCAAAGCCCAGAGTATCGACAAAGTCCTGGGGCTGCACATCGCCAAGGTCGACGACTACATCACCAAGCCGTTTGGGCCGGGCCAGTTGGCCGACAGTGTCGAGCGCGTGCTCGGCCAGCGCCAGACCAGGCACCCATCCTAGTTCATGGGGCGGACGGCCGTCCGCCTGGGTATTTTCCGGGGAATTCGCGCATTCGGAAAGCGCGCGGATTCCCCGAATTCTTTATTGGCGCTTGAGGCCAACACCACCCATAATTAGACTGTCAATTGGCTCCGCCTCCACCAGGAGGAACCACAGCAGCGCAGTGGTCGTTTTGTCTACGGGGAGTGATCCATGAGTGACCGACGTCTCGTACAGGCCGTACTGGCCCTCCTATTCGCTCTGGCGTTGGGGATGGGCGGCGTTCTGACCAATGCCGCGCCAGCCGCCCAGACGGGGACGCTGCAAAATCCCGGTTTCGAAGACCCGTTCGTGCCGTTCCAGGATGACACCACGCGCATGGTGGCGAATGGCTGGTCGGCCTGGCATGTGCCGCAGCGCGAAGGGGATGAGGGCTTCCGCAACCTGAAGCCGGAATACCAGCCCGCCAGTGCGGATAACCCGGATCGCATCCTGGCCGGCGAGAATGCCCAGCAGTACTTCAGCTTCTTCGCCACGCATACCGGCGGGCTGTACCAGCAGGTCCCAATGGTTTCCGGCTCGACGGCCACGTTCAGCGCGTTTATCTACATCTGGTCGACACGCTTCAATGATCCGGATCGCAGCGAAGACCCCGGCCGGGTGCAGGTTCAGGTCGGAATCGATCCGCAGGGCGGCACGGATGGAGAGAGCGAGCGCATCGTCTGGTCGACCCCGCTGGAGTATTACGACCAGTACCGCGAGGTGTCGGTGACCGTCCCGGACGTGGGCAGCCGGATCACGGTATTCGTGCGCACCAGTTTCGACCAGCCGCAGAAGAACACGGTGTATGTCGATGAAGCCAGGCTGGTTGTCCAGCAGCCGGCCCAGCCGACCGCCTCCGCGACGGCCACGACCACCAACACGCCGGTTCCTTCGGTTACGCCGCAGCCCACGCAAACCACCGCCGCGCCGACGGTGCTGCCCAGCCCCACTCCCGGCTCGTTTAGCTTCCCCACGCCGACTCAGGAAGTGGACCCGAATCAGACCGAGCAGCCGCTGCCCAGCCCAACCCCGGCCACGAACGTTGAGTTCCCGGCCCAGGTCATGTATACCGTGGTGGCGGGCGATACGGTTGGCGCGCTGGCAGCACGCTTCAACAGCACGGTCGAGGCCATCATTGCAGCCAACGGGCTCAACTCCGACGCCCTGATCTACGTCGGCCAGGAGCTGATCATCCCGGTGCGCTCCGCCGCGCCCACGGCCGTGCCGACCAGCGTACCCGGCCCAACCCAGGCAGCTCCCACTGCCGTGCAGCCCACGCCAATCGGGATTCTGCCCACCAGCACGCCTATTGGAATCATCAACGGCGACACGAGCAGCGGCTTCACGGTGTATACCGTCCAGCGCGGCGACACGCTGTCACGCATCGCGGCCCAGTACAATATCAACCTGCAAACCCTGGTTCAGTTGAACGGCATCCTGAACCCCAATCTGATCCAGGTCGGGCAGCAGTTGCGCGTGCCGGGCAGCGCCCAGCCGCAGGCGACGCCTACCCCGCAGGTACAGCCAACCGCGCGGCCTTCCACCCCACGGACGCATGTGGTTCAGCGCGGCGAAAACCTGTTCCGCATCTCGCTGCGCTACGGGGTGCCGGTCGCGACGCTTGCCAGCCTGAACGGTATCCTGAACGCGAATCTGGTCTATGTGGGTCAGGTGATCATGCTGCCATGACCCCATCCACCACCAAGACGCGCGTGCTTCGCCGGAAGGGGGGCCAGACCCTTCTGAGCAAGCTCAAGCTGTGCGATACGTTCTGGACCCGCTTTCGCGGCCTGATGCTGGCTGCGCCGCTTTCAGAGGACGAAGGTCTTCTGTTCGTCTTCGAGCGCGAGAACCGGATGGACTCGGCGATCCACATGATGTTCATGCGGTTTTCCATCGCCGCAGTGTGGCTGGATGGGCAGGGCACTGTCGTGGACAAGGTCCTGGCCAAGCCCTGGCGGCTGATGTACGCGCCCGCCAAACCGGCCCGTTACGTGATCGAGGCTCACCCTGCATTGCTCGACCGTGTTATGATTGGCGACCGTCTCACGTTCGATGGTGGTGGAGAAGGCTGATCGCGGTCATGCGCAGGTGGGTCGTTCTTTGGGTGGGCCTGTGTTTGTCGATCTGGGGCGCCTGGCCGGTTCAGGCGCAAGGCGGCGAAGGCCAGACCACCATTCACGTGGTGCAGCGCGGGGATACCCTGTACCAGATCGCTCAGACGTATGGCACCTCGGTCGAGGCGATTGCCCAGACCAACGGGCTGAGCGACGTTACCAGCATCCAGACCGGCCAGCGGTTGATCATCCCCAGCGGCGCGGTCAATGCCAGCGTCTCCACGGCGGGACAGCATTTCGTCCAGCCCGGCGAGACGCTGGCTCATATCGCCTTGCGCTATGGCACGACCCCGGACATCCTGGCCGCCATTAACAGCATCGTCAATCCGGCCCAGGTCTACGTCGGCCAGGCGTTGAACGTCAGCCAGACGGCTCCCGGCCATCCGGCCATCACGCGGGGCTACACACATACCGTCCAGCCGGGCGAGACGCTGTATCAGATCGCGCTGCGCTACGGGGTGACGCTGGCGTCAATTCAGAGCGCCAACGCCCTGAGCCTGCCCAGCCTGATCTTCCCCGGCCAGATTTTGATCGTTCCCGGCTCCGAGGCCGCTCCGGCCCTTCAGGCGCTGCCCGCCCCGCTGACCGGGATCGAAGTCTATCCCATGCCCGCCGAGGTGGGACGCACGATCAGCATCCGGGCGAGCGCCAGCCAGCCGGTGACTCTGGGCGGCATGCTCATGGAGCGGCCCCTCCAGTTCGCCGTCGGGCCGGATGGGACGAGCATGGACGCCCTGTACGGCATTCACGCTTTCACCGTCCCCGGTCTGTACCCGCTGACCCTCACCGTACAGGATGCCAGCGGGGCCAGCCAGACCCTGACCGCCACCCTGCGGATCGTCGATGGCCGCTACAATTCAGAGACCATCACCCTGCCGGAGGATCAGCTTGCCCTGCTCGATCCGGCGCTCAACACCGGCGAATACCAGTTGATCGCGGAGAAGATGACCGGCTTCTCTCCAACCCGGTACTTCGAAGGGCCGATGGGCCTGCCCGCCGCCGCGCCGGTGACCTCACCTTTTGGCACGCGCCGTTCCTACAACGGCGGGCCGTACGACCGCTTCCATACCGGGGCGGACTTCGCCGGGGCGCCCGGCTCGACGATCACCGCGCCGGCTGCCGGGACGGTGGTGTTCGTGGGGTTTCTGGACATCCACGGCAACATGACGATTCTGGATCACGGCTGGGGGGTCTACACGGCTTACGTGCACCAGGCGGAGACGTTCGTACAGGTCGGGCAGTTCGTGAACAAGGGGGATGCCCTGGGTACGATTGGCAGCACCGGACGCTCGACCGGGCCGCACCTGCACTGGGAGATGTGGGTCAACGGGGTTGAAGTCGACCCCCTGCAATGGGCCAGAGTCAGTTTTCCCTGATCGAGTTGACCATGTAAGAGCGAACTAATGACTCAAACCTTTTCCTTGCGCAAACTGCTGAACCTGAACATCCTGCTCGTTTTTGGGGTGCTGGCCGTCGCCGTCAAATGGCTGGGCCTTTTTGGCGGCGAGGCCGGCAACGATATCCTGATTTTCGCGGCGTCCGCGCTGGCGATCGTCCCACTGGCCGGGCTGATCGGGCACTCGACCGAGGCCATCGCCAGCCGGGTGGGGCCGCAGATCGGCGGGCTGCTCAACGCCACCCTGGGCAACGCGGCCGAGCTGATCATCACGATCCTGGCCCTCAGCCGGGGCCTGACCGACCTGGTCAAGGCGTCGATCGTCGGCTCGGTGCTGGGCAACCTGCTCCTGGTGGCCGGGTTCAGCCTGCTCCTGGGAGGCTGGAAGAATGGCCGCCAGCACTTCAATCGCCAGCACGCCGGCATGAATGCCACCCTGCTCGTCCTGGCCTTCATGGCACTTGCCATCCCCTCCCTGTTCGATGCCGCGCTGGTCGAAGTCAACGCGAGCGATGCCGAACTGCTGTTCAGCGAGGGGGTCGCAATCATCCTGATCGTGCTGTACGGGCTGCACCTGCTTTACTCGCTGCGTGACCCATCCAATCACGCGCCCGAAGTGCCCAGTGGCGAGGATCACGGCCATGCCATGAGCATGACCCAGGCGGGCGTGATGCTGGCCCTGGCGACGATCGCCATCGTGATCATGAGCGAGTTCCTGGTCGGCTCGGTCGAGCCGGTGATCGAGCAGTTGGGCTGGACTGAGTTTTTCGTCGGCATCATTATCGTGCCGATCATCGGTAACGTCGCCGAGCACCTGGTCGCCGTCCAGATGGCGCTCAAGAACCAGATGGACCTCAGTCTGACGATCTCGCTCGGCTCCAGCCTGCAAATCGCGCTCTTTGTCGCGCCGGTGCTGGTGTTCGTCAGCCTGCTGTTCTCGAACAAGCTGCTGCTGGTGTTCAACGTCTACGAGCTGATCGCGCTGTCCGCGGCGTCCCTCGTCACCGCCCTGGTGGCGCTGGATGGCGAATCGAACTGGTTCGAAGGGGCGATGCTGCTGGCGGTCTACCTGATTCTGGCGCTGGCGTTTTTCGTTCTGCCGGGTGCGGCTCCCGTTGCCCATTAGAGGCGGCGTAGCGCGTCTGTCGTCGTGGAGGACGCGGGAGGAATCTTCGCCGATGACCTTCCGCGTCCTGGCGGCGGACAGATGGCCTTGGGCCGGTCCGAGAAGCGAAAATCACGGCGGGTTGCGGACGGGGGCACGATCGTTATAATATACCCAGCACGTTCCGTAATCTCCTAGCTTCCTCGATATCTGTCAAGAAGCCCCGCGTAGTGGAGGCAGTCCTTGCTTGGGCGTCAAACCCTTAACCCCCGTTACTGGACGGACTCACTGAAGATCACTGAAGACGACGTCGAATACCTGTTCAGTGTGATGCTGGATCGCGAACAGCCCCTGTCCAGTGCCGATCTGTTGGATCGCCTGGTGGCGCGGCGGATACGTTCAGAAGAAGAGATGTGGCGCAAGCGCCTGGCGGAAGGCGTGGTTTACCAGCCGAAAGCCGCCTACGAAGTCGGGCAGAAACTGGTGTTTCCCGCGCTCAACTTCGAGATGGGTAGCGTGGTTGGCGTGCGCGCCGGATCCAATCCTGACCGAGGCGATTTCAAGGTGGTCGCGATCGAGTTCGAGGATGGAGTCCGGCGTGAATTCGCCAGCGAACTCTCCGGCGAACACATCCTGAATCTCGAGTCCGAGAAACCGAGCCTCGACGACCTGTTGGAACCGGTCAATGCCGAGGCGATCAAGGCGCGCTATGGGCGGCGGATCATCAAGCTGCTCGAAGCTCGCCTTGCCGAAGAATCCGACGTAGCCTATGCCGCGGGGCAGTGGTTCCTGAAGTCCCTGCTGCCCTCGCTGTCGGTCGGCCACATCAACCTGGCGGAAGCCGTCCTCGACATGAACGGCGCCCCGCTTTCCCCGGACGACATCGTGCCGGTGCTGGACCTGCCCAAAGAGCTAGAAGGGTCGCTCAAGGTTTTTGCGCTCAATTACGCTCTGTACCACGACAAGCGCTTCGATGAGGTCGGCCCGACCGGGCTGGTGCGCTGGTATCTGAAGCGCCTGGAACCGGAAGAAGTCCAGACGGTGCCGGAGCGCCTGATCTACGATCCGATCGCGTACAACGCCGACCTGCTGTCCGAGGACGCGCTGGCCCTCGAGGCCGAAATCGCGGATGAGTATTCGCCGCTGGACGAGCCGGAAGAAACCCCGGATGAAGTCACGCTGACGCTGATCTACCCGCACCGCCGGTCGGGGACTCTGCCGCTGAACGTGGCCCTGAGCACCATGTTCCCGACGGCCTACGAAGCCGCGCGCATCCAGATCACCCTGGTGGATACCGTGACCGGGGACGAATACAATGGCTGGGTCGTTCGCCAGGGGCGCTATGTGGTCGGCCTGGATCAGTACTTCCGCACCCATAAGCTCCCGGTGGGGGCGTTCGTCAAGGTCGCGCGCACGGATCAGCCCGATCGCTTCTCGATCAGCTTCGAGGGATACCGGCCGCGCACGGAGTGGATCCGGCTGGTGGTACCCCAGAACAACAGCATTTCGGTGGAGAATCAGCGGCGCTCGATTGGCGCGGCCTATGATGACCTGATGGTCCTGGGGGCGGACGACCTGGAGAAGGTCGACGAAATCTGGCGGCGGACCCGCCAGCAGCGGCGCAGCGTGATCGAGATCGTGCGCGATCTGCTGCCGGAGCTGGCCCGGCTGAATCCGCAGGCGTCGGTACACGTCAAGACCCTGTACAGCGCCGTCAACGTGGTACGCCGCTGTCCTCCGGGGCCGATTTTGGCCGCCTTGGAGGCCCATCCTGATTTTGAGCCGGTGGGCGGCCATTATTGGCGGCTCCGACCCTCGTCCTGATAGAGGGGGCCTGACCCCTGCGAGAAGACCTATCCGCTTGAGGAATACGTCGCTATGGTTTCGAGCATCGGTGGGTTGCGCGTCAAACCAACCCTGGATACCAAGTTTCACATCGATTACGAGTGGTGGGAGCGTTCCGACCAGGACCTCCGGTCGAACATGATCAGCCAGCTGGACGCCGAGCACCAGACGTATTTTCTGGAGCATGGCGCCCAGGGCGAAGAGTCCGACTGGATCGATCCGGAAACGGCCGAAGTCGTGCGGGTCGACGCCCTGCGCAGCGCCCTTCAGGAGGCGGCCCACGACGTGGCATACTTCCTGCCGCCCACTTCGCTGGTCGATGCCGTGTTCCGCGTGTTTCTGACCAACAACAACGTCCCGCTGTCGCCCAACGAGCTGGGCGACAAGATCGGCCGCCCGCCCATGACCATTCTGCGCACCCTGGCGGGTCAGGTGGTCTACAAGGGCATCCGGCCGTACATTCCCTGATCGCGGTTTCGCACCTTGACGGGGATTGGCCTGCTTCTTACAATACCAGGCAGTCGCCCCCTTAGCTCAGAGGATAGAGCAGCTGCCTTCTAAGCAGTTGGCCGAGGGTTCGAATCCTTCAGGGGGCGCCACTGACAAAAACGACCGCCTCACATCGGGGCGGTCGTTTTTTGTCTGCTGCGGGGAGCCGAATCGCGCTTAGCCGACGATCTGGTGGTAGATGGCTTCCGTCTCCGGGGAAAGGGCCAGGCCGAGCAGGCTCAGATCACGCTGGGTTCGCTGGAAGTGCGCGGCGGCCTCGCTGCGGCGGCCCATCTCCGCGAAGAGCTGCATGACCCTGCGGTGGAGGTCCTCCCGCGTATTGTCTTCGTTGAGCGCCCGCAGGTAAAGCTGCAAGGTATGCTCGATGTAACCGCGCGCGTAACGCACCTCCGCCATGGCCGTCACGGCTTCCATGTAACCGCTGCGCAGGTCCGCCCGGCGGGCGGCGATCCAGGGGTCGTCGTGACCTTGCAGGAACGGCCCCTTATAGGTGCTGATCGCCTGCTGCCAGAAGTTGACCCGTTCTTCCTGGGGAGCGGCACGGCCCTTGACCAGCGCGCCAACGAAGTCGATCACGTCATAGCTGACGGACAGCGCCGGGTTGATCCGGTAGTAGCCATCCTTGTGGATGAGCACGTCCTCGCCCAGAGCTTTGTGCAGCCGGCGTTTGGTCACGTGAAAGACGTTAACGGCCTGCTCGATGTCCAGCTCCGGCCAGAAGGCCTGGCAAATCTCCGAGCGGGTGACGGTGGGGCGATCCAGGGCGAAAAAGAACAACAAACGCGGCAGGTGGCCTTCCCAGGTCGTGATCAATTCTTCATTCAAGGAAACGTAACCCGGCCCAAGCGCGGTGACATCCAGGCGGGTGCCGTGGACGGCCTGCCCATTCGAGCCGTGGTCGTAAAAATCTTCGGAGATGAGCTGATCGTCCTTCAGGATGATGGCCTGGTTGCGCGCGATGAGCGAGACCCAGGGGAGCCGGGGCAGGGAACGGCTGTTGATGACCAGCTTGCAGTGGGGGGGCAGGCGAGGGATCAGCAGCTCGATGAACCGCTGGATATCGTCCGCGCTGTCCGAACGATCATATTCGTCCAGGATCAGCAAAAACGGCTCGTGAGTCCAATCGGCGAGGTCGGAGGCCAGGGCTTGCAGCCACATTTCCGGGGTACCCTCGCCCGGACGCAGCGAAACCAGATTCAGATTGTGGCCAAACGTCGGATGCTGGTTGGCCAGGTCGTGAGTCAGCCCGGCCAGCAGCGCCGGAACGCTGACATCATCCGGCCCCATTGCATAATACAGCGTCTGGAGGTTGGAATCATTGATCAGTCTGGCCACGAGTACGGAGCGATAGCGGCTGTGAGGATGGAGAAGAATAACGCGAGTTCCAGAGGCGTGTTCCAGGAACGCTCCGTAGCTGTTTGCCACCATTCCATGTAATTTCATAGGGCGCCTCTCGCTTCACTTGACTGCATATCATACTGCTAGTATAGGGGAGGTATGCCGCTAAGGCAAATGGCAGGTTAAGCGTGCTGTAGCATATGCTTACTAGAACTCATTAGAGGCTGATTTGGGGATGCATGAAGCGCCAGTCGTGTGAGTGGTTGCGGGTTCGTTTTGACAGCCTCCCTGGGGCAGTCTACAATGAGGGAACCGACCTGTTGCTGCCAACTGGGAACTCACCATGGCCAGAGTGAACCGGATTCTCCGGGTGATTTTGATTGTGGGACTTGGGGCCGCCCTGGGTGGGCTGCTGATCTACTGGCTCATCCGCGTGCTGCGGCAAGAGGAGGAAACGGAAGAGGCCGTTCGCGTCAGCGCACAGCGCCTGGCGGAAATTCCTATTCCGCTGTCCCCCGAAATTCCAGAAGAGGAACTCCGCACGGTCGTACCTCCAGCGGGGAAGGCGGCCCCCAGCGCGGACGGCGTGGAGGATGACCTGACCCGGATTGTCGGGATCGGGCCGAAATATGCCGAGGCGCTGCGCTCCCTGGGGCTGGGGACGTTCACGAACCTGGCGCGCCAGAATCCCCACGAACTGGCGATCCGGCTGCGGGAAAAGGGCGTCCGGGTCATTGGGGATCGGATCGCCGCGGAGGACTGGATTGGGCAGGCCCGGCAACTGGCGGGCGAGGCAAAAGGATAAGCGAGGCAGATGACGATTCGTCCTGCAAATATCGATCTCGATCGGGCGGTGGGGGAGCTGCGTATTCGGTGGAATGATGGGCGCGCCTGCGTCTATCCCCTGAGCAACCTGCGCGAAGCCTGTCCCTGCGCGGAATGCCGGGGCGGCCACGAGCGGATGGGCAGCGCCTACGACCCCGAACACATTCTGGCGCTCACGCCCAAACGCAGCTATGGCGTCCAGAGCGTCGAGCTGGTCGGCAACTACGCGCTCCAGTTCGTTTGGGACGATGCCCACGACGCCGGGATTTATACCTGGGACTACCTGTACCGGCTCTGCCCGCCTGAGGGGCAGCCCTGACCGGGCGCGATTGGCGGTGAATCAAAACGGCGAGAGGCATCCTCTCGCCGTTTTTTTCTGGGCACGGTGGGCATCTATAGATAGTCCTTGAGATGATGCTGGACGGCATAAGCCGCGGCTTCGGCCCGGTTGGAGACGCTGAGCTTGCTGAGGATGTTGCTGACGTAGTTGCGCACAGTGCCCTCCCCCAGAAAGAGCGCCTGGGCGATCTCGCGGTTGGTCTTGCCCTCGGAGACCAGATTGAGCACCTGCATCTCCTGGGCGGTCAGGTCGGCGAAGGCCTCGGCTTCTTCCTGGCGCTTGGCGCGGCGCACCTCGTCGAGGACGCGCTTAGTCACGCTGGGGTCGAGCACGACTTCGTCGCGGCCTACCGCCTCGATGGCCTGGATCAGACTCGGCCCGTCGATCTGCTTGAGCAGGTAGGTTTCCGCTCCGGCACGCAGGGCGGAGAACAGCATCTCGTCCTCTTCGTACGAGGTCAGCATGATGACCTTGATATCGGGGTTCTGCTGCTTGATGGCGGCGCAGGCTTCGATGCCACTCGCGCCGGGCAGGCGGATGTCCATCAGAATGACGTCGGGTTTGTGGATGTCCGCCTTTTCGATGGCTTCTTTCGCGGTGCGGGCTTCGGCCACAATCTCCAGACCCGGATGGTGGGACAGCAGGTCCTTCAGCCCCAACCGGACGACCTCGTGGTCATCGACGATCATGATGCGCTGTTCCGCCATGGACGACGTTCCTTCCTTGTTGAGTCGGTTATGTGGCTATCCTGATGTTCTTTGGTGACATTATAGCGCATAGTGGCTATGTGAGACTAGAACCGGCGCGGCGCTTCAGCCACGCAAAGAAAAACCGCCGGTCGACTGACCGACGGTTCTGGGAGTAGCGGGGGCAGGATTCGAACCTGCGACCTCCGGGTTATGAGCCCGACGAGCTGCCACTGCTCTACCCCGCAACATTGAAAGGGAGTATACACAGGGGGATCGGCCTTGTCAATGGTTAATTCACAGCCTTGCTAGCAGGGGCGATTGGCCTGGCCAGACGCGTGATTCCGGGCTTGTCAAAGCGGCCGGAGTTGTGTATACTAACCATCAATTGCGGGGCGTTAGCTCAGTTGGCTAGAGCACTCGGTTGACATCCGAGAGGTCAGAAGTTCAAGTCTTCTACGTCCCACACGAAAGCCGCCTCTCTTTTCAGAGAGGCGGCTTCGTTTTCAGGAACTGCGTGCCTAACCCTCGACGATTTCCACCGAATTCAGCCGGTCCCCCGGCGCGCTTTCGCGCGGGTCGCGGATGCGGATGCTCATCACGACGTCCATCCCGGCCGTGACCTTGCCAAAAACGGCGTGTTTGCCGTTCAGCCAGGGCGTCGCCACGTGGGTGATGAAGAACTGGCTCCCGTTGGTGTTGGGGCCGGCGTTGGCCATGCTCAACACGCCGGGGCCGTCGTGCTTGAGGGCCAGCGCGCCCGGCTCGTCCTCGAACTTATAGCCCGGACCGCCCGTGCCCGTGCCGTGAGGACAACCACCCTGAACCATGAAGTTCTCAATCACCCGGTGAAAGGTCGTTCCGTCGTAAAAGCCTTCCTTTGCCAAAAAAACAAAATTGTTGACGGTGCGGGGCGCTTTGTCCGCGAAGAGCTGGATGGTCACATCGCCCTTCTCGGTATGGAAGATGGCGGTATAACTCCGGGACGGATCGATTCTCATTTGGGGAGGGGTACTATAGGTCTTCGCCATGCAAACGCACTCCTGGTTGGGAATTCAATCGGCCGAATCGACATGGTGGAGCAACATACATCCGTATTGTACAGCCTCCCGGCGATTGTTGCTGCCCCGATCGGGCGGCGCTACAATCGCCGGTCTGTGTTCGATTGACGGGGAGCGCGCGCGAATGGCAAAGGGACTCTATTTCGAGGATCTGGAACTGGGGCAGACCCTGTCCACGAAGGGCCGGACGATCACCGAGGCCGACGTGGTCAACTTCGCCGGGCTGTCGGGCGACTACAATCCGATTCACGTCGACGCCGCGTTCGCGTCGCGCACCGAATACGGCCAGCGGATTTCCCACGGGGCGCTGGGCCTGAGCATCGCCACCGGCATGAGCTATCAGGCGGGCTTCCTCGAAGACACCGTCATGGCCTTTCTGAGCCTGGAATGGAAGTACAGCGCGCCGATCTACATCGGCGAGACGATCCACTGCACGCTCACCATCAGCGATCTGAAGCTGATGCGCCGGTTGGGTGGGGGGAAGGTGGGCCTGGACGTGAAGGTCATCAAACAGGATGGGACCGTGGCCCAGCGCGGGACGTGGACGCTGCTCGTCCGCAGCCGCGAGGCCGCCCTGCCCGGCGACGCGGAGGGCGTTTGAACCTGGTGCTGCCCGGCTGATGGATGGCCGGGCGGTTTTGTGTTTTTGAGCCTTCCGGGCTACAGTGTCCGCAGTTCACTGCCTGGCAGGTCCAACCAAGGGGCACGATCATGGCTCACGCTTGGGGGCGGCGTGTGGCGCTGATGGCGCTGGTGTTGCTGTCGATGACAGCCTGTAGCGATCAGAGTGTGCCGGTGACTCTGACGGCCCAGTCGATATCGCTGGACGATCAGGCGGTGCGCCTGACGGTGCAGGCCGATTCCCTGGGAGGGGCGCAGACTCAGATTGCCGAAGCGCGGGCCACCCTGACGGCGTGGCCGCGCCAGGCGGTGGCGACCACCAATGCCCTGCTTGGCGCGGGGGCGACCCTCCAGGCCCAGGCGGTGCAGGAGGCGGTGACTCAGGCGGTTGGCACGGCCCGCAGCATCGAGGCCATCATGCGGGCCGGTGCGGTCCGGCAGGCCGAGTCCATCGCGGCGACCGACCTCGCCATCCAGCAGGCGACAATCGAGGCGGGCGGCCGGATGCTGGCGACGGCCGCGGCCGGGCAGGCCTTTTTCGCGGCGACCGCGACCCAGGCGATCGGCGATCTGGCGACCGACATCGCGGGCTGGCAGTCCGCCGCGACGCTGGATGCGGGCGCTCAGGCGACCGAGGTCGCCGGGCTGAACGGCACGCTGGCCGTCCAATCCGAGGCGCTGGCCCTTGCGGTGGCCGAGCGCGACCAGATCAGCCTGACGGCGACCCGCCAGGCGCTCGACGCGGACGCCATCGACGCCAGCCTGGAGCTGTCCCTGACGGCGCTGGCGGGGGACTTGCAGGGGGCGCTGCAAGACCGGGACGCGGCGCTTGGCACGGCGACCGCCCTGGCGCAGGTCGTGGCGGCGGCGCGGGTGAATGGGCCGCCCGCGCTCACGGCCCAGGCCGGGCAATACGCGACCGATATCGCCGGGCGGGATGCGGATTTGGTCGCCCGCGCCAATGACCTGGCAACGACGGCGGCGGATCGCGATCGTCTGCGGGCGCTGGCGACGGAAGGCGCGGGGGCGATCCTGGCCGAGAATGCAGCGCTCGTGGCCGCGCTCACCGAGCAGGCAGATTTTCAAACCACACGGATCGCGGACCTGACCCTGCGCCTGGGCACCCAGGCCGCCCTGATCGACACGCTCCAGGCTCCGACCGCCGTGCCTCCCTCCCCTACTGCAACCTTCACCCCAACCCCTACTTCGTCGATGACCCCATCCCCATCGGCGACTCTGTCTCCCTCGCCAACCCGAACTCCGACAGCGACTTTCACGCTCACGGCCACTCTGACGCCAACGGTCACTAACTCACCGACGGCAACCGCGTCACCAACCGAGACTCCGACCGTCACCCCGACTCCAACGCCTGAAAGCCTGTGCTGGGTGTTCGTCCAGAATGAAGTCGGGGTGAATGTCCGCCAGCAGGCTTCCCTCACGGCCCCAATCGTGTGGTCGGCCGAGATGGGCACCGCCATGCAGGTCCGGCGCATCGAGGCGGACGCTCAGGGCCGGCGCTGGTATCAGGTGACGGTTGACCGGGCCGGCCAGGGCGAGATTCGCGGGTGGGTGCTGGGCGAGGTCGTGGTCGAGATTTTGCCCTGTCCGGCCGGCTAGTCGAGGCGCTTGCGCCCGATCAGCAGGGTGCTGAAGCAGAAAGGCCAGGGCGCGATTGCCTTGAGGAGGCTGCCCAGCCGGTCCGCCAGCGGCGAGGTCTGGTAGTAACCCGGCGCGCGGAAGGGGCCGCCCAGCCCCCACAGCGTGAAGGCCTGGCTCGTCGGCTTGACGGTGAGCACCTCGAAACCGGCCTCGGTCGCTTCGCGGACGAGGTCGTGCTGGGTGTAGGTGCTTTCGTAGAAATCATCATCGGTGAGCGTACCCTGTCCGCTGCGCTTGCGCCGCCATTGGACGAGCCTCCAGACGATGTTTGGATAGGGAATCGTCAGCACCAGGATGCCGCCCGGACGGAGGACGCGGGCCGCTTCCTTCAGGCCCGGCTGCATGCCGTGCTCGAAGTGCTCCAGGACGCCAAACGAAAGATAGGCATCCAGCGAGCCGTTGGCGTAGGGCAGGGCGTGCACGTCACCGCCTTGCAGGCGGAGGCCCGGTGTGTGGGCCAGGGCTTTTTGAAGCGCGTTGACGGCGTAGTCCAGGCCGTAGACGCGGAATCCCTGGCGCTGGAGGTAGATCAGCGTGGCGCACAGTCCGCAGCCGGCCTCCAGGATTTTGCCCTGGGGGGGGAGATACGGGATGTAAGTGTTCATCGTCTCGCGGGAGCGCGCGTAGTCCAGTTCCCGCAGCTCGGTCTCGACGCTGGCGGCATCCCAGATGTCTTGCCAGGCTTCGCGGGTCGAATCGTATCGGGTCATGAGTCTGCGTCAGCTTTCGATGAATCGCGGATGTGGGGCGGTTGGCGCCGCCCAGGGCTATTGTACTCGATCGAATGCGTCTCGCCCGCACAATGGCGGCCTGGCCGATTGAGCCTGCAATGGCTTTCGCACACGATGGGCTGTCTGTTATACTGCCAGTACGCGAGGGCTTTCTTGAAAAACCAACGGATGAATCGGTATGGAACATTTCACGCCGTCTGAGGCGCCTATTCACGAGACTCAGCGCCTGCCCGTGATCCCGCCGCGCCGGATCGTGGGGCGAAACCGCGACCTGGGGCAGACCTTTGCCCAGATGCGGGTCGGGGCGGCCGTCCTGCTGCATGGGCCGGGCGGCGGCGGCAAGTCAGCCCTGGCGGCGACGATTGCCACCGCCTTCACCACGTTCAAGGGCGGGGTGCTGTGGTGGCCGGTCGATAATGATCCTCTGGAGCAACTGATCGCGCGTCTGGGGCGGGCTTACGGTGATTACCGCATCGGCGATGCAGCCCGGCCGCTCGACTATCTGGACGCGGCCGCCGGGCTGCTGGAGCGCGGCCACCATCCGCTGATCGTGCTGGATGGCGCGCTGGACCTGGACGTGGCCCGCGAGTTCGTGCGCCGCGTGGCGAGCGGGTCGCCGCTAATTCTCACCGGGCGGGAAGGGGGCAATGGCCCCTGGACGCCGCTGGAGATCGGTGGGCTGGGGGATGACGATGGCGTGGCGCTGTTCATGGCCACCGCCGGCCTGGAAACCGTGTCGCCCCTGGCTCGCGCGGACATTCAGGGGGTGTGCAGCGCGCTGGGCGGGTTGCCCCTGGCGATTGTCCTGGCCGCGCGCCACGTGCGCGCTCAGGGGATCGCTCCTGGCGAGTTCCTGGGGATGCTGGCGACATCCCCCACCAGCGATCTGCCGGGGTTGGCGGCAATCTTCCACCAGCTTCCCGAAGCGCTGCAAGGCATGATCCTGACGATCGGGGCAACTTTTGGCGGGCGGGCCACGACGATTTTGCTGGAATACGCCCACCTTGCCCCTGGGGAGACGGTCGTGCACGTGATGGACATGCTCGGCGCGCGCGGCCTGGCGCAGCGCGTCCCGGCCCAGGGGCCGGTCAGCACTTACCTGATTCACGAGGCGATCCACCAGTTCGCCAGACAGTGGCTGACAGAGTCCGGACGCCTGGAGCCGGTGCTCAACCGGGTGCGGGATGGGATTCTGGCCTACGCCGAACAATACGGGCGGGACGCGCGCGAGGCGCGGGCCTATCTCGTCGACGAGATGACCAACGTCCTTGGCCTCGGCGAAGATGCCGCCCGGCGCGGGGATATCGACACGCTTGAGCGGATCAGCCACGCGCTGAAGGCGGCCTTCGCGGATGGGGGCTACGGGTACGAAATCCACCATCTGGACGACTTGGGCGAGGCCATGTTGGAGTCAGGCAGCGCCCCGGTGGAGCAGATGCCGCTGTTTGAATCGGGTGTCCCACGGGCCGCGCCACCCGTGGCCGCCCCGGCCACGCCGCCTCTGCCGGAAGTCCCGCCCGCCAGTTACGACACCGCCCACCTCCGGCCGCTGGCCGCCGACCGGCCGGTCCCGGACGCCTACGCCGCGCCATCTGTTCCGGCCTTCAGCCTGGAGGCCGAGCCGGTCGCGGAGCCTGATCTGATGGACCTGCTGCCAGACGAGGGCCAGGTACTCGACGGCGTGCCGATGGATTATTCCCTGGTGGCCGAGCCGGAGCTGGCCGAAAGCCTGACCGGCGGGCTGGAAGAGGTCGCCGAGGAAGAGGCGGCGCCGGTCGAGCCGCCGCCGCCCGAGCTTCCACCGGCTGAGCCGGTGGCTCCCTTCGAGGCTATGCCTCCGGCCCCGGCGGCGCTGCCCGGCGACGAAGGGGACGTGGACGCACTCTACGCGGCCGCCGAGCAGACCCTGGACGCGCAGGAATATGCCCAGGCTGCGCCGATCCTGCTCCGGCTGGGGCGCGCCTTGCTGCGCCAGGGTCGATTGGGGGAGGCGCGCGAGGCGCTCCAGCAGGCGCTGGAGGTGTATGAGTACCTTCGGGAGCCGGACGGCATGCTGTCCTCGCTCGAAGCGCTGGCCGACCTGACCCTGGAAGAAGGCGACCTCGAACAGGCGATCACCTATGCGACTCGGGCCGAAAATCTGGCGGCCGAGCATGAAGTCCCCGACCGGCACGGCCATTTGCTGGCTCTGCTGGGCGACATCCGGCTGGAGCTTGGGGAGACCGAGAGCGCGACCGCGACCTACCAGGAGGCGATCGGAGTCTTGCAGGAATCGGGCGACGCCCTGCGCCTGGGGATTGTCCAGACCAAGCTCGGCAGCGCCTATCTGGATACCGGCAACTATCCCGGCGCGATTGATATGCTCGGCGGCGCGCTGGAGAACTTCCGGCGCACCGGGCGGGTCGATTTCCAGGGCCGGGTGCTGGGCAACCTGGGGCTGGCTTACGGCCAGCTCGGCCTGTGGCAGGAGGCCGAGCAGCATCATCAGCAGGCGCTGGCAATCGCGCGCCAGTCCGGCGACAGCGAGGAGGAGGAGCGCCAGCTTGCCAACCTGGCCTACACGGCCCAGGGACGGGGCGATCGGGATGGCCTGCTGGCTTACTATCGCCAGGCGCTTGATCTGGCTTACCGGACGGCCGAGGTGGTCTGGCAGGTGCGCTATCTGGACGTCCTGGGACGCCTGCTGATGGACGACGCGCCGCAGGTTGCACTGGCGGTGCGCCTGCTGGAGGAAGCCAATACCCTGATCCCGGACGAGGAGCGCCCGCGCTGGCTGCGGCGCGCGCAGACCCGCCTGGAGCGCTTGCAGGCTTCCGGCACGCGGCAGGCCGCGGTGCCGGACGACCTGGCACGTTGGGCGGCGGGCGGATAACGGTGGCCCAAATCAACAGAAACGGGACGCTCCTGGCAGCGTCCCGTTTTCGTTTGTTACGGTCTGTCGCGGCGGTGTGGACTCAGTCTTTGGACAGCGGGACGTCGACCCATTGCCCGGCAGGATTCCCGGCGCTGTCCAGCACGTTGGCGTTGACCGGCAGGCCGTTTTCGAAGCGGTACAGGCCCAGACGGAGCGTCGCCGCGCCTTCCAGTGGCACTGAATCGGGCAGGGCGAGCACCTGAAGCTGGACTTCGCCGCCGGCCCAGAAACGGCCCGGCCAGGCCGGGGAGTCCACCTGGCCGAGGCGTTCCCCCGCCGCGTCGAGCACGTGGCAGAAGACCGTGACATCGGCTGGCAGGGGGCCGTCCGCGGCCCAGCGCATGCGCACGACCGGCCCGGCGTCCGCCGCGCCGGCAGGCTCCAGCGCCAGGCCGAGCAGGCGCGCGCCGGTGTCGAAGACGGCCAGCGGCGCGGCGTCTGGCGTGTCCGCCGCCGGAGGCGCGCAGACCCGGTAGGCTCCCTCGCCTGGCCGGAGGTCGAAGCGCTGGCCCGCTTCTCCGCACGACGCCTCCGCCAGGGCCAGCCCCGATGCGTGCAACGCCGGGGTTTCCAGCAGCACAATTCCGGCCGGATCACCGGACAGGATGGCCTGCTGCCTGCCATCCAGGGGACGCACGACCGGCACGTCGTAAAGCAGCAGTTCCCAGACGGCGGCATCCTGATCGACGTAGACATTGCTGTCCAGACCGGCGACCAGCACGCCGCGCGGCGATTGGGCCAGCACGGCCCGGCGCACGTCCAGAAGATCATGCAGGGGCGTGCCGAACCCACCCGGGGTGGCGTGGCTGTCCACGAAGGCATGCAGCGCGACCGTGTTCCAGACCTGCAATCCGGCGAAGACGACCAGGGCGGCAATGCCCAACGCGGCGATCAGGCGGGCCTGGCGCGGCCAGACCCGACCGAGGCGCGCCAGCACCTCCGACGCGGCCACCCCGAACAGAATGAAGGCGGCAGGCATCAGCGGGATCAGGTAGTGCGGGTAGGTGGGCGTCCAGGTGATCGAAAAGATGATCAGGGGCAGCACCAGCCAGGCGACCAGGGCCAGCCGGACGCGGCGCGGCAATCCGGGCTGGCCGCGCCATGCCTGTCCGGCGGCGAGCAGCGCCGCGCCGACGATTAGCAGCCCGAACAGGCTTTGAATCGGGGTGAGGTCCGGCACAGTCGCCAGGAAGGCCAGGAAGGCCTGCGGCCCGGCCAGCGAGTGAATCTCATTCCCGGTGACCACCAGGCTGAAGTGGTACAGCGCGTCGGCCGTCAGGCCGAGGCCGTTCCGCCCGAACACGCCCAGATTGATGCCGCGCCCGGTCATCAGGAGCACGCCGGCGCCCAGGCTCAGCAGGCCCAGGAGGGCGATCGCCCCCAGCCAGCGCCGGGTGCGGCCGGGCAGGTCGCGCCAGCCCAGCCCGATCATGCCCAGCGTCAGCGGGATCAGGGTCAGGGCGGCGTAGTGAATCTGGACGGTGAGAACCAGCAGGATCAGGTGAGCGACCTGCCAGCGCCAGCGGCCGGGACGGGGCGTCTCCAGCCAGCCGATCAGGCCGGTCCCCACGGTGAGCAGGACAAAGGGCGGCAGCAAGTCCTGCGCCCAGATTTTGCGACTGTAGATCACCGCCCACGGGCTGACCGCGTAGAGCAGGGCTGCCGTCAGCGCGGCGGCCGGGCCGAAGTAGCGCCGGGCCAGCCACCAGGTTAGCAGTACGGCGAGCACGTTCAGCAGGCCGACGAACAGGGTTGCTACGGTCGGATCGGACGAGATCAGGTAGGGAAGCGCGAACAGCCACACGCTGACCGGCATGTTGGGGATGCCCACCGATGAGCCGATGCCCAGCAGCGGGAAGCTCTCGCCGCGCGCCATGTCCAGGGCCAGGAGGCTGAGCCGGGCCTCGTCCAGCTTGAACTCGGTCAGGCCGGGCGCGCCCAGGCGCAGCAGGCCGGCGACGAGCAGAATCAAAGCGAGGCTGGCAAGCTCCCATTTCGCGCGACGGCTGGAATGGCTCATTGCGGGAGGGTATGGCCCTGTTCGGAGTCGGGGGAATCGCGCAGCAGGTCGATCGCGTGGGGCAGCACCGGCAGGATGACTTCCAGGTTTTCGCGGACGGCTCTGGGACTACCCGGCAGGTTGACGATCAGCGTCCGGCCGCGAAGGCCGCATACGCCGCGACTCAGCATGGCGTGCGGGGTTTTGAGCAGGCTGGCCGCGCGCATGGCCTCGGCCAGGCCGGGAGCCTCCCGATCGAACACGGCCCGCGTCGCCTCCGGTGTGACGTCGCGCGGGGCGAAACCGGTGCCGCCGGTGGTCAGGATCAGGTCCATCTGGCCGGAATCCGCCCAGGCGGCCAGCCGGGCACTGATGGTCGGCCGGTCGTCGGGGACGATCTCCTGGGCGACCACGCTCGCTCCCAGGGCCTGTTGGACGATCTCGGCAATCAGCGGGCCGCTGGTATCGGGCCGTTCTCCGCGCACGCCGCGGTCGCTGATGGTCAGGATGCCTGTCCGCATCGGGCTGCCTGGGCCGGATGAACGGCGCAGGCGGGTTGGTCCAGGCCCGCCTGCGCGAGAAGGTGCAATTCCGCGTTCGGGATCAGTCTTCGTCGTCTTCGGTGATGAAGGCCTGCCAGGGGCCGTGCATGCCGTCCTCGGTTACGCCGTAGTACACGCGCAGGCCCTCGTCCGTCTTCTGCACCAGGTCGTAGCGCACTGCGCCGCCGCGCTTCTGGCGCTTCCACAGTCCCAGATTCCCCTGCCAGGTGACCTTGCTCTGATCGACCGGGTTCTTTTCCTTTTCCAGGATGGCGTAGTGCCACAACCGGCGGGCGGAGGCGCGCGTGACGTTCTTGACGATGTTGCCGTTGCGCAGGTCGCGCATCATATGGTAGAGCTTGCCCTTGCGCTGCTCGGTTTCCAGGACCTCGACGCCGGTCTTGGGCGGCTCGATCTCGGTGGGGCGGGCAGCGGGGGGCGGCTCGACCGCGACCGGCACAACCTCGACCGGCAGGATGGGCGCGGGCGGCTCCGGGGCCTCGACCGGTGAGGGGCGACCGCCCACCAGCCGGACGATCTCGTCCCGGACGGCGAGGGTCGTCTCGGCTTCGTCCCGGACGTAAATCTTGTTCTCGTCGATCGCGTAGGGTGGGTCGTCGCCGCGCGGAATCTGGATGCGAACGATCTTCTTGCCCTGGGTTTCCTGGGTGTCGATGATAACATTCAGCGGCGGCGTGATGCGCTGCTCGATCTCGGCGGTCAGCATCTCGATGGCCTTGTTGGGCGGCTGGACGCCAATCGGCTCGACCTTGGGGTCGGCGGTGAGACCGCAATAGATCGTGCCGCCGTTGGTGTTGGCCATCGCGCAAATGTCAGCCACGATGGCGTACAGCATCCCCCCGCGCCGGGTCACCTTCTCATGAAAAGCCTGGACGATGCTGTTGCCCTGCTCGCGGGCCGTCTGGATGTAGTCGATCGGCTTGCGGTTACCGGCATACGGCCGGGTGAGCGAGTAGTCATTGCTCTGGAACATCTCCAGCAGGGCCTCGAAACTGCGCTCCGGGAGGAGCACTTCCGTGACCCGATCGCCCACACCCAGGTTCTGGTTGCGGCTGGCCCCCGGATCGGCGTTGATCCGGTGGGCGTCCGAACCCTGGATGCAGCGCATACGGCGCGGATATTCCGGCTTGGTGCCGTCGAAGAAGCGGTCGGTCGCGCCGCGCCCGCGCCGGTCCAGATCGGTGACTTCCAGGGCGTGCAAATTGGGGTCCTGGGTATAGGCGATCTTGGTCTGCCCCCCAAAATCAAAGCCGCGCATGGCGACTCCGTGGGTGGAATTGGCGTGCGCGGCAATCACAATACCCCCGGCCTCGTTGATCAGCCGGTAGGCCGTCAGGACGTCCGAGGACGCGCCGACATTCGAAGAGCCGGTATCCAGCACGCTGGGGGGGACGTTCAGACTCAACAGAATGTGCTCCAGTTCGCGCACGCCGGTCTGTTGGGAGAAGATACCCAGAATGTGGAAGCCAAAGGTGGCGGTGAACTCAAAACCGGGCAGCACCAGGATTTTGCCCAGCAGGCGGCGGTATTCGGCCAGCTCGCGGGTTTCGTCCTTGGTGGCCCGGCCCAGGGATTCGAGATAGTTCAGTTTTTCGATGTGGTCCATCATCGCCTTGTAGCCACCCACGGTGTTGTGGTCGGTGAAGGCGATGATGTCCAGGTTACGCGCTTCTGCTTTGCGCAGGATGTCAAGGTAGGTGTTGGCAGGTTCCTGATAATCTCCCGAAGCGGGGGTATGGAGGTGGAGGTCCATCAGGTACCATTGGGATTTTCCAGAACGCTTTCGTGCGGCCACAGGGGCTATCTCCATCAAATCTAGTCAAATTCACGGTTGGCCCGCGTGGTGCGATTCATTCCGTTCAGAGCAAGCTGCGTAATGTGGCAGCCAGGGTGCCCGGATCGAGCGGCTTGATCAGGAACATGGATGCACCAGCGCGTTTTGCTTCAGTTTCAACGTTCATGCCTGAAGCGATGATGATCGGGGCCTGAGCAAACTGCGGATCGCCGCGCAGGTCATGCACGACGTCGACGCCCTCCATGTCGCTCAGATGGTAGTCGATCAGGAAAACGTCGGGGCGATCGCGGCGGGCTGCCGCCAGGACATCGCCTCCACGAGCGACCAGAGTCACTTCGAAGCCATCCATCATGAGCAGAGTCTCAAGCAGCTTAATCGTGGTTCGGTCGTCGTCTACGATCATCACTCGGGGCACGATAGTTACTCCTAACAAATGCGCGCGCAGGGCAGGGCGACCTGGCGCGCTGAGGCGCTAGGCCGGCGCGGAGACCGTTTCGGCGGCCGGCTCAGAGGTGAGGGTCTCACTCCCGCCGACCAGCGCGGCCTGAAGGGCTTCGTCAATCGTGCTGACCAGGACAAAGGTCAAGGTCTGGCGGACTTCATCCGGAAGCTCGTCGAGGTCCTGCTCGTTGCGGCGGGGCAGGATCACCGTGTCCAGGCCCATGCGATGGGCCGCCAGGACTTTGTCCTTGATGCCGCCGACCGGCAGGACTTTGCCGCGCAGGGTGATCTCGCCGGTCATGGCGACATTGGATCGCACCGGGCGGCGTGTCAGCAGCGAGGCGATCGCGGTCGCCATGGTGATTCCGGCGGACGGGCCGTCCTTGGGGACGGCGCCGGCGGGCACGTGCAGGTGCAGGTCGTGCTTGTCGAAGTAGTCCTCGTGGATGCCCAGCGTGCTGGCCTGGGAGCGAATGTAGCTCATGGCGGCCCTGGCGCTTTCCTGCATCACATCCCCCAGGCTGCCGGTGAGCTGGAAGCCCTTGCTGCCGGACATGCTGGCCGCTTCCACGAAGAGCACGTCGCCGCCCATTGGCGTCCAGGCCAGGCCGGTCGCGATGCCGGGCTGGTCGGTCCGGTCTTCGATCTCGGTCTGGTAATTGAAGCGCGGCTTGCCAATCAGCTCCCGGACGGCTTCACGGTTCACGGCACGGGGCGTGCCGCCACCGGCGCTGTTTTCGGCGACCTGGGTGGCGATCTTGCGCGCGATCCGCCCGATCTGGCGCTCCAGGTCGCGCACCCCGGCCTCGCGGGTGTAGTTGCGAATCAGCTCGGCGATGGCTTCCTGCTCGATGCTGATTTCATCCGGGCGCAGGCCGTTCTCCCGAATCTGGCGCGGCACGAGGTACTGGATCGCGATCTGGACTTTTTCGTGCTCGGTGTAGCCGCTGAGCGTGATGATCTCCATCCGGTCGCGCAGCGGGCCGGGGATCGGTTCCAGCTCGTTGGCGGTCGTGATGAACAGCACTTCGGACAGGTCGAAAGCCACGTCCAGATAATGGTCGCGGAACTCGTGGTTCTGCTCCGGGTCGAGCACCTCCAGCAGGGCGGAGGCCGGATCGCCGCGGAAGTCGCGCCCCAGCTTGTCCACCTCGTCCAGCATGATGACGGGGTTGCGGTTCTCCACCCGGCGGAGAGTCTGGATGATGCGGCCCGGCATGGCCCCGATGTAGGTGCGCCGGAAGCCCCGGATTTCAGCCTCGTCGCGCACCCCGCCGAGACTCATCCGCGTAAACTTGCGGCCCATCGCCCGCGCGATGGACGATCCGAGCGACGTCTTGCCGACGCCGGGCGGCCCCACGAAGCACAGGATGGCCCCCTGCCGGTCGCGCCGGACCTGATCCTGTGGGGTGGGCTGCTGATCGGTTTCGGCGGCGCGCTCGGCCCGCAGCTTGCGCACGGCCAGGAACTCCAGGATGCGCTCTTTGATGTCCTCCAGCCCGTAGTGATCCGCCTCGAGGACGTCGCGCGCGTGAGCGATGTCGAGGTTGTCCTCGGTGCGCTGGCTCCAGGGCACGCTGACCAGCCAGTCCAGGTAGGTGCGGATCACGCCGTATTCGGCGGCGGCGGTGGGTAGCTTGGCCATCCGATCCAGCTCGCGCCGCGCTTCCTTGCCCGCTTCCTCGGACAGGCCCACCGTCTCTATCTTCTGGCGGAATTCCTCGATCTCGACCTGCTGTTCGTCGGATTCCCCCAGCTCGCGCTGGATGGCCTTGAGCTGCTCGCGCAGGAAGTACTCGCGCTGGACCTTTTCCATCTCGGACTGGGCCTGGGTCTGGATTTCGCGGCCCAGCTCCAGCACCTCCAGCTCCTTCGCCAGGATGCGCATCAGCTTGCGCAGCTTGTCCGACACGCTGTCCGTTTCGAGGATGTCCTGGCTGTCCTCGAGATCGATCCGGATATAGGTGGCGATGGCATACACCAGGTGGAGGGGATCGTCCAGGTTGAGCGTGGAGGAGATCAGCTCGGCCGGGATACTGGGCACCAGCTCGGCCATGCGCGAGAACTGCTCGACGACGTTGCGGCTGAGGGCCTCGACCTCGATGGTGGTTTCGATCGTCTCAGGATGGCGGCGCACCCTGGCGACCAGATACGGCTCCGTCCGCAGGTATTCCTCGATCGTGATGCGGCCCAGGCCCTGGACCAGCAGGCGGATCGTCCCATCCGGGGTGCGGAACAGACGATGCACCATCGCCAGCGTGCCGACGGGATAAATCTCATCCGGGCCGGGCTGTTCGTTTTCGGGGTCGCGGGCGGCAAAGAGGCCGATGATCCGATCCTTGCCGACCACGTCGTCCACGAGCGCGATGGAGCGCGGCTGGCCGATGGTCAGCGGGATGGCCGTGTGGGGATAGACCACGACGCCGCGCAGCGGCAGGATGGGCAGCTCGTCCGGGATGGGCGGCAGCACTTCATTACCGGGGTCGGTGCTGCCCTCGGCGGTCTTGATGTCGATCGGCTGTTCCTGCTCATCACCATATTCCGGGGTGATGTCCTTCTCTTCGACTTCGGGATTATCGTCGTTAGGCGTCATGTCGATCCGACTGGTTCGTTAGGTCAGGATTGTCTTTCTTGGTCGGCGCTTACGTTAATGATGTGTATCTGCTGGGCCTGGGCCTGGGGCAGCTCGATCCGGAGCAGCCCGTCGCGATAGGTGGCGCTCACCTGATCGTGCTGCACGTTCCAGGGAAGCTGAACCTCGGTGCGGAACTCGCCGCGCGGAATCTCAAGCTGGTGGTAGGCCAGTTGCACGCCCTCCACGACCTGCTTGCGGACTCCGCCCACGATCAGCCGCCGGTTCTGGAGCACAATCTGAAAATCCCCATCGCGCATTCCCGCCACCTCAATGATCACGATCAGGCGGTTGTCGGCCTGGTAGACATCGGTGGGCGGACACCAGATGGAAGACTGGCGGACAACGATTCGTTCCCAGACCACCTGCGTTGGCGCATGATCGGGATCGTCGGGTTTGCCTGGATGTTGTGGATTATCGCCCATAGAACGCGACTCGGTCGCTTTTCTTTCATCATACAACCGCTAGGAATTCTACCACAGCCCGACCGCACGCTCAATTAGCGTTGCGCAAGAAATCGGTCGGCGGCGCGTGGGACGCGAGCTTCAGGCCCGTTTTGATTGGTAGGGCCAGTTTTCTGTGGCATGGTGTGGTCAGTTCGATACGCCGAACTCGCGTTGTTCAGGGTCGCCATCCTGCACAGGAGGAGGTGTGGCCATGGATCGTTTGAGCTGACAGTCTCACAACCGTGTTATGGCGTTCCTCCTCATGCTATATCAGACTGCTATATAGAGAGACTTCCGCTCCATCAGCACTCGATCTTATTGCATCGATAACCGGGGATGAAAAAGAAAAAGATGAGGAAAAAGAGGATAAAGAAGGGCAAGATGAAAGCCATCCTGGCTCGGATGGAAAG
>JARKOQ010000186.1 GCA_029976005.1 Aggregatilineales bacterium | reverse complement strand
GGCGACGGCCCCGCCCTCGGCCCGGACGAGCAGCCGGTCAAACTGGCCCTGCGCGAGGTCCAGACCGCCGAAAGCGGCCGCGTCTGGCTGCGCTACGACGTCCGGCGCGCCTGATCGACCCCTGGGGACGGATCGCGCGATCCGTCCCCAGGGCAAAAAAGCATCTCACCGCGGAGAACGCGGAGAAATGCAGAGAGGTTGAAGTCCCTCTCCGCGCGCGGAGAGGGATTTAGGGTGAGGTTTTGGGCGGCGCGACGCGGATGCCCACCTCGAACAGGGCGAACATCAGCAGGGCGACGACGGCCATGAACGGCCCGACGACCTCCAGGCTGATCCCGCGCGCCAGCACGCCCGCCAGTCCGGGCAGGATCGCCACGCCCAGCCCGGCCGCCGCGATCTGGAAGCCGATCGCGTTCGCCGCATGTTCCACCCCGAACCGGGCCGGGGTGATCGCGATCAGGGTCGGGAAGATGGCCGCCTGGGCGAAGCCCAGCAGGGCGATCCCGGCCAGGCTGACGAAGGCCGCCGACATGCCGGCCGGGATGGTCACCAGGAGCGCCCCCAGCACGGCCCCGATCATGCTCAGGCGCAGCAGGCGCACCTCGCCCAGCCGCCCGACGATGATCCCGGTCAGGAAGCGCCCGACGGTCAGGCTGCCCCAGTACAGGCTGATCCAGGGGCCGGCCACCAGCGGGTCGATCAGGCGTTGGGGACTCTCCGTGAACAGGCTGTAGGTCCAGTTGCCGCCGGTGACTTCCACCCCGGTGTACATGAAGAACACCAGCACGGCCAGCCACACGGCCGGGATGAGCATCGTGGCGCGGGCGGGGGCCGTCCGCACCGGCTGGCCGTCATGGCCGTTGGTGGTCTTGATCCGCCACTGGCCGAGCGTGACCAGGATCACGCCCGCCGTGACCAGTTGCAGCACCCCGACCAGGAGATAGCCGCCCTGCCAGGCGCCGGTGGCCTTGAGGAGCGCGGTCATGATCAGCGGGCCGATAGTCGCGCCCACGCCGAAGGCGGCATGCAGCCAGCTCAGCCGCCCGGCGCTGTAATTGGTGGCAACGTAGGTATTGAAGCCGCTGTCGATCGCGCCCGTGCCCAGCCCGGTCGTGAACTGGACGAGCAGCAGCAGACCCCAGCTTGGCGCGATGGCAAAGGCCAGCAGGCCCAGCCCGCGCACCGCCGCCCCGGCCAGCAGGAACGCCCCGATTCCCCACGCGCCGATCAGGCGGCCGCTGAGGGTGCTGATCAGCATGTAGGCCAGCGTGGCGGGCAGGAGCAGCAGGCCCATCGCGTCCAGCGAGACGCCGAACGTCTCGCGCAGGGACGGCCAGGCCACCCCCAGCAGGCCGTCCGGCAGGCCGAGCACGACGAACCCGGCGTAGGCGATCAACAGGGTAACCAGCCCGGCATTCGTCCGGGTTCTGGGTGCGGTGACGGCAGCCATACGGCTATTCCCCCATCCGTGCAGACACGGCAGCACAGCAAACAGGCACGGCGGATTTGTTGCGCCATGCAACCAAACAGCGGCGGATTATAACCCTGCCCGGCCGTTCCCCCCAGGGCGGAACAAAAGCAAATCAGGGCAATCGCATCAAACGGAAAAGGCATCTCACCGCGGAGAACGCATAGGACGCAGAGGAAAGACTTCACCGAGGAAGCCCTTTGACCTCCGCGCCATCGTGACGCAAGATTTTCGATTTTTGCCTTTCTCCGCGTTTTTCCTTGGCGTTCCTGGCGTCTTGGCGGTTCGACTTGCTTTTGATGCGATTGCCCTGAAAAGCAAATTGGGTCCGCCACAGACGCCAGGAAAAACGCGGAGAAAGGCGCAATGCAGAAAACCTCGACTGCGACGCCGTCCCCAAGCGGCGGTGGTCCCCGGTAGGCTAACCCGCCGATCGGGACTATACTGGCCGCAGGGGAAAGACAGCGCCGCCGCACCGAGTCCGGCCCATCCCGTTCCCCTGGGCTTTCCCCGCAAGTCGATTCCGCGTCTCGCTCTGGCGAAGCCCGCCAGACGGCCCACTGCGCGCAATTGAGCCTTGGCGTTCCATCCAGGAGCACCCGTATGCACAGGATTTCCCGTTGTATCCCGTCCGGCCTGATCGTCTGCCTCGTCATCGGTTCGCTTGGTCTGCCATTCTCCGCCATAGCCCAGGGCACGCCCCCCACGATCCGGTACGGCGAGACCGTCCAGGGGACGCTCGACTCCGGCGAGGAGGATACCTATACCTTCGACGCGCTGGAAGGCGATATCGCCATTGGGACGGTGAGCAGTCCCAGCCTGTCCCTGTCCCTGGCCGTCCACTGGTCGAGTTCCACCGGCTCGAACGAGCTTCAGGTGGAGCGCGAGCTGACCTCGGACGGCTCCTACGAGATCGTCGTCCGGGCGGCCGATGGCCGCAGCGCCGGGCCGTATACCCTGACCCTGCAAGGGCTGCGCCGCCCGCCGACCCGCACCCTGCCGCCCGGCCAGACGGTGGGCGAGGCCTGGACTCCGGCCCAATCGCCCGCCGTGTGGTGGTTCGCCGGGCAGGCCGGCCAGGTGATCGACCTGACCCTCCATTTCTACGAGGGCTGGGCCGAGTATCTGGACATCCTGGATTCCAGCGGCGCGGTGGTCTACCAGGAAGCCGGGGGCCTGGTCTACGACACGCGCTTCGCCGCCCCGCTGCCCCAGGACGGTCTGTACACCGTGCGCCTGTTCACCAGCCACGACGACGACAACATCTACAGCCTGCGCCTGGATACGCCCGCCCCGGCGGCCCAGATCGGCTACGGCAGCCCGTTCGCGGGCCAAACGGCGGGCGGCCTCCAGGTGGTCGGCTTCCAGGGCAGCGCGGGCGACAGCCTGCGCCTGCGCGTGACTGCGCCCGACCTGGACGCCCTCCGTCCCCGGATCACGGTCGGCGGGCCGTCGAGCACCCTGGTGTCCGGCTACACGTCGTACGAGGACGTGTTCGAGAAGCAGTTTGTCCTGGTCGAAAGCGGCCCGCACAGCCTGATCGTCACCACGGAGGAGGACGGCCCGTATAGCCTGACCCTGGAGCGCCTGGCCCGCGAGCCTCAGCCGGTCGCCATCGGCGACGCGCTGGATATCGTGCTGGACGCCCCGCCCCGGCCGGTGTTCCAGTTCCAGGGGGCGGCGGGCGACCGGGTGAGCGTGAACGCCATCAGCGACTCGTTCATCTCGGAGACAGCCCTGGGCGGCCCCGGCGGTCTGTTCGCCCTGGAGAATTCCGGCAGCGGGGTGATGGCCGGGACGCTGCTGCCCAACCTGGTCCTGCCGGTCGACGGGCTGTATACCCTGACGACGGGGCCGTACTACGAGATGCCCGATTCGTATTTTGGCTACGAATACACCCTGCGCCTGGACGGGGCGGCGGAGGCCGGGCCGCTGGCCTTCGGCGAGCGCGTGACCGGAACCCTCCCCTCGCGCCAGGTCGCGCTGCACACCTTCGAAGCCGGGGCCGGCGAGACGGCCGGCGTGTGGCTGCACGGTGAGCGCTTCACGCCGGGGGTGACCCTGTACGGGCCGCGCGGGCGGGTCGCGGTTGGGATGCCGATCTCGGAGTCCGACGCCGTGATCCCGCCCACCCGGCTGGCCTGGGATGGGGTCTACACCGTGATCGTCGAGAGCGACTCCGGGCTGGGCCAGGGGAGCTATACCCTGAGTCTGACGGCCGACTTCTTCTCCGAGGCCGAGCATCTCGCCGCCGGGGACAGCCTGTCCGGTTCGCTGGACGCGGGCCTTGCCATCCAGTTCGCGGCGGCCCAGGGCGATCTGCTGACCCTGGCCAAGGGCGGCGCGAGAGAGGTCAGCCTGTGGCTGGTCTCCCCGCGCGCCACGTATGACTACCTGATGCCGGGCGTGCTGCCGGCCACCGACGACGGCGTCTACACCGTCCTGCTCCTGCCCACGGCGGAGGGGCGCTTCGACTACACCTTCGGGTTGGGGATCGCGGCCGCCGAACCGGCGGACGCCGATGGCGACGGCCTGCCCGACCGGCAGGATCGCTGCCCCGCCGATCCGGGCGATCTGGACGGCTGCGCGGACAGCGACGGCGACGGCGCGCTCGACCCGGACGACCTGTGTCCTGCCGAGACCGGGACGGCCCAGGGCTGCCCGGATACGGATGGCGACGGGGTTGGCGACGCGCTCGACTGGTGTGTCGAACTGCCCGGCAACCGCGCGGCCAACGGCTGTCCCGACGCGGACGGTGACGGCGTGTTCGATGCCGAGGACGCCTGTCCGGCCGAACCGGGTCTGGTCGCGCTGAAAGGCTGCCGGTGCACGGTGACCGCCGCCGGCAACGCCAACCTGCGCGGCGGCCCCGGCACGACCTTCGACCTGGTGGGCAGCGTGACCGGCGGCCAGACCCTGGACGTGATCGGCCACAACGCGGCTGTCGACTGGTACCAGGTGCAGGTGGCCGGAATCGAAACCGCCTGGATCGCGGGCTTCCTGGTCAGCGCCCCGGCCTGCCCGGCGGGGGTATCGATCCCGGCAGGATGATCCGGCCGGCGGCGGAGTAGCGTCCGGCGGCGCTCGCGGCCCGGTTGGGGGCGATTCCGGCATTGGCATTGATCCACCGCCGGGTTGGACGTTCAATTTAACGTACC
>JARKOQ010000149.1 GCA_029976005.1 Aggregatilineales bacterium | reverse complement strand
GAAGGCGCGGCCCTGCTCGGTGTGAAAGCCCTGCGCGACCTGAGCGAGGCCGATCTGCCCGCCGCGCTGCCCAAGCTGCCGCCCGTGATCCAGAAGCGGGTGCGCCACGTGGTCACCGAGGATGCGCGCACGCTGCAAGCGGTGGAGGCCCTGCGCGCGGGCGATCTGGTCGAGACCGGACGCCTGTTCAATGCCAGCCATGCCAGCCTGCGCGACGATTACGAGGTGAGCTGCCAGGAACTGGATGTGATCGTCGAGTTAGCCCAGGCTCAGCCCGGCTGCTTCGGGGCGCGGATGAGCGGCGGCGGGTTCGGCGGGTGTGCCGTGGCCCTGGTCAAACGGGAGGCCGTGCCGGCCTTCGTCCAGGCGGTCGCCCCGGCCTACCAGGCCCGCACGGGCCTTACCCCCGATCTGTACCCTGTATTCCCCGCGCCGGGCAGCGGCGCACGCCGTCTGGACTGAACGCCCGCGAGAAATCAACCGGGGGCGATTGCTTCGCCCCCGGTATTGCTCTCAGTAGTCCCCGCCGCTCAACTCTCCGCCGCGCAGGACGTGGCGGTAAGTCGCCTGGATGGTCAGGCAGTCGGAGACGTGGAACGGCTCCGGGGCCTCGACCGCGATCACCCCGGCCGCTTCGAAATCGACCAGGGCCTGCATCAGCTCGCGGTACAGGATGTCCGCCTGGTTGAGCGGGATATGGCGTTTCTCGCCCTTGGCGGTGTATTCGATCCCGCTCAGGTGGCAGTGGAGGTGCTTCAGGCCGCGATCGCCCAGGTTGTCCTTGACCTTCTGGAGCGTCGCCGCGAAGTCGTCGTAGCCGTTGAAGGAGCCATCCCCGCTCCGGGCGTGGAGGTGTGCCCAGTCGATGCAGGGCAGCACCCCGTCGACTTCCCTGGCGAGCTGCACCAGCTCGTCCAGAGTCCCGAAAACGGCTGTCTTACCCATCGTCTCCGGCCGCAGGATCACGTCGACTCCCTCGCTCCTCAGGATGTCGCGGATCTCAATCACCTTCTCCTTGACGCGCTCGTAGACCTGTTCCGGCGGCTGCTCGTGGTAGCTGCCGGGATGGAAGACAATATCGCGCGCCCCGGCCAGATACCCCGTGCGGGCCGCCTTGAGCAGGCGCTCGTCCGAATTACGCATCAACTCCGCCGTCTGGCTGTTGAGATTGATGAAGTACGGGGCGTGAATGCTGAGCGTGACGTGGTACTGGTTGGCGGCGGCCTTGATCTCGGCGCAGGTCTTATCGGTGGCGGTCACGCTGCGCACCCAGGCGATCTCCAGGTGGTCGAGGCCCAGGAGGCGGGTATGTTCGACTGCGGCGGGCGTGCCGCTGGTGGGCGTGGTCTGCGGGCTGCCCACCGTGCCAAAGTGGATCAGCTCTTGCGGTGCGGGAGTTTTGTCGGGCATCGTGTTTTCTCGTTTCCTACTGAGCCGAAGCGAGCAGAAATTCCGCGCTGAACGGCCCCCAGCGGCCAGAGTCGTCGACTGCGGCAATGCTCACCCCTTCGAAGCGATCGGGGGTGAACCCGCTCCAGGTGAGCGAATTGGTGGGGCCGACATTGAGAATCTGGGTATAGGTGATAGCGTCCACCGGACGCAGGGCGATGATGTACCCGGCGGCTCCGTCCACCGGCGACCAGACCAGGGTGTGGTTGGCCGGGTCCTGGGAGTTGGCGCGCAGGCTGAAGTTATCCGGCGGCTGCAGGCCGTTAGCCAGCACGGCCAGGGTCGCCAGGGCGACCTGGGTGGAGCGAGTCAGGTAGTCGGAATTGACGTATTGGATTGTGTCGTAGCTGTTGTTCTGGCGGGCCGGGTCCTGAAGCGCCTCGATGAAGCGCACGGCTGCGTAGCCTTGGGAGGTGAAGCTCATGTGATCGCCCCAGCGGCCTTCCCGATCCCCGGCGGGCTGGACGACGACCTGCATGTCCGGGATGTAGGTGCTGGCGACGAGCTGGATGGCCCGGCTGAGCTGGCGCGAGGGCGAGCGATTGTCTTCGTCCGAGAAGATGCGAATCTGGTGGTCGTTGGTGCTGTTATTCGGCCCGCTGATGTTGCCGATCGTGTCCAGGGTCAGCACGGCGCGCACGTCGATGGCGTATTCCTTAAGGTATTCGTCAATGAACCGGATACTGCCGATGCGCCCGACCTCTTCCGCCGAGAAGGCGATGAAGATGATCGTGGCGCGCTGGGGAGTCTGGCTCATGATCCGCGCGATCTCCAGCATGGCGGCGATGCCGGAGCCGTTGTCGTCCGCGCCGGGGGCGTTGATCGTGGCGTCGACGTCGTAAGCCGCGCTGTCGTAGTGCCCGCCCAGGATGACCACGCCCGCGCCGCTTTCCGTGCCCTGCAAGGAACAGACGATGTTGTGCTGGAGCGTTTCCTTTTCCTCCCAGGTCAGGGTGAAGGGATGCTCCCACACGGTCATCCGGCCCTGGGCCTGGGCGCTGTAGGAGGAGAACGTGTCACGGATGTACTGGCGGGCCGCGCCAATCCCGCGCGCGGAATTGGTCTGGGCCGAGTTCACGTAGCGCGTGTCGAATTCGGCCAATGTCCGGGCATGCTGCATCAGGCGGGCCGGGTCGACCTGGCGCAGCAGCCCATCGATTCCCGGATCGGTGGGGGCCTCGGCCGGGATGCCGGTGGGCAGGGCGATCGGCGCCTGGGTGCTGATTCCCAGGGGAGCCTGGGGAGTGCTGGTCGGCAGGCGCGGCGGCACGGTGGGCGGCGGCGGGCTGGACAGGTTGCAGGCCATCATGCTCAAAAGCAGCAGCATGGCGAACAGAATCAACGCGAGCCAGGGGCGGGGGCGGGAAGGTGGACGGTGCGCGGTAGTCATACGAGTAATTGTAACACTCGAGGGCGGTATTGCCGTGGTTCGGCGGCAAACGGACGGGTAATCGCAGGCCAGACGTGGGCCAGCCAGGCTCTATTATACAGGCTCTCTGGAATAAAAATGATGAATATGATATAAAAACTTGACTTTTATCGCGGGCATGTTATGCTGTGGTCATGAGTGACCTTCGATCCGACCTCCGTTTCTGTTTTGTCTGCGTCTGTCTGTGTCCGGAGGACATGGATGCGGTCCGGGTTGGGATGGCGATCTAGGTCGACCCAGGGAATGTAATTGGCTCGGTGAACGCAGCCGCCCGGACAGGTCTCCAGGCGGCTTTTTTGTTCGGTGGACTGTAGACAATAAGGAGTTCTTGCCATGACCGAGATCACGCAGCGCGGTTACGCGCGGCCTGACGTGTTGGTTTCGACCGAGTGGGTAGCGGTGCATCGCGGCGACCCGGACGTGCGCATCGTGGAATCCAACGAAGACCCGCTGCTGTATCCGGCGGGGCACATCCCCGGCGCGGTCGAAGTAGACTGGACGGCTGACCTGAACGATCCGGTTCGCAGGGACTACCTGGATCAGGCCGGGTTCGAGGCCCTGGCCTCGCGGATTGGCATCACCCCGGCGACCACGGTTGTTTTTTACGGCGACAAAAACAACTGGTGGGCCTGCTATGCCTTCTGGGTATTCCAGTTGTTCGGCCATACCAACGCCCGGATCATGGACGGCGGCCGCCTGAAGTGGGAAAAGGAGGGCCGCGAATTGACTCGTGAGAAGCCTGTCTATCCTGCGACGGCTTACCGCGCCCACCCGCGCGACGACAGCCGGATCCGGGCCTTCCGTGACCAGGTGCTGGCCCATGCTCAGGCCCAGGGCCAGCTTGTGGATGTGCGCAGCCCGGCCGAATACAGCGGCGAGCGGACGCACATGGAGGGCTATCCCAACGAGGGCGCGCTGCGCGGCGGGCACATTCCCGGTGCGCGCAACATCCCCTGGGCGCGGGCGGCCAATCCTGACGATGGCACCTTCAAGCCGGCCGAGGAACTGCGCGCGATCTACCAGCAGGAACACGGGCTGGACCCGGCCCGGCCGACGGTGGCCTACTGCCGGATCGGCGAGCGCAGCAGCCATACCTGGTTCGTGCTGACCTATCTGCTCGGCTTCCAGACCGTGCGCAACTACGACGGCAGTTGGACGGAGTGGGGCAACCTGGTCGGCGTCCCGATTGAAAAGTAGCGCCCAGGTATCCAGAGTCGATTTGCGGCGGCGGGCGCGCGGGATGGCGTCCGTCCGCCGCGCCGTGTGGCTTGCCAATGGCCTGGAAGGATGAATACGTGAACTCACCCCACATTCCCGGAACGTTGAGCCAGGTTTTGCAGGATTTCAGCCTGCTCACCGACCGCGAGGAGCGCTCGGCCTATCTGATCGAACTGGCCGACCAGTTCCAGCCCGTGCCCGCCCGGATCGCAGCCCCACCTTACCCGGACGATCACCGGGTGCCGTTCTGCGAATCCGAGGCGTACGTCTGGTCGGAAGACCAGCCGGACGGGACGCTCAAGTTTCATTTCGCCGTCGAGAACCCGCAGGGCTTGTCGGCGATGGCGATGGCGGCTATTCTGGATCAGACCCTGTCCGGCCAGCCGCTGGATCAGGTGGCCCAGGTTCCCGACGACATCGTGCTCGCCATCTTCGGGCGGAATATCTCGATGGGCAAGGGCCAGGGCCTGATGGGGATCGTGGCAATGGTGCGCGAGGCGGCCAGACGCCGCCAGCGCGAACGCCAGGCCTGATCCCGATTCGCCATGCGCTTCAGGAAGGATGGGTATGCCCGATTCGACCGGCTCTTCTCGTTTTTCGCGCCGGGGGTTTTTCCGCGCCCTGACCGGGGCCTTGGACTCGCCGCCCAAGGCGGTGGAGGCGCTTGGACCCATGGCGAAGCCGGCCCCGCGTGCGGTGACGTTCACGCACGAGCGGCCCCTGATCACCCCCAACGGCGAGTTCTTTTGCCAGACCTACCGGCCCGGCGCGTCCGCGCCGGAGATCGACCTGGGCACCTGGCGGCTGGCGGTCGGCGGGCTGGTGGAGACGCCGCTATTCCTGTCGCTCACCCAGTTATGGACGCTGCCGAGCACCCTGGACACCTGCACGCTGATGTGCATGGGCAACCCACCGGGCGGCGACCAGATCGGCAATGCGACCTGGCGAGGCGTCCGGCTGGCCGATCTGCTGGCCCGGACGGGCGTCCGGCCGGAGGCGACCCACCTGTGCTTCGAGGCGGTGGATGGGTACACGCTCGGCCTGCCGCTGGTCGAGGCGGCCGGGGCCGGAATCCTGCTGGCGTATGAGATGAACGGCGGGCGGCTGCCCCGCGATCACGGCCACCCGCTGCGCGCGGTCTATCCCGGCCGGTACGGGCTGCAATCCCCCAAGTGGCTGAAGGCCATCACCCTGGTCGATTATGCGCCGGTTGGGACGTGGGAGGCCGCCTCGCATGGCTGGGCGACTTCCGGCGTGGTCAAGACCTGGTCGCGGATCGACACTCCCCGCTCGCACAGCCAGGTCCGGGTGGGGGAGCCGGTCGCCCTGCAAGGGGTGGCCTATGCCGGCGATCGGGCCATTCGCGCGGTCGAGGTCAGTCTCGATGGCGGGCCCTGGATGCCGGTCACGCTGCGCCCGGTGGTGAGCCGTTCCGCCTGGACGCAGTGGTACATCCGCTGGACTCCCGACCGGCCCGGCGACGTTTCGATCGCGGTGCGCGCAACGGATGAGACAGGCTTTGTACAGAGCCGGATGCCCGGCTCCGACTCCGGGGCTTATCCCGCAGGGGCTGACGCGATCCACGTCATCCTGGCGCGGGTTTCCGGCTGAGCCGGGTGCGCTGGCATTCGTCGCGCACGGCGCTCGCCGGTACAATTGCCCTGCAACGCTCGATCGGGAAAGGGGCTGTGGATGAAACGTGCACTGCTGCTGTTGGCCCTGGCGCTGCTGGCGCTGGCGACGGGGGCCTGTACCCTGCTGGTAGACGGCCTCAGGACGGTGGTTGGCTCCCTGCCTGGGGCGAGCGCGCCGCTGGGCGGGCAGATCGCCGCGCTGCCGACGCCCGTGCCTGGGAGCGCCACCGCCACGCCGCCGCCCAGCGTGTTTGTCCTGCCGACCGAGGCCCCGCCCGTGGCTGGGCCGCTGGCGACCCTGACGGCCATCGCCGGGCTGATCCCGACCCAGGACCTTTCCGCGACGCCGTATGCCATCCAGCGTACCGGGCTGCCGCATCTGGTCGAGTTCCAGGCCCGGTGGTGAAGTACTTGCAACGCGATGCGTCCGTCCGTGCGACGGCTTGAAGAAGCATATGCAGACCGGGTGACATTCGATATTCTCAACGTCGATCTCCTGTCGACGCGCGATCTGGCTTACCGTTACGAGGTGTCCGCCATCCCGCTGATCGTCCTGCTGGATGCGGAGGGCAACCTGGTGGAGCGCCTCGTCGGCTACCAGACTGAGGAACAGCTTCAGGCCGCGCTCGACCGGCTGGTTGCCGGAGGCTGATCGGCCAGTACAATAAACCAGGGGATCGAACCGGGGGTAATCCCCCGGTTTTCGTGCCGGACCGCGTCGATCCGTAGAGGATCGGGGAGGGCTGAACGGGGTGCAGGTTTGGGCGTGATTTCACGGCGGACGTTTCTGGGCTGGTGTGGCGCGGCCGCGCTGGCCTCGACCCTGCCGATCGATCTGGGCCTGCCGGACGCGCCGCAGGTCGTGGAGGCACGCGTCCTGACCGCCGCCAGCCTCTACCGGCAGCCTGCCGTCGGGGCCGAGGTTGTGGGGTGTTTGTGGCCGGATAGCGTGGTACGGGTCCGCGAAGCGGCCGGGGACTGGTATGCCACCGGCGCGGGCTACCTGCGCCGCGAGGATGCCCAGCCGATGCTTCCCCTGGCCGGGGTCGCGCCGCTGGTTGGCTGTGGTTGGGTATGCGTGAATGCGCCGGTCGCCCCGCTGCGGGCGTGGGCCGCGGCGGATGCGCCGCTGGTGGGGCGGGTCGGGTATGGCGGCGTAATGGCCGCCTCGGATCGCCTGGTTGGGATTGGCGACTGGCTGGGCGTTGCGCCTCAACCGGGCAGCGAGCCGCTAGGGTGGACTTCCGCCGATCGCTGGGCGGTGGTGGACGTCCCCCCGGTGCCCCAGGCGGAGGCCGCCCGGCGCGGCCTGCGCCTCGACCGGGTGGCCGGGATCGTCCTCGCGCTCGAAGGCGAGGGGGCTGTACTGCGCCTGCCCGCCGCGCCGCCTGCCGGGCTGGAAGCGGGCCGCTATCGCCTGGAAGGCCGCGCGCCCTCCGGCGCGGCATTGCCTCCCGGCGCGGCGTGGGTTTTGCGCGCCGGGCCGGTGCGTCTTTATGGCGCGCACTGGCACAACCGGTTTGGCCGGGCCGGAACGGGCGCGGGCTGGGAAGTGCATCCCGCGCTGGCGCGCTGGCTGTACGGCTGGTTGCCGGAAGGCGCGCCGCTGGACGTGGTCTGAGCCGGATCGGTCTCTCGGCGGATAGTCAGGTAACGATCGCGGGGGGTGCGGCGTCTAAGGATCGGACGCGGAGCCGGACCGATTCCGGCGGATAGAGGAGTGCGGGCATGGCCGATATCACGATTGGAATCGCCTTCATCGCCGGGCTGGTGTCATTTATCTCGCCCTGCGTGCTGCCACTGGTGCCGGCCTACGTGGGCTACATGGGCGGGCAGGTGACGACTCAGGTCGCGGCGACGGCGGGCGGCGGCGCGGTCGCCGCGCACCAGAATCGCTTCAACACCCTGATCCATGGCCTCTTTTTCGTGCTGGGCTTCACGTTTGTCTTCGTCACCTTCGGCCTGCTGACCACGGCCGGATCGCTGGCCCTGCGCGGCTCGGTGGTGGACGTGCAGGAAATCCTGACCCGCCTGGGCGGCCTTGTGATCGTGCTCTTCGGGTTGCACGTCATGGGCGTTCTGCCGCGCGTGATTGGCTGGGTGATGGGCCAGACCGGCCAGATGAATAACGGCGTAGGTTACGCGATCACGCTGGCCGTCGAAGTGCTCGTTGGGCTGGTGCTGGCCTGGTCGCTGGTAACGCTGATCCCAATCGCGATCGGGGTGGGGCTGTACGCAGGCTGGCTGGTGCTGGGTGGGGCGCTGACCCGGCCCGGCGATTTCTGGATGAAGACTCTGACTCGCTTGCAAACGGTGCTGTATGCCGATACGCGCCGCCAGATGCAGGCGCGCAGCGAAGCCGGGTATGCCGGGTCGGCCCTGATGGGCGTGGTCTTTTCCGCCGGGTGGACGCCGTGCATCGGCCCGGTGTATGGCGCGGTGCTGACTCTGGCCGCCAACGGGGGATCGCTGAGCCAGGCCGGGCTGCTGCTGACCGCGTACTCGCTGGGGCTGGGGGTGCCTTTCCTGCTGACTGCCGTCGCCCTGGATCGGATGCAGGGCTTGCTGCGCCGCTTGCAGCGCCACATGAAGACGATCGAGCTGGTGAGCGGCCTGTTCCTGATCGTGATCGGAGTGCTGGTGCTGACCGGGCAGCTTCAGCAATTCAGCCAGCTTGGTTCGGCCGGTGACTTCTCGATTAACCTGGAACATTGCGCGACGGAGCTGTTCAGCGGCCGGATCGGTCTGGGCGAGGTTGGGGCGTGCATGGACGCGGGCCTGAACTACGTCCCGGCGGGGCAGGGCGATGCAGCCGCGCCCGCATCTCCCGGAGGGGAGGCGGCCGCGTCGGGCATTCTGGGCAGCCTCGCGCCGCTGGAATCCGCCGATCTGCCCGCCGTCGGGCTGGATGAAGGGCTGATCGCGCCCGATTTCGAGACCGTGACCGACGGCAACCAATCTTTCACCCTGAGCGAAACGCGGGGCAGCGTGATCGTGCTCAATTTCTGGGCGACCTGGTGCGGTCCCTGCCGGACCGAGATGCCCGACTTGCAGGCGGCCGCCGAGCGTTATGCCGATCAGGACGTGCTGGTCGTGGGGGTGAATCGGGCCGAATCCGCCGGGCGCGTGGCCGCCTTCCGCCAGGAGTTCGGGCTGACCTTCCCGCTGGTGCTCGATCCCGACGAGCGGATCACGGCGGGCGTTTACCAGGTGATCAGCATGCCATCGACCTTCATCGTGAATCGGGAGGGTGTGATCGTGGCCCGCCATCTGGGCGTGCTGACGGCGGAGCAACTGGAGAGGTACGTGCAGGCTGCTCTGGACAATCCCACCGGGGCCAGTCCGAGTTGAGCGGTTCATGCGCGAGTCTGGCCGTGGGCGGCGCGGAGTCGCCGGACCTGATCTGGATACGGAAGGAACCATGCCTGTCAATGACGAAGCTGCCCGCCGCCGCGCGATTCGCGCCCAGCGGGCCGTATTGTGGCTGAGCAAGACCTGGTTGTGGCTGGTGACCGGCTTCTTCGCGCTGTTCGTGGGACTGCCTTTTCTCGCCCCCACGCTGATGCACCTGGGTGCGGAAGGGCCGGCGCGCGTGATCTACGCGATGTATGCGCCCCTGTGCCACCAGTTCGCCTTTCGATCCTGGTTCCTGTTCGGCGAGCAGGCGGCCTATCCCAGAGCCGTTGCCGGGGTGGATGGGCTGGCTTCGTACGAGACGTATGCCAGCCGCGACCCGTATTTCCAGGACGTGCCCGATCTGAGCCAGTGGTCGGTCGAGCTGATCGAACTGTCCCGGACGTTTGTCGGCAATGAGGTGATGGGTTACAAGGTCGCGCTGTGCGAGCGGGACATCGCCACCTATGGCGCGCTGCTGGCCTTTTCCGTATTTTTCGCCTTCGTGCGGCGCAGGCTGCGGCCGGTGCCCCTGCTACTGTATGCCTTTCTGGGATTGGGGCCGATCGCGCTGGATGGGGTGAGCCAGCTCCTCAGCGCGCCGCCGATCAGCCTGTGGCCGGTGCGCGAGTCGACGCCGCTGTTCCGGACGGTGACCGGGGCGTTCTTTGGGTTGATGAACGGCTGGCTGGCGCTGCCTTACCTGGAGGAGGCCATGCGCGAATCGCGGATGGAAGTCCGGGCCAAGCTCCGCCGGATCGGCGCGCTGTAGGCGCCGATCGCCGTCCACCGAACGGACAACGAAGCGCCCCCGGAACCTCAGGCTCCGGGGGCGCTTGCTTACTTGCTCAGGACAGGTCTGTCTCGACTAGCTGCCGCAGTCCATGCAGATGCTGATCTTGCAGGTCGAGCTGCACGTCGAGGTGTTGGGCGGCTCGCACTCCTCGCCGGTTTCCACCACGCCGTTACCGCAGACCGGCGCAGCTATGATACGCTGGCAGGTCGCATTGCAGGTCGAGGTATTGGGCGGCTCGCACTGCTCGCTGGCCTGGTTGACCGTGCCGTCGCCGCAGTACGGGATACGCTGGCAGGTGCTGGAGCAGTAATTCGCGCTGCTGGGCGGATCGCACTGCTCGCCCGTTTCCACCCGGCTGTTCCCGCAGACCGGGGCTTCGATGCGGCAGGTGCTCGAGCAGCCGTCGCCGCTGTTCTTGTTGCCGTCGTCGCACTGATCCACCACGCCCGTGGTGTAGTCCTTGTTGATCGTGCCGTCACCGCAGTATTCCTTCTGGCACGAGCTGTTGCAGCCGTCGCCGCTGGTCCGGTTGCCGTCGTCGCACTGCTCGGAGCCGGCGACGACGCCATTGCCGCAGGTGTACCGGCAGGTGTTGCTGCAGCTATCCGTGTCGTTGGTGTTGCCGTCGTCGCACTGCTCGCCGAGGGCCGACTGGGTCGCGCCGTCACCGCAGTACTCAAGGCGGCACGAGCTGTTACAGCCGTCGCCGCTGACCCGGTTGCCGTCGTCGCAGGTTTCCGGCGCAAGCACCACGTTGTTGCCGCAGGTGAACTTGCAGTTGTTGTCGCAGCTATCGTTCTGGACCGTGTTGCCGTCGTCGCACTGCTCGCCGAGCGAACTCTGAACGATGCTGTCACCGCACTGGGGCGGGATGGGCGTGTTGATGACGGGCGGCGTGATGATGCAGCCGTTGTCGAAGGCGATCCGCGTGCCGTTGAAGTCGTAGTCCTTGGCGCCGTAGCCCGTATCGAGCGACTCGGACGTACCGTCGTAGTCCAGCCACATGTAGACGGTGTCGCCCACATTGACCGTGGCGTTGATCAGCCAGGTCGGTTCGCTACCCAGCGTGCCGGTCGCCGTGTTGGTTACCGCCCCGACGGTTGTCCCCACGTCGTTGCCGTTCCAGACGATGACCGTGGCCGGGTCGAAGGCGTTGGTGCCTCCGATGGAGATGAAGTCGAGATTCATCCCGCTGTAGTAATAGATCCAGCGCATGTCGATACCGGTGATCTGGATCGGCGTGCCGCCTGGGTTGGTGATGCTGAACTGAACCACGCCGTGCGGCCAGAAGGCCTCGAAGCGCAGGTTGTAGGTGCCGCAGACCGGGGTAGGCGTGAAGGTGGGCGTTCCGCGTATCGGCGTCGGGGTCGCCTCCGAGTAGCTGAGGACGCACCCATTGCTGAAGTACCAGGTCGACCCGGTGAAGTCCGGACGGTTGTAGTAGGCCGACATGTTGAACGGGCCGTTGGCGAAGCGAACCTGCCAGTTGGCGGTGCTGTTGCCATTCAGACGCACGTTGGCGCTGCTGATCCAGGTCGCGTCGGTCCCAGGGCCAGGCGCGGCGCCGGTGATGGTGGGCGGCGTGGTATCCGTGCCATCCCAGTGCGTCTGGCCTTGCCACTGCATCAGGTCGGCGTACATGTTCGGGAACAGCGCGTGCTTGGGCCATTCGAGCCGCACGCCTTCCAGGTTGAGTGCGGCGATGTTCTCGTTGCGGATGCTGACCTGGAAGTAGGCCCCGCTGAAGCCGGTGCTGACGATCGACAGCATCGAGCAGTCCGGGGTCGCGGTGGCGGTGGGCGTCCCGGTCTGGGTCGCCGTGGCGGTCGCCGTCGGGGTGTCGGTCGGCGTCGCGGTATCGGTCGCCGGAGGCACGTCGGAAGCCGTCGGCGTATCCGAAGGAGTCGCGGACGCCCGCGCCAGCGCCGGCGGCAGGTTGACCACGCGCGAGGAGCGGAAGGCTTCGTTGACCATCACGCGGCGGGCCTGGAGTTGGACGTAGGTCGGCAGGGCCAGCGGGGTGATCAGTGGGTGGTTGAAGGTGATGATGATCTCGACCGCGTCGCCGGGGCCGCCGGCGTCCCACTGGAGATTCTGATAGTTATTGACGGTCTGATCGTCGTCGTGGTAGTCCGTGTAGCCGGAAGGCGGCGTGCCACGGTATTCCTGAACGACGCAGGTCAGGTTGTCACGATTGGCGGTGTAGCGCGGCGTGGCGTCGTCGCCTTCGCGCAGGGTGGGCCGCGACGAGCAGATGAAGACGTGGAACCAACCGGGCACGGTATCATTGGCCCAGCGCACGAAGTCGCCGGTTCCGGGATCGGCTTCGATGGCGTAGGCCTGGTCATCCCACATCCGGACGTCCAGACCGGCCGCGCCGATGCGCGCCTGGTTGCGGATGGAGCCGATACGCCCCATGTCGTTGATCAGACCCTGGTGATCTTCACTGCCCGGCTCGCAGTCGAGGCCGTCCCAGTGATTGGCGAAGACCGACTCGTAGTCCTGATACCCGGCGGGCGTGTACGGGCCGAAAGCCGAGTGCGTCCCGCGATAGTCGCCGTTCAGACAGAGCTGGTTGCGGGTATCGGCCGCGGCCGCCGCCGCCGTGTTGCCGACACTGATGGCGTAGGTATCGGCGATTTTTTCCAGTTCGGCGGCTTCCACCTGCCCGGTGATGGCATAACGGGCCGCCGTGCGCGCCGCGTTCTGCAGGGTCACCCAGGCCTGGAAGATCCGGGCGAACTCGATGATGCCGAACAGTAGTAACAGCAGAATCGGCAGCGTGAGCGCAAATTCTGCCAGCGCCTGTCCCCGGCGGCGCCTGGTTGATGAGGGGCTGGGAGGAATTTCCAGCTTGGCATCCATAGACTTGCCCTCTCTATGAATTCGAACAGACCACATTCGTCGGCGAAAGACTACCGCGACAGTCTCGTGAACAGACGGCTGGCGATCTCGGCAAAAACGCGCTCGAGGTCATCCGGGTTGTCGGCATACCAGTACTGGCCGCAGTCCGCTTTGTAGGCCGCGCCTTCGCAGTCGTCCAGTCTGCCCAGATTGGTGGCGGAGCCGTTGCCGCACACGCCATCGTCACGGCAGTCCTGCTGCCAGTTGTTATCGATGAGGCCGTTGTCGCCGGCATCGGCGACGTAGCGCAGCGTGGCTTCACCCAGGGCCACGAGCGGACTGGTCGGGGTACCGAACCCGATGGTGTACATGGCAATGAAGTTGCCTGCCTGCCCTTCGCGGACTTCGTTCAGGCCGGCGATATCCGCCATGTCCATCACGTAGTCGTTGGCATCGTACCGCCTGACGTCGCAGCCCGGCGCGTCGATGGCGATGTCGCCCACGCCGTTGACGCAGAAATGGCGCGAGGCAGGATCATTGTCCGAGCAGAAAGGCTGGGTGCCTTCTTCGTCCGTGGGGTCGATGCTGTCGCATTCCGCGAATCCATCGGCGGTCCGGCAGAACGTCCACCAGGGGCAGTACCCGTGCTCCCCATAGGCGCTGACCACGTTTTCATACCCCCCGCTGCCATCGCTCTGGACCGCGGGCGGCGTGGCGTTGGCCGCGCCGTCGCTCAGCAGAATGATGACCCACACGGCGCTGCGGCGGATGTAACGCGGGTCGGTCAGGATCGACGTGGCCGCCTGGACACCGCCGCCCATGTTCGTGTCCATGCAGGGGGCCGCCCAGTTGTAGGTGTACATGGTCTCAACGCCGAAGGTGATGCAGCGCCCCTGTTCGCCGGTATGGGCCGTGTGGTTCATCCCCACGCCGACCTGCTTGTTCAGGGTCAGGATGGCCACGCCTTCGTCCGTGATCAATGGGTCCAGGGTGCCCGGCCCGCTGGGGTTGTTGGGCAGCACCGGAGCGGCGTTGCGGTCGAACGTGACGAAGACCACGCGGTCGCCGCGCACAAAGTCCAGGCGGCCGACGAATTCGCGGGCCGCGTCCTTGACCTGCTTGAACGGCTGGCAGACCAGGTCGCTGTAGTCGCCATCCATGTCGCTGCCGTTGCCCATGTCGCTGATGGTGCCATCCAGCGCGACCGTCCCCTTGCCCGGATCGTTGCAGCACTCATAGTAGGCGTAGTTGGGTCTTCCGGTGATGGGGCCGACCACGCAGTTCGAGCGGAATACGTAGGAGGAATTGACGGCCGTGTAGTCGGCCGCCGTGGTTGGGTCGGCCATCGATTCCGAGGTGTCAAGCACCAGGGCCACATCCAACGCGGCCGTCTCGGCCACGGCGGAAGTCTCCAGGGTGACGTTCTGCCAGCCGATCAGCCGCAGGAAGGTGGTCGGGGAGTCGATCTGGGCCAGGACCCGCACCAGTTTGCGGGGCGGGGTGGTGCACAGCTCAGGATCGCCGGGATTGGTGACGCAGGTCTGGACCAGCACGCGCTCAGGGTCCAGGCCGTGCAGGCGGATGAACTGGCGCGCTGCCAGGGCGATGTCGGCGTACTCGCGGTTCTCGCGGACCTGCCCGGCCGCCGCAATGGAAGCCGCGTCGATGGCGCGCCGGAGTTGGCTGAACCGCACGAACAAAAGCGAGATATCGGTCACGAGGCCGACGAAAGCGAGCAAGGCGACCATGGCCAGGGCCAGCAGGATGATGGCCTGGCCTGCCTGGGTCTCGTGCAGAACGCGGTGCTTGAGGTGTTTGGCGAATGTGCGCATAGCCATTGACCGTTCCCTGTGCTAACCGGGCGTCGCGGTTGGTTCGGCGGCCGTGACCGGATACATGGACCAGACGTGCAGTTCGAAGTCATCCCCGATGATCGTAAAGAAGCGCAGGCCGAGCAACTGGCGGTGATGCCAGAACATCTCCACGACGACCAGGCCGTTGTTGGGGATGAAGCTGTTTTCCAGGTTGTTCGCCCCGTTGAGCATGGCTTCGATTTCAGCGGTGCTGAATTCGGAGCCGATGCAGCCCGGCGCGTCGGAAACCTGATGGTGGCCGGTCAGCACGTAGCCCCGCACGTTTTCGGAGTTGTCAAACGGGCCGGTTTCGATGATCCCGTCGTACATCAGCCCCACGTTTTCGGTCGTGGCGTCGCCGATGCCGTTGTCGTTGACGTCAAACGGATCGTACGTCTCGTTGCTGCATTCATTCTGGTGGGCGGGGTAGCGGCCGGTGACATAAACGCCGACGTTGCCATTGCGGTGCAGGTCTTCCGACATGAACGAAAAGACCGAGACGACAACATCGTCCTTCTCGGTGTCAAAGACCAGCGGGGCCAGGTCCTGGACCGCCGCGCAGGCGACGCCATCGTAATAGCCGATGTCCGATTCCGACCCGACTGGCTCGAACCAGTCGCTGGGCAGGTGGGAGTAATCCGTGATGGGCAGATAGAGGGTGTTGTCCGCGTCGACGTACGATCCGCCATCCACGTCGTTGCAGTCCATCCGCTCCAGGTAGCGCTCGTCGCCTTCGTCCCACAGCGTGGGGTCGCTGAGCGCGCCGAAGCGGGCCGCCGAACGGGAGACGTCCATCAGGATCAGGAAGTGGTTGGCCAGCCAGGCGATTTCGATCAGCCCAAGCAGCATGATGATCAGGATGGGCATGACCAGGGTCAGTTCGACCAGACTCTGGCCGCGCCGGCTCCGGCCGGAAGCAGGGTCGGGCAAAGGCGCGCCATCCAGGGCTTTGAGCAGGTTTTTCAGAACACGGCGCATGGTTTGATTCCCCGGTTCACTATCTGAACGCCAGCATGACAGATGCCGCAGAGATAGGCTCACTCTAAGTTGATGATACCATATCACTCTGTCGGGGCTTTGATTCGATTTGTGAGGAAATGATAGAGATTTGTCCGTGAAGCATGGGGGAATGTGGGGGCGAGCGGCCTCGCCCCCGGAAGTGTCGCGCTCGTTCGCTAGCCGGTCAGCGTGTATCCAACCCCGTGCACGGTCTGGATGAACTCCGGCTGGCGGGTGTCGCTCTCCAGCTTGGAGCGCAGATTGCGGACGTGCACGCGGACCAGGTCCGGGTCGCCCGTGTAGGGGGGATATTCCCAGACTGCTTCCAGCAGGCGCTGGGGCGAAAGCGGCTGCTGCGCGTTTTCCATCATGTAGCGTAGCAGGCGGTGCTCGGTGGCCGTGAGCTGGATCGGGGATCGTCCCTCCACCATGACCTGATACGTATCCGAATTGAGGGTGAGCCGGCGGACTTGCAGCACCGCGCTCGAGTCGTCCGCCGCGCCATGCCCGTACGCGCGGCGGCGCAGCAGGGCGCGAACCCGGGCCAGGAAGACGGGCAGCTCGATCGGCTTGAGGGTGTAGTCGTCGCCCCCGGCGTCCAGGCCGCGAATGATGTCATCCGGCTGGGAATAGGCCGTCAGGAACAGGATCGGAGTCGATGTGAAGCGCGGGTCCTGGCGGAGGCGGCGGCACAGAGTCACGCCATCCATTTCGGGCATGCCGACATCGAGGATGATCAAATCATGTTTACGCCGTTCGACGAGCGCCAGGGCGATTTTGGCGGAGCTGGCCTGTTCCACCTCATACCCTTCGCTGGTGAGCGCATCGGTCAGCATCGTGCGCATATGGAGATCGTCATCGACGGTGAGGACACAAGGGCGCATCGGGAATTACTCCTCTTGTTCGGCGCTGCGCCGGGCCAGTCGGGCGCGGCGGGCGGCCAGATCATCATTCGCAGAAGGTGATGGTGATTCTGCGGGCGGCGGCGGGTTCACAATCACGCGTACGGGTTCGGCTCGCCCCGGCGTTTCGGCGTCCTGCCGTGCCGTTTGCAGGACGCGATCGAGGGTTTCGGCGGGCGGCTCGGTCATGCTACTGGTGTCTTCTTTACGTCTGGCTTCGGCGATCAATCCTTCCAGCACGTTCACGCGCTCGATGAATTCCGCGGTCGTGCGCCGGTGCTGAACCAGGTCGGCTTCCACCATATGGGCCTGCTGCTGGAGGCGTCGCATTTGCTCCAGGGCGCGCCGAGCCGTGTCTTCCTGGCCGCCCCGCAGGGCGTCATCGGCCTCGCCGTCGAGATCGGAGGCTTCCTGCCGGAGGGCATCGATCTTTTCCTGAAGCGAGTCCTCGTAGTTGAGCGCCTCTTCGATCCGCTGGCGCAGCGCGGCGACTTCCTGATCGACATCCTTGCCCAGCCGGCCGGCCGTCAGAAGCGCGTTTTCATCCGGCTGCCGGGAGAGACGCAGGTCTTCTTCCAGGAAGCTGTCGATCCGAGCTTTGAGCAGGGTGTTTATCTTTTGAAATAGACCGGACATGGCTGTAATTGTACTTTCGCTCACACAGACGGGCAATCACTTCCGATCGAAACGTTGGCGCAGATAGTTCAGAGTCACGCGGTCGATCTGGCCGGGCTGGCGGTCGATGGCCCAGCGCTCCTCCAGATTTTCATTGTTCACCAGATTCCAGAAGGCCTTTTGGGATGGCTCGTCCCAGTCGCCGGAGGCTTCCCGATCCAGGTAGCCCTCGCGCCGGAGCAGGGTTTGAAGCTCGCGGGCGATGTCGGGGCCGATCGGCATCAGGTCGTCCGGATCGACCGTCCCAAAGAAGAGATGGTGGAGCGCGACCAGGGCGCTCAAGCGCCGCACCGGATCGGGGTCGTCATCGACGCGCAGGTCGAGGTAGCGGTCGGTGTCGCCGCCGTAGCCGCCATTGGGCCGGACGACAAGCACGGCCGCCGCCTGCTTGCCGCGCCGGTCGCCGCCGATGGTATCCCCGGCCAGCAGGGCCGCGACCAGCCGGTCGGCCAGCTCGCCGGAAGCGCTCGTGAATGTGTCCGCCATGGCGTCCAGGGTTTCCGGCCCGGTGAGGATGTTGCCCTGACAGGTGAAGCCTTGCCCGGTGCGGTGGCCGGCCCAGGCATGGCAGTTCGCGCCGGTATGGGCGGCCGAACCGCCGTGGGCGTCCACGATTCCGACCTGGCGATCGGCGGCATGGGGATCGCTGGCGAGCAGGTGGTTGAGCACGGCGGCGGCGCGCCGGCCCTGGGCCAACAGGGCCAGCCCATCCGGCCCAAAGCTGACCCGTGCCAACGCCTGGGTGGCGACCGCGCCAACACCGGCGCGCGCCCAACTCACCACGGCTCCGGCGGCCAGGAACTTGCTGGCGACCGCGACGCCCCAGGCCCGTTCTTCCGGTGCATAGGCGGCGATCGAGTATGTGCTCAGGCGCATGGTGCCTCCCCAAAAAACGTGCCTGCGGCGCGTCCAGGCACTTCCAAGTCTACCATAGACCCCGGTTTGCCGATAACGCACCGCGGCGCTCTGATACAAAAAAGCGGGGATACGCTGGTGGTATCCCCGCTGCAAGCAATCGACCGCCGCCGGTTCAGCGGTTGTCGATGACGTCGCCGCTTTCCGCCCGTGGAGCAGCCTTGCCGCCGTCCGTGGTCTGGACGCCGGGCAGGTTCTTGAGCGTCTCGATCAGGTCGACGCCGGTCAGGGCCTCGATGGTGGAGGGCACCTGGGCGATGATGCTGGCAATGTCCGCCGAAACCTTGGACGCACCCGCGCCCCCGCCGTCCGACCCGTTGCTGATGACCACGATCTTCTCCGTCTTGGAGAGCGGCTCGGCGATGGCGGCAGCGATGCGCGGCATGGCCTCGATCAACTGCTGGATGATGGCCGCCTGGTTGTACATCTGCCAGGCCAGGGCCTTCTTCTCCATCGCTTCCGCTTCGGCCAACCCCTGCTTCAGGACGACCTCGGCTTCGGCCAGACCGCGCGTCCGGACGACTTCCGCCTCGGCCATACCGCGCTGCTTGACGATCTCGGCCTCGGCCAGGCCGCGCGCCCGGATGGCTTCGGCATCACCGGCCGCCTGCGTCTCGATCTGGAAGCGCTGGGCGTTGGCGATGGTCTGGATGCGGAACTGCTCGGCCTCGGCCGGTTTGCGGACGGTGGCTTCCAACTCCCGTTCCATGCGCATGGCTTCCTGTTCCTGAAGCTCGATCTGCTTGCGCTTGGAGACGACATCCACCTGGACTTCCTGCTCGCGCACCTGCTGGTTGGTGATGCTTTCCTGGAGCTTGTAGGCCAGGTCGGATTCGGCGCGCTGGCGGGCGACCTCGCGGTCGTATTCGGCTTTCTTCACGCCAAAGTCGCGCCGGGCGGCTTCTTCTTCGGTCGAAGCGGTCTGCTCGGCGATCACGGCCAGGCGTTTCACGTCGGCGATGCGCGGGCGGCCGAGCGCATTCAAATAACCTTCGCTATCGCGGATGTCCTTGATGACGAAGTTATCGATTGCCAGACCCATGTTCTTGAGGTCATCGGCGGAAACCAACTGCACACTCTGGGCGAACTTGTCGCGCTCGCGGTAGATTTCCTCGACAGTCAGCGTGCCGACGATGGCGCGCAGATGCCCGGCCAGAGTCTCATGGGCGACTTCCTGAAGCTCGGCCCGGCTCTTGGAGAGGAAGCGCTCGGCGGCGGTGCGGATGCTGACGTCGTCGCTGGCAATCTTGATCTGGGCCACGCCATCCAGGCTGACGGCGACGCCCTGGGCGGTGTAGACGTCATCGATGCTGATCTCGATGGTCAACAGCTCCAGGGAGAGCACGTCCACGCGCTCGATCACCGGCCAGATGAAGGCCCGCCCGGCCTTGACGACGCGGTAGCTCTGTTCTTCCTTCTCGCCGGTGACGGCGTTGACGGTGATGCGTTTGCGGCCGGAGATGATCAGGACCTCGTTGGGGCCGATGGTGCGAATACGGCTGAGGTAGACCACCAGCACCGTGAGCAGCACGAAGAACAGTACAAGCAATGCAATTCCACCCAGGGCTTCCATGGTATTCACTCCTTTTAGGTTGATGGCAGCCGATTCAAAGATTTTGAATTCGTTCAAGGGAGGCGTCAGTCCTCCCCACCAGGGGAGACGTAGGCTACGCCATCCCGGATGCCGTCGATGATGACCTGTGTGCCGCGCGGCAGACTGGTCGCGCTGGACGAGCGTGCGCTCAGTGTGACTCGCTGGCCGCGCAGCACGAAGGCGATCTGGCCCATCCCGTCGGCCGGGATGGGGGTGATGATCTGGGCCGGGCTGCCCTTGAGGGCGCTCAGGTCCAGGTTGCTGCTGGTGGTGGTGGACAGCACGCGGATGAACAGAAGCTGGGCCGCCGCGCCCACGGCGACTCCGCCCAGGATCGCCAGGCCCAGACTGACTAGGACTCCGGCGTGCAGCAAACCGGTGGCCGCCAGGCCAAAGGCCCCAAAGGCGGTGACGAAGCCACTGATGGCCAGCATGCTCAGGCCGGTGGCCTCGGAATTGTCGTGCCCCTCCGCGTGCAGGTCATGGCCGCCAGCGTGACCGAGGTCGACCTGATGCCCGCCCAGGTCGAAATGGTGGCCGTCCAGATCGATGTGGAAGGCGTGGCCCACCCCCTGGAAGAAGATCAGGAACAGGGCGTACAGAAACCCCATCAGCAAGGCGGCGGCGTAAATGCAGGTCAGGGCGTTCCACTCCGCAACAAGAGTCATGGTTGGTTCCTATCCGAGCAGTCTTCGAATCATCCCCAGCCTCATTATCGGGGCAAAACGGTGTTTCCGCCCCCCCAAATCGTGGGGATAGGCGGCGATTGGGGTGTGCGGGCGGCGCGGGATAGCTTCCGAACCGAGGAAAGGCGGGAATAGGGCACGGATGACACGGATGAGACACGGATTTTCACGGATAGAAGAGTGTGGCGAAGCCGTTCCTTTTGGATTGATGCAGCTGACCCGATTGCGCCGGCCCATTCGTGCCTATCCATACCCTGTTCCTTCGTCATATTGCCCCCAAGCTGGCATACGGCCGAGGAAGCGCCGCGTTTACAGAACAGGTGTGGACCGCTATAATCCGAATTATTGTGATGGCCGTTAGAGAAATCAGGTGGCGTCCCATGATGACTCCAGAACAGATCGAACGCACCCTGGATCGCGTGCTGCTGAACGTAGAGAAGCCGGGCCGCTACGTGGGCGGCGAATACAACAGCGTGATCAAGGACTGGGCGACCGTCCCTTTCCGGATCGCCATGGCTTTCCCGGACATCTATGACCTGGGCATGTCCAACCTGGGTCTGATGATGCTGTACGGTGTCATCAACCGCCAGCCGGACATGCTGGCCGAGCGCGTCTACAACCCCTGGGTGGACATGGAAGCCGTGATGCGCCGCGAGGGGATACCCCTGTACGGCCTGGAATCGCGGCATGCCGTGCGCGAGTTCGACATCCTGGCGATCACGCTGCCCTACGAGCAGTTGTACACCAACGTGCTGACCCTGCTCGAGCTGGCGGGGATGCCGCTGCGGGCCGCCGAGCGCGATGAGACCTACCCGCTGGTGATCGCGGGCGGGCATGCCGCCTACAACCCGGAGCCGATGGCCGATTTCATCGACCTGTTCGTGATTGGGGAAGGCGAGGAAGCCATTATCGAGGTGGCGCGCGCCGTGCAGGCGGTTAAAGGCCAGCCGCGCGAGGCACAGTTGCGCGCCCTGGCGGGCCTCGATGGGGTGTACGTGCCTCGCTTCTACGACGTGACCTACCATCCCGATGGCACGATCGAGACCGTCCGGCCCAATGTGCCCGAAGCGCCGGCCAGCGTGCTCAAGCGCATCGTGCCGGTGCTGGAGAAGCCGTTCACGAAATTCCTGGTGCCGAACGTGGCGACCGTCCACAACCGCGCGCCGATCGAGATCATGCGCGGCTGCACGCGCGGCTGCCGCTTCTGCCACGCCGGGATGGTCACCCGGCCGGTGCGGGAGCGTCCGGTCGCCGAGGTGCTGGACGCGGTGGAGGAGATCATCCGCCACACCGGTTTCGAGGAGATCGGTCTGCTCAGCCTGTCCTCGTCGGATTATGGCCCTGTCAAAGAGCTGGTGACCGAGATCAAGCGCCGTTACGGCGGCAGCGGGTTGAGCGTCAGCCTGCCCAGCCTGCGCATCGAATCGACCAGCGTCGAACTGCTGGATGCCCTGGAAGACAGCAAGCGGGGCGGCTTCACCCTGGCCCCGGAAGCGGCCACCGAGAAGATGCGCAATATCATCAACAAGGCCGTGCCGCACCAGCAGGTGATCGACACCGCGCGCGAGATTTATTCTCGCGGCTGGCGCACGATCAAGCTTTATTTCATGATCGGCCATCCGGAGGAGACCCTGGAAGACGTGCAGGCCATCGCCGACCTGAGCAAGGCGGTGCTGGCCGAGGGGCGCAAGCTGCACGGCGGCAAGGCCAGCGTCAACGTCGGGGTGAGCACCTTCGTGCCCAAGCCGCACACGCCCTTCCAGTGGGTGTCGCTCGATTCGCTGGACAGCGTGAAAGCCAAGCAACTGCTGCTCAAGCGTGAATTGGGCGGGCGCGGGCTGCAACTGCGCTGGAACCGCCCGGAGGAAACCGTGCTGGAAGCGTTCCTGAGCCGGGGCGACCGGCGGCTGGGGGCGGTGATCCGGCGCGCCTGGGAGTTGGGCAGCCGCTTCGATGCCTGGCAGGACTACCACAACCCGGAAGCCTGGCAGCAGGCTTTCGCCGACTGCGGGCTGGACAGCGCCTTCTATACCCACCGCCCGCGCGGGCTGGACGAAGTCTTCCCCTGGGATCACATCAGCGTGGCGGTCAAGAAGAAGTTCTTGCGGGAGGACTACCTGATGTCCATGCAGGGCGAGACGCGCCACGACTGCCGCGACGGCTGCTTTGCCTGCGGCATCCTGCCCAAGTTCTCCGAGGCGCGCTCCCAGACTCCAGCCGAAGCCTGGGAATGTCCCCCGGTCAGGCCCAAACACCTGCGCGGCAAGCCGGCGGAGGAGATCATCCCCCTGACGGCACGTTGATCGACAGGCGAGGGCGGCCCCAATTGGGTCGCCCTTTTTCGTGGCGTGGGGTGGGCCGAAGGCTGGTATAATCGGGCGCTGCCGGATTCTCTGCCGCGAAGGAGCCGTCCATGCGCATCGGGATTCAAGGCAAGCAGCCCCTGCGGGGAACCTACCAGCCCGGCGGCAACAGCAATGCCGCCCTGGCGTTGATCGCCGCCTCCCTTCTGACCGACCAGCCCGTGACCCTGACCAACGTCCCGGCCTCGGCCAGCGTCCAGGTGATGCTGGAAGTGGCGGAGCTGCTCGGCGCGCAGGTGTCGCGCCCGGAAGACGAGCCGCGTACCATCCGCCTGACGACTCCGGCGATCAGGACGCGCGCGCTCTCCAGGGAGATGACCGGGGCCAAGGTGGGCGTGGTGCTTTTCCTGGCGGGTCTGTTGGCCCGGCGCGAGCACATCCACCTGGAAATCGACTATCCGATCAGCCGCCTGTACCCCCATCTGACCGCCCTGCGCGACCTGGGCTGCCGGGTGACGGTCAGCAGCGGCGAGGTGGAAGTCCGGCTCGTCCCCTGGGAGAAGCGCGACCTGATCCTGGTACAGACCAGCGTCACGGCGACGACGATGGTCGCCATGCTGGCCGCCGCCAACTCCGGCGAAACCGTGATCCACAACGCGGCCTCGGAGCCGCACGTGCGTGACTTGCTCCTCATGCTCCAGGCGATGGGGGCGCAGATCGAGGGAATCGGCTCCAATTTGCTGCGCATCCAGGGGCGGCAGGGTTTGGGCGGGACGACCCAGGCGATCGCGCCGGATCATGTCGAGGTGGCGAGCGTGGCCGCGTTGGCTGCGCTGACCGGCGGCCGGGTCGACATCGAAGGCGTCCAGACGGCCGACCTGCGCTTGATCGCCCGGACGTACGAGCGCCTGGGGCTGCGCCTCGACCTGGACGACGATCATGTCCACGTTCCGCGCCACGAGACCTTCAGCATTTCCAGCCGCGACGAAGAGGTCGACGTCAGCATCGAGACCGCGCCCTGGCCGGGCTTTCCCTCCGACCTGGTGGGGATCGCGACATTGATCGCCACGCAAGCCCAGGGCACGATCCTGATCCACGAGAAGCTGTTCAAGGACCGGCTGCTGTTCGTGGACAAGCTCAAGGGCTTCGGGGCGCAGATCGTGCTGGCCGATCCACATCGCGCGCTGGTGGTCGGGCCGACGCCCCTCCACGCCGATTACCTGGATTCGCCGGACATCCGCACCGGGCTGGGGCTGCTTGGCGCGGCCCTGTGCGCCGAGGGCGAGACGATCATGGACGGGGCGGAAATGCTCGACTGGAACTTCGACGGCCTGCTGCCCCGCCTGGAAGCGCTGGGGGCGCGTTTCCGGGTGATCGAGCGTTAGGGCAGGAAAAACGACGACCAACCGCCAAAACGCCAAGAACGCCAAGGAGAAACGCGAAGAAAGGCAAAGGATGGGGAAATCTGTGCCGGGAGAGAGCGCGGCGGAAGAGCCTGAGAAGTATCCTTCTACCGCCGTGTCCTCTGCGTTCTCCGCGGTGGGATGCTTTTCCGCGTGATAGGATGGGCGTTTCCCGAAGCGGGCTGGCGTGTGTGCTATAATGGCCCGGCGTTGGCCGCCAGAAGGGATCGCGCCCTTCAGGAACCCTGATGATGAGTGATGCACCCAGGCAACACACAACCGTTCAAAACCTGTCCACCAGCTATGCCGTGATCGGAGATGGCCCGGATGTGCTGGCCCTGCACGGCTGGGGCGGCAGCATCGCCAGCTTCTGGCCGGTGGCGGAAGGGTTGGCCGCGCGCGGCCTGCGGGTCTACGTGCTCGACCTGCCCGGCTTTGGCGAGACGGCGCTGCCGCCCACCGTGTGGGGCGTGCCGGAATACGCCCGTTTCGTGCTCGATTTTCTGGATGAACTGGGCCTCCAACGGGTGCACCTGCTGGGCCATTCGTTCGGCGGGCGGATCGGCCTGATCCTGGGCGCGGATCACCCCGACCGGATCGACAAGATGGTCCTGGCGGACAGCGCCGGAGTGAAGCCGCCGGACAACGCGGCGCGCGACGCCATCGTCAAGGCGGGCAAGTCGATCTTCAAGCTGCCGGGACTGAACCGGCTGTACGAGCCGCTGCGCCGCAAGACCTACGAGGCGCTTGGCTCGACCGATTACCTGGATGCCGGCCCGTTGCAGGAGACGTTCGTCAGGGTCATCGAGCAGGATTTGCTGCCCTACGCGGCGCGAGTCAGCCGCCCGACATTGCTGATCTGGGGCGACCAGGATCAGGACACGCCCCTGGAACAGGGCCGCTTGCTCGAAAAGACGATTCCCGACGCCGGGCTTGTCGTCTATCCTGGGGCAGGGCACTTCAGTTACCTCGACCGGCTGGCGGATTATCTGCGGGTCGTAACCCATTTTTTGACCCACGAGGGAGCATAAAGACACCCCATGCACCTGATCGTCTCACTGGTCTGGCTGGCGGGCGGCCTCGTCCGCATCTACCAGCAGGCGCGCTTCTTCCAGATCGAAGAATACATGAATGGGCGCTACTGGCGCTGGCTGCTTCACCACCCCGATCGCTGGGGGTGGCGGCGGCCGATTTTCGCCTGGACGGTGGCCCTGCTGGGTAGTTTTCTGCTGCTGCGGGTGATCCAGAGCGAATGGCTGTGGCTGGCCCTGTTCGTGGGCACGGCCCTGGTCGCGATCTGGCCCGGCAAGGAACGCGAAGTCAAGAAGGCGTTCGTGCGGACGCCGCGCGCCATGCGGCTGCTGGCGGTGACGGGCCTGCTGTTCGTCGCAGTGAGTGTCCTGGCGGCGCTGCTGGTATCGCAACTGGCGATCCCAGATGTGCCGGTCGCGGCCGATCTCTTCGCGGCGCTGGCCGGGCTGTTCCTGTTCCTGGTCGCGCCGCTGTTCCTGATTGCCGGGAACGTCGCGGCGATCCCGGTGGAGGCGGCGGTGCGCCGCTTCTACCTGGAGAAGGCCCGCCGCACCCTGCGCGACCTCGATCCGACCGTGATCGGGATCACCGGCAGCTTCGGCAAGACCAGCACCAAGCACTTCCTGACCCATATGCTCACCGGGCGCTACCACGCCATCGCCACACCCAAGAGCTACAACACCCTGATGGGCGTCTCGCTGGCGGTCAACACCCTGCTCAAGGATGAGCGCCAGCTCGATTACTTCGTGGTCGAGATGGGGGCCTACGTGCCGGGCGAGATCGCCCGCATCTGCGCCCTGACCCGGCCGCAAATCGCGCTCGTGACGGCGGTCGGGCCGCAGCACCTGGAGCGCTTCGGCACGCTGGAAGCCACCGTCGAGGCCAAGTCAGAAATCCTCCAGGCGCTGCCGCCGGATGGCACGGCCATCCTCAACGGCGACGATGAGCGGGTGCGCGGCATGGCGTCCAGGGCCGGGACGGCGGGCGTGATCCTGGTCAGCCGGGAAGAGCTGGCCGGGGCGCGGCTGCTGGCCCGCAATGTCCAGGAGACCCTGGACGGGCTGAGCTTCGACGTGGTGGACACCGCCAGCGGGGAAGAGCGCCATTTCCACGCTCCGGTGTATGGCATCCACAATGTATCTAACATCCTGTTGGCCGCGGCCGCGGCCCGGCAGGTGGGCCTCTCGCTGGCCGAGATCGCCATGCGCGTGGCGAGCCTGGAGCCGTTCGAGCACCGCTTGGAGCGCAAGGTCCAGCCGAGTGGCATCGTCATCCTGGATGACGCCTACAGCGCCAACCCGGTCGGGGCGCGCAGCGCCCTGCACGTGCTGAGCCTGCACAAGAACGGGCGGCGGATTCTAATCACCCCCGGTATGGTCGAACTGGGGCCGGTCCAGGCGGAGGAAAACCGCAAGCTGGGCGAGCAGGCGGCCCAGGTGGCGACCGATATCGTGCTGGTCGGCATCGAGCAGACCAAGCCGATCCTGGAAGGCATCGCAGCCAGGGGATTCAAGAAAGATCGCCTGCACATCTTCGATACCCATGCCGAGTCGGTGGCCTGGCTGCAAGAGAACGGCAAGCGCGGCGACACGGTTCTGTTTTTGAACGATCTGCCGGATACTTATCTCTAGGCGCATACTGCCCGGCGGGGAGCCGGACGGCTTCCGACCAGTCCGCCGGACGCAACCGGCGGACAATCAGGCTGGGAAGCCGGTTTGGGGGGAAGCGTTCGCAAGGGAGTCAATCAGCGACCATGAGCAAAAAACTGGCAGTTGGCGTGGTGTTTGGCAGCCGGTCGGTCGAACACGATGTGTCCATCGTGTCCGCCCATCAGGTTATGCGCGCACTCGATCCGGAGAAATACGAGGTCGTGCCCGTGTACATCGACCGCGAAGGCGTCTGGCTGGTCGGCGATCCACTGCGCGATATCAGTAGCTTCAAAAACGACAAAGTCGGCGAGATGCTGGGCATCAAGGAAGCCGCGCTGAGTTCCTCGACGGCGTTCAAGGGCCTGATCGTCCCGCCGATTTCCGGGCTGGTGGGCCGCAACAGCCTGCGCAAGCTGGACGTGATCTTCCCGGTGGTGCACGGCTCGCACGGCGAGGATGGCACCCTGCAAGGTCTGTGCGAGCTGGTCGACCTGCCCTACGTGGGTTGCGGCGTCACGGCCTCGGCCATCGCCATCGACAAGCCGATGACCAAGACTGTCCTGGCCCAGCATGGCATTCCCGTGCTGGACGGGCTGACCCTGACGCGCGGGGCCTGGCTGCACGATCGGGACGGACTGCTCAACCAGATCGAGGCGAAATTCGCGTACCCGATTTTCGTCAAGCCGGCGACCCTCGGCTCCAGCATCGGGATCGCCCGCGTGACCGACCGCGACATGCTGGGCAACCACCTGGACGTGGCCTTCAACTTTGACCGGCGCGTGCTGATTGAGCCGGCGGTGGAAGGCGGCAGCGAGATCAACTGCTCGGTGCTGGGGATGGATGCCCAGGTACGGGCGTCGGTGCTGGAAAAACCGATCTCGTTCGAGCAATTCCTGACCTACGAAGAGAAATACATGCGCCAGGGTGGCGGGATGAAGGGCGCGGAGCGCCAGATTCCAGCCCCGTTGAGCGATGACCTGACCGCCCGGATCAAACAGACCGCGATCGACGCCTTCCGGGCGATCGATGGACGCGGCATCGCGCGGGTGGACTTCCTGCTGCGCGAGGCGACCGGCGAGTTTTACGTCAACGAGATCAACACCATGCCCGGCTCGCTGGCGATTTACCTGTGGGAGCCGGAAGGGCTGACTCCGCGCGCCCTGATGGACGAGTTGATCCGGCTTGCCCTGGAAGCCCATGCCCAGAAGCGCCAGACTCGCTACAACTACAAGACCGGGCTGGTGGCCCACGCAGCCGCGCGCGGGCTGAAGGGCCTCAAGGGTCTCAAGAAATAACCCGGCTTCGGATCGCCTGTATGCCTTCACGCCGCCAGCGGATCAAGAATCTCTTTCATCGTGCCCTCGATCCCCTGGCGGCGCTGCCTGCCCGGCGGACTGCACGCCGCGCGCTGGCCGGTCTGCCCGACGGCGACTACCGCGCCCCGGTCGACGTGCCCTACATCCCCCAGTTCGCCAGCCCTGAACTGATCGACGCCTTCATTCACGGCGGCCTGCACGGCCGGGACGATCCGGCCTGGGCCGGGTTTGGCGCGCCCGACCCGGATCGCTACGATTTCTGGGCGCGGCGGGTGTGCGCCCTGGCTTGCCTCAAGATGGCGATCCAGGCGTTCGGCCCGGCCCGCGAGCTGTCGCTGTGGGCGCTGGTGCAGCAGGGGTTGGCCTATAACGGCTACCGCGCCCACGATGGGCGCGGGCGGTTGGTGGACGAAGGCTGGTTCTATCCGGCGATCGCCCGGCTGGCCCACGATCACGGCCTGCGGGCGGTGGGGCGTGGTTATGTTCCCCAGGAGGAAATCTGCCGCCTGATCCGGGATGGATGGCTGGTCGCGCCGGCGGTCACGCCGGAGCTGGGGGAGTTCGGGCCGCTGCGGCGTTACGGCGGACACATGGTGCTGGTCTACGGCTTCGCGTGGGAGGATGGGCGCTGTGTGAGCCTGCGCCTGCACAATCCATCGGGCCGGGTCGCGGCGCTGCAAGCCGGGGCGATCATCCCTGCGGATCGGTTTCGGAAGGCTTACGCGCACCGCCTGATTGCCTTCCGGCCGGACTCGGCATAGAGTCGGCGGTAAGGCTACAATCAAGGGGAATACCCGGATCGGTAGAGGGAGTGATTGGGCATGAGGGGACAGGCGCGCTTGCGGATGGGGCTGCTGATGATCCTGATCGGGATGGGGCTGCTGGCCGCCTGCGGGCCGGTTTCCCAGGTCACGCCGACTCCGCGCCTCGCGGCGGTGCTGCCCACGCGCATCCCGCCGACCGAGGGGCCGTCGCCCACGCCGCTGCCGACCGAGACGCCGACTCCATCGGATACGCCAACCCTGACACAAACCGCGACGGCGACCGAGACGCCCGTGCCATCGGATACTCCGACGGCCACGGAGACCGCGACCCCGACCGATACGGAAACCCCCACCTCAACTCCTACCCAGACCCCGGAAGCGACCGCCGTCCCGCCTACCCTGGCAATCGCGGTGCATTGGGCCACCACCGGCAACATCGACCTGGGCGTGCAGGAGCCATCTGGTGTCCGGCTGACCAGCTTCCAGCCCGTGGCGGACAGCGGCGGCACGTTCCTGGGCGACGCCAATGCGACCTGCGCCGGGGCCGTTCCGGAAGCCTCGGAAGCGGCCACCTGGCCGGGCGATACGGCTCCGACCGGGACCTATACCGTGTTCGCGCGCTATCAGGCTGCCTGCGGGAATAGCGGGCCGCTGGCGGCGACGCTGACCGTGCAGCTTGGCGAAACCGTCCTGCTGGAGCAGCCGTTCAGCCTGGAACTGGGCCAGCAATACGAAGTCACCTTCGAGTTCGACGGCGCGAGCGTCACGCTGGCCGGGATCACGCCGACTCCCGCACCGCCGGAGGTTGTGGCGGTAGCCTATGGCGATACCCTGACCGGTGGGCTGGACGATGCCGTTTTTGAGCAGCGCTACACCTTCGATGGGGCGGCCGGTGACGTGGTGACGGTCGACCTGCGCCGGGTTGAGGGCGATCTGGATGCGTCGCTGCGCCTGCTGGATGCGGCCGGGGATGAGGTCGCCCAGAACGACGACATCGGCGGCGGCTCCTCCGACGCCCGGATCGAGGCGCTGTCGTTGCCGGAGGATGGAACCTATACGATCGTGGCGACGCGCTTCCAGGGCGAGTTCGGCTTGTCAAGCGGAACCTACGAACTGGCCCTGACCCTGTTGATTCGCGGCAGCGATCTGCCTGGGCCGGGCGGGGCGGCGATTGCGTATGGATCGACCGCGCGAGGGTTGGTGACCGACGCCCAGCCGGAGACGCGCTATACCTTCTTCGGGGCGCGCAACGACGTGATCACGATCACGATGCGGCGGACGAGCGGCGATCTCGACGCGCGCCTGGTGCTGCTGGGGGTGGGCAATCGCGGACTGGCGTTTAACGACGATGCGGAAGGCGAGCCGCCCGAAGATGCCGCGATTCGCCAGTTCCAACTGCCGGACACCGGATCGTACACCCTTCTGGCGGGCCGGTCGGGTGGGGCGGCGGGGTCTTCGTCGGGCGTCTACGAGATCACCCTCACGCGGGATGGCAACGATCCGGCCCTGGCCTCGGAGCAGGATCGCGTCCTGCTGTACGGCGACCGGATCACCGGCATGCTGGACGACGTCCATCCGGTCCGGGACTATGGGTTCCACGGCGGGCAGGGCGACCGGGTCAGCATTCGCGCCAACCGGCTCGGCGGCGACCTGGATACCGCGCTCGAACTGCTGGATCTGAACGGCGCTGTTCTGGCGCAGAATGATGATGCGGCGGGCGGCAATGTGGCGACCGACTCCCATATCGACCAGTTCGAGCTGGAGGCGAGCGGCGTCTATGTGCTGCGGGTGTCGCGCTTCCAGGCGGAGCAGGGCACGACCCAGGGCGAGTTCGAGTTGATCGTCGAGCGAATCGAGCCGGAGGCGCTGCCTACGCCGGCCGCCGGCCGCGAGAGGCTGACCTATGGCGCGACCGTCGAAGGCACCATCGATGATACGACGCCGCGCCTGGAATACGAGTTTGCGGGGCAGGCCGGTCAGGCGGTCGACATCACCCTCCAGCGCAGGAATCTGACCGATACACTGGATACCTACCTGTACCTGTTTGACTCAAACGGCAACCCGCTTGCCTCGAATGACGACGCGGTGACCGGCGGCGCTTCGGCCACCGACTCGGCCATCCTGGGGTTCAGGCTGCCCGCGACCGGCGTGTATACCATCGTGGCGACGCGCTTCCAGGAAGCCCAGGGGAGTTCCAGCGGGGCGTTTGCGCTCCATCTCGATCTGGCGGGGGCCGGGTCGGCCGGGACCGAGATCGAAGCGGTGCTGGTGCGGGAGAATAGCGGCTCGTTGAGCGAACTGGGCCGCCAGTACCCCGATCTCTTTCCGGGAGATGATGTGCGCAACGCGCTCTACCAGGCCTTCTTGACCTTTGACCTGCCGGAAGGTATAACGTCCGGCGGGTTGGGCCGGGCGACGCTCCTGCCGGGCGAGTGCACGACCAACGGACGGCCGTTTGTCACGCTCGGCGATCTGGCCATCGAAAGCCTGACCTACGACCGGCTCGACGCCAGCGACTTCGGGCCGCTGGATTCCGCGCAGGTAGTTGGCGCAGTCCGGACCTGCCCGGCCGAACCGGTGGACGTGACGGTACTGGTGCGCGGCCTGCTGGATGCGGGCGCGCGCTCGGTCCAGTTCCGGCTGGCGTTCTCCACCGAGGACAACAACGGCCTGATCGACGACGTGACGTTCGTGGAACCGCGGCTGATTCTGCGCGTCCAGGAATAGGGCGATCTCGCCGGGCCTTGCCTGAGCAGCAGCGCCGTGATCGTGTGGCGGCGCATCGCTTTGGGGCGTATTGCGCTGATGCAACGACGCTGTATCTGGAAGACAACTTCGCATGCCTTATCGATCCAGTGGTACCCGGCGGAATAGCGTTCAGTTTGGCGTAGGGCGGTCGATCTGGGGAGGCGCGCCACCTCCGGCCATTCCCGAACAGATCTTGGATGGTATTCCCGGCTTTCTGGCCTGGATTGCCCTGCTGCTGACCGTGGCCGGGGCCGTGCTGCGGCCGCGATTGGTGGTGACGATTGCCGCGATCGTGGGCTTCTATTCCGCCCTGCGCTTCGCGGTGGGCGCGGCCGCCAATTTCGTCGGTCTGCGCCGTATCCGGCATTGGGAAGGGATCGACTGGCGGGCGGAATACGCGCGCCGGGCCGGGCCGGACAGCCTGCGCCGGGAGGATGTGCTGCATGTCGTGATCATCGCGGCCTACAAGGAACCGGTACAGGTTCTGTGTCGGACGCTGGATTCGCTGGCGCGCCAGGAGAACGCGGCGAGCCAGATGGCGATCGTGCTGGCGATGGAAGCCGCCGATCCGAACGCCCAACCGGTGGCCGAGCACCTGCGTGACGAATACCGGACGCGGTTCCGGCACATCTACTTCACGATTCACCCCAAAGGACTGCCTGGAGAGATGCAGTGCAAGTCCGCCAACGAAGCCTGGGCGGCGCGCTGGATCAAGCGCAAGCTGGTCGATGAAAAGGGGTACAACATCGATCATATTCTGGTCACGACGATGGACGCCGACACGGGCTGGCATCCCGCCCATTTCGCCTGTCTGACGACCCTGTTCGCCCTCCAGCCGGATCGCTATCGGCGCTTCTGGCAAGCCCCCATTCGCTATCATGGCAACATCTGGGATGTCGCGCCGACCATCGCCCTGGTGCACGCCTATTCTTCGGCCTGGGAGCTGGCTTACCTCTCCGCGCCGGGCTGGTTTCCCCTGCCAATGTCGTCCTACGCGCTGAGTCTGCGCCTGCTGGACAGCGTGGGCTACTGGGACTCGGACGTGATCGCCGACGAATGGCACATGTTCATCAAGGCGTTCTTTCAGCGCGACGGGAAGATTCGATTGGAGCGGGTCTACCTGCCGTTCTACGGAGAGGCGACCACCGGCAACGGCTTCTGGGACAGCATCAAGAACCGCTACCAGCAATCGCTGCGTCACGCCTGGGGCTCGAAGGAAGTCGGTTATGCCCTGGCCCGGATCATCGAGCATCCGGAGATGGAGATCAAGCGCGGGCTGCGGCTCTTCTTTCGGGTGGCGCACGACATCATCCTGGCCGGGGCCGGGTGGGTGATCATGACCCTGGGGCCGATGGTCGTGCAGGTGTTGTATCCCACCCTGTTCTTCACCGAATGGAATACCGCGCCGTTCTTGCTGCTGCAGATTTCGCTGGCGATCGTGTCGATCCTGGGCTTCGTGTTCTGGCTGCTGGACATGCGCATCCGGCCTCCCCGACCCCGGCCCTGGACGGCGCGCGAGGTGCTGATGACGGTGTTCAGCTTCCCGCTGCTGCCCTTCCTGCTGCTCGTTATCCTGGCGATCCCGACCATCCAGGCCCAGACCCAGTTGATGCTGGGCATGCCGATCCAGTTCAAGGTCACCAAGAAGGTCTGAGCCGGGCGTTTGGCGGAAAAACAACAGGGACGGCCAAGGCCGCCCCTGTTTTGCTGTGTGGCAGGGATGAAATCTAGGTCAGGAACATCGGCATGCCGAAGACATGCCGCACCTTGGGGACATACTGGTCGGCGTCGTACAGTTCGGGCACGTTGACGCGCTTCTTGCCCTGGGACAGGGTCGAAATCGGGATGTCGCTGTACACGCCGCGTTGCAGACAGACCAACCGGCCCGACTCGCCGCGTTCCACCAGGCCCATCGCCATCTGGGCGTAGTTGGCGGCGACCATCAGGTCGAGCGAGTCTGGCACGCCACTGCGCATCAGGTAGCCGATCTGCTGGTAGAGGATGCGCTTGCCGGTCAGTTCTTCCAGCTTCTCCCCCAGCCATTCGCCGATGCCGCCCAGCTTGCGGTGGCCGTAGGCGTCGGCTTCGCCGCGCTCCATGACCATGCCGCCGATCGGAGAAGCGCCTTCCGAGACCGTCACCATGGCGTAGTTGCTGGGGTTATCCAGCTTGTCACGGAGGACGAGTTCGGCAAGTTTCTCCACGTCAAACTGGACTTCGGAGATCAGGGCGCGATCGACGCCCGCCAGATAGGCCGAAATCAGCGAGGTTTCGCCGGAGTTGCGGCCGAACAGCTCCACCACGGCGATCCGCTCGTGCGAGCCGGCGGACGTGCGCAGGTTGTGGATGAACTCGACGCTGCGCGTGACGGCGGTCGAGAAGCCGATGCAGTAGTCCGTCCCGTAGACGTCGTTGTCCATCGTCTTGGGGATGGCGATCACCCGGCAGCCTTCGTTGTGCATGCGCTCGCCGTAGCTCAGGGTGTCGTCGCCGCCGATCGGGAGCAGGCAGTCGATGCCGAGCTTCTCGATGACCTTCAGCACGTGCGGCGTAAAGTCCTGGATGTCGGTATATTCCTTGCCTTCTTCGCGCAGCAGATCAGGGATGTCCTTGGGCTTGACACGGCCCGGATTGGTACGCGAGGTGTGCAGGAAGGTGCCGCCGGAACGGTCGACGCGGCGAACGGCCTGCTTGTCCAGCGGAATCACGCAGCGCCAGTTGTCGCGGTCGTCCTCCAGATTGTATTCCAGCAAACCGGCCCAGCCCCGGCGAATGCCGAGGACTTCGTAGCCGTTGTCAATCGCGCGATTGACGATAGCTTTGATTGCAGGGTTGAGGCCTGGAACGTCACCTCCCCCTGTCAACACTGCAATACGCATAGGGGGTTCTCCTTGAACACATATGAAACTGCGCAATTTCTGTGTGATCTGACCACGATCGTCTGTGAGGCCAGATACATACTACCACAAACAGGCCACATGAAAAACAAGGGTTTTGGTACAAAATACTCAATGAGCGCGCCGATCGAGTAGAATAGGATTACGAGTGTTCCGGTTGCATTTTGAGCGGCCGGGCCTGGAGGAGTGCGTGATGCTGGTCAGGGCGTTGGATGATCTCCTGGCTCCGCTGGTCGGGAGTGCCTTGCTGGAGGAGTACCCCCGGCTGCTCGTGAGCCGGATTGAAGCACTGCGCGGGCCGGTCCTGGACGATCTGACACGGGTGGCCGTCTTTGGCCATGACCCGGAACGGGCGACCGCGCGCTGGTTGATCTGGCACATCGCCGCCGGGCTGGAGATTTTCCCCGCTTCGATCCACGATCTGTATAGGGCGCGAGGGCGCGGCGAGGTGGAACCGGCCTTCACCGTGCCCGCGTTCAACATGCGCGCCTTGCCCTATGATATGGCCCAGGTCGTCTTTGGGGCGGCGCTCAACCGGCGCGCGGGGGCCTTCGTGCTGGAGCTGGCCCGGTCCGAGATGGCCTATACCTCCCAGGAACCGGCCGAGTACACAGCCTGCATTCTGGCCGGGGCGATCCAGGTGGGATATCGCGGCCCGGTGTTCATTCAGGGCGACCACTTCAAGATCGTCGCGGACGCCTACCACCGTGACGCGGGTTCCGAGCTGAAGGCCCTCCAGGCCTTGATCGTCGAGGCTATCCGGGCGGGCTTCTACCACTTCGACCTGGACGCGTCGACGCTTGTCAAGGTGGGCCACAAAAACGCGAGTCACCAGCAGCGCGACAATTACACCCTCACCGCCGAACTGACCGCGTTCATCCGCGCCCACCAACCGGGAGGGATCACGATTGGCGTCGGCGGCGAGATCGGCGATCAGGCCAGCGCCAACTCGACCGAGGCCGATTTGCGCGCTTTTCTGGAGGGCTTCCAGCGCTGCCTGGGCGAGCATGTTCCCGGACTGAGCAAGGTCACGGTTCAGACGGGCACGCTCAAGGGCGGGCTGCTCCTGCCGGATGGGCGGGTGGCGAGCATCGCGCTCGATTTCGGCGCGCTGCTGCGCCTCTCCCAGGTGGCGCGCGAGTATGGCCTGGCCGGGTCCGTCCAGCACGGCGCGAGTACCCTGCCGCCGAGCGCCTTCGACAAGTTCATCCAGAGCCAGACGGCCGAGATCCATCTCGCCACGGACTTCCAGAACAGTTTGTTCGAACACCCGGCGCTGCCGTACGGCCTGCGGCGCGAGATGTATGCCTACCTGGATGCCCAGCACGCCGGCCGCCGGCGGCCGGACGAATCGGCGGCGCAGTTCTACTACCGGGAGCGCAAGCGCGCCCTCGGCCCATTCAAGGAGCAGTTGTGGGCCTTGGGGGAGGATGTGCGCGGCTACATTCGCGAGACATGGCAGCAGCGGCTGACGTTCCTGTTCAATCAGCTCAACGTGGCGGGGACGCGCGAACTGGTCGATCGCCATGTGGTAAGCGGCCCCCAGAACCGTCCCCTGAGTGATTTCCTGGCCGGCGGTGGGGGATGACCCACGTTATCACCGGCTTGTGCAACCGGCACGGCGGGTGCGCCGAGGTCTGCCCGGTTGGCTGCATCCAGGCGGGCAACCCGCCGGACGAATGGCCGTATTACTATATTGATCCGCTGGCGTGCATCGACTGCGGGTTGTGCCGGCTTGCCTGTCCATACAACGCCATCTGGCCGGAGGCTGAGGTGCCGGATTTCCTGCTTGCGGACATTCACGCCAACTATGCATATTACGGCCGGGTAAAGTAACCCCCATTCTTGCAGTTTGAAGAGTCTCTGCGCGGTTCGGCCGGGTGGTATAATCCTGGGCGTCTGGCCTTATGGTTCATGGTGGTGAGTGTGATTGGCAAATTGTTTTCACCCACTCCGGATATTCTGGTCGCGTACGACGAACTGCGCCGCCGGGAAAATACTGCCTTGCTGCGCCTGGTGGATACCCTGCCGCGAGTCGATGGGCTGGAGCCGGCGGCGATAGCCCAGGCGCGGGACGCCGTTTTTCACTCCGACCATCCTTTTCTGCTGGCCCTGATCGGGCCGTTCGGGGTAGGGAAGTCCAGCCTGATCAACGCTCTGCTGGGCGACGAAGTGCTCGTCACCGGGCCGGTGCCGACCACCAGCCAGGTGGCGATCCTCCGCCACGGGGACGCCTTCGAGAAGGCGGGCGCTCAGGATGGGGTCGAGACCATCTTCCACCCCGCGCCCCTGCTGCGCCAGATCAGCCTGGTGGATACCCCCGGCCTCGAGTCGGTCTTCGCCCAGCACAGCGAGCGCACGGACTCCTTCCTGCATCGCTCGGACTGGGTGGTGCTGGTCATGCTGGCAACGCAGGCCCTTTCCGCCAGCAACCTCAAGTATCTGGAGACGCTCAAGTCCTACGGCAAGCACGTGCTGGTCGTGGTCAACCAGGTCGATCTGCTGGATGACGAGCAGCGCGCGACCGTTCGTGATTTCGTCGTGGAGCAGTCCAGCCTGCACCTGGGGGCGGAGCCGGATGTGTTCCTGGTGTCCGCGCGGCAAGGTCTGGCCGCTCGCCGGTCCAACCCGCCTGATGCCGTCGCCTGGCAGGCGAGCGGCATGGCCGCGTTCGAGGAGTACCTGGTCGGGGCGCTGGACGATCGGGAACGGCTGCGCCAGAAGCTCCAGACCCCGCTGCAAATCGCCCGGAACGTCCTCACCAGGGCGCAGGCCGAAGTCAAACTCCAGCAGCAGGCGCTGGATCGCCATCGCAGCGTGCAGGAGAACATCGACGCCCAGATTGTCGTGGCCCGCCAGCAGCAGGAAACCCTGGTGGAGGCATCTATGAGCCAGGTGGCGGCGGTCTTCGCCGAGGCCTCCATGCGCGGCGAGGATGCGATCCGGGAACTCTTCCAGCCCACGCGGGCCTTGGGGCAGTTCACGGCGGGCCTGGGCGAACTGCTGGGACTGGCCCGGATCGCGCGCGGGCTTGGCCGCCCCTCGCGCGCCCAGACCGCTTTCGACGGGCGCGAGGTTATGCGGCCGCTGGACGAGCTGGCGAAGATCGTGGCCGATCTCGGCCCGCGCATCGAAGGCCGCGACATGCAGGACCTCGACGATCTGGCGGCCCATACCACTCAGGCGATCAAGGCCCTGCCGCAGCCCTTGCAGGACAGAGTCATCGGCGAGGTGCGCCCGCCGGTCAGCTACAACCGGGAGCCGCTGCGCCGGATTCGGACCGATCTGGACGAGGTCGAGCGCGAGGCGCGCAAGGTCGAGCCGGGCCGGCTCGACCAGGCGGTGCGCAACAGCCTGGTGCTGCTGGCCGGTTGGGAACTGGCGGTGGTGGTGGCGATCGTGCTGCTGGGCACGCTGGCGGTCGACTGGTCGAACGTGGGCATTCCGATCTTGCTGGTGATGGGGGCGCTTGGCCTGATGTTGATCGGCGTGGCGCTGATGGCCTTCCGAGGCAACCAGATCGCCAGGGCCTTTTCCCGGCGGATGTTCGAACTGGGGCAGCGCTATCAGGCGATCGTCAGGGAAGCCGCGGCGGAACAGATCAACGCCGGCGTTCGGATGCGTCAGGACGTCGCCGCGCCCTTCACGCGCCTGATCGCCGCGCAGACGGCCCGGCAGGCCGAGTTGGCGGGGGATTTGCGCCGGATGGAGGAGGAGTTCGCGGCCTTCGCGGGGGAGATTGGCGGGTTCTGGGAACGGAGTGAGGCATGAACGACCACGTTCTGGAAGGCGCCCTGGCCGATCTGCGCGAGCGGGAGATTCGCCTGCTGCACGAGGTTGGGGACGCGCTGGCCGGGCTTTCGCCGGAGGGCGAGGCCGATCGCCAGCGCCTGCGCGAGGTAGCCGACGACCTGCGCTACATGTTCTTCATGGTGGTCGTGGTTGGCGAGTTCAACGCGGGCAAATCGTCTTTCATCAATGCCCTGTTGGAGGATAACCTGCTGCCGACCGGCATCACGCCGACTACCGAGGTGATCGAGCTGATTCGTTACGCCGAGGCCGTCTCGCGGCGCTCGGTGCTGCGCGACGATGGCGTGCGGGAATGGACGCACCCCGGCCTGGGCGGGGCGGGCGTCGTCCTGGTCGACACGCCCGGCACCGGCTCGGTTTTCCGCCAGCACGAGGAGATCGCCCGCAATTTCCTGCATCGCAGCGATCTGGTGGTTTTCGTCATGTCGGCCAAGCGTGCTCTGGGGGAGACCGACCGGCTGTATCTGGAGCTGATCCGCGACTTTGGCAAAAAGATCGTGGTCGTCATCAACCAGACCGATCTGCTGGAGCCGCGCGAGCAGGCCGACGTGCGCCGCTTCGTCCAGTCCCAGCTTGAGACGCGCCTGGGCCTCAAGCCGCTGATCTTCATGGTCTCGGCCAAACGCGCCCTGGCGGGGGAGGGGGACAGCGGTCTGGAGGCGGTGCGCGCCCACCTGCGGGCCACCTTCGAGCAGGTGCCGCCCGCCCGCCAGAAGCTGGGGGCCCAGCTTGACCTGGCCCAGCGCCAGATGGCGAAGCACCACGAGCGGCTGGAGACCCGCCTGGATCTGATTGGCCGCAACCGCGATCAGACCGCCCAGATCGAACAGGAACTGGAGACTCACGCGGCGGCGATGGACGCCCAGTTGGCGGCGGGTACGGCCCAGATCGGCCGCTTGCTGGGGGAGGTGCGCCAGCGCGGCATGCGCTTCATCGACGCGAATTTCAAGGTGCGGATGCCCGGCCAGCCTTCCAACGACGAGGCGCTGCGCGGCGAGTTCGAGGAGCACGTCATCGGCCGGGCGCTGGATCAGATCAACGACATTTCGAACGATTATGTCAACGCCCTGGTCGATAGCAACCGCCGCTACTGGCAAAACATCGTGCGGCGGCTCAGCCAGCTCGACGACATCTTGCAGCAGGACGTGCGCGGGGTGGACGGCGGCGTTTACTCCGAACAGCGCCAGGCCCTTCAGGAAGCGATCGCCATCGCGGATGTCGAGATGGGGGCCTATTCCAACACCCAGATGCTGAACGTCATGCAGGAGCGATTCAAGACCAACGTGACCGGGTTGGGGACCAGCCTGGGAGTCGGTTTGGGCGGGCTGATCGCCGCCCTGCTGGGGATCGCCACGCCGGGCGCGCTCACGGTTTTTCCGCTGGCGATGATAGGGTTTGTGGGCGGCGTGGCGTTTGCTCTGGGTGGCGGGGGCTTTGCCTTGAGCTACTGGCGGCGGCTGCGCCAGGATGTCAAGCGGGATTTCAACGGGCAGATGGACATTTTCGAGCGCGGTTACGGCCAGGCGATGGCCGAGCTGACGGAGCGCGAGCGTAGCCGGCTGCTGCAATACGGCCACCAGATTCTTGATCCGGTGTTCAGCCGGTTCGAGGTCATCGCCCAGGCCGCCGAACGCGACGTGCAGATCCTGGATGGGCTGTCGGCGCAGCTTGAGGCCCTCCGCCGCGAGATCGAGACGGTGCCGGAGCCAACCCAGGCCGAATAGACCTGGCGCCACGCCGGCGAGTCTGTCCGGTCGTCCCCGCGGCGGAACGCGTGGATTGGTACTGATGGGTGGTGGTCGGAGGCGTCCTCCGGAGTGACAATGGAATTGTCAGAAGATTCACGAATTTTTCCGGAAATAATTCGTGAACTGGGTTAGACTGAAGGAAATGCTTAGTTAAACTCTTAGGCAAGTGGTGACATGAACTGCTCGCAATGTGGTTCACCTATCCGGGAAGGCGAGTTGCTTTGCCAGACCTGTGGCGCGCTTCAGTCGGATGACATGCTGACCCGGCGTCTCCAGATCAAGGGCGAGTCCAGCAACCAGCCTCGGACCAAATCTGGCGTGGGCAGCGGTCCCCTCCATACGATTACCCTCAGTGCGGACCAGCAGGCGTATGAGTGTTCGGTCAAGGGTGAGGCTTCCATCCTGCTTGGCCGCTGTGTTCCTCCCGATGCCGCGCGGGAAGCGATCGATCTGGCTCTGGCCGGGGGCGGTGAGAAGGGCGTCTCCCGGCAACATGCCATCCTGCGAGTCGATCGCGGCGCGGTCTTCGTAGCCGATCTCGAAAGCACCAACGGCACATTTCTGAACGGCCGGCGGTTGCAGCCCCATTTCCAGCACTTGCTGGTCAGCGGCGACGTGCTGCGTTTGGGCGCTTTGGAGATCCGGGTTCAGATAAGTTAACCATCTCCACGGAGCGCGATTGCCCGCTACACTTACCAGTGGGCCATTTGTTCTTCCTACCCTGGGGGGAGATGCCGTCATGGGTTTCAAAATCCTGATTTCCGATAATCTTGATTCCGTGGGCCTGGAGATTCTTCAGCACGAACCGCAGTTCACCATTGTAGCCGGCTCTTTTGCCCGCGACGTCGCGCTGGCCGAAGCCGCCGATGCCGACGCGCTCATCGTGCGCAGCGCCACCAAGGTCGATGCGGACTTCATTGCCGCCGCGCCCCGGCTAAAGGTGGTGGCGCGGGCCGGGGCCGGGGTGGATACCATCGACGTGCCCGCCGCGACGGCGCGCGGCATCGTGGTGATGAACACCCCCGGCGGCAACACGATCGCGGCCGCCGAACACGCCTTTGGCCTCATGCTGGCCCTGGTGCGGCACATTCCCGCCGGGCACCAGTCGATGCTGGAAGGCCGCTGGGATCGCAAGAGCTTCATGGGCAACGAGCTGTGCGGCAAGACCCTGGGTCTGGTCGGCGTCGGCCGCATCGGCAAGGCGATGGCCCGGCGCGCCCAGGCCTTCGAGATGACTACGATCGGCTTCGATCCGGTCGCGACGGCGGAGTCCCTGCGCGAGTGTGGCGTCGAGCCGGTTTCCCTGGACGAGCTGTACGCGCGGAGCGACATCATCTCCCTGCACGCGCCCGCCAACGAGACCTCCAAGGGGATGATCAACGCGGCTTCCCTGGCGAAAATGAAGACGGGCGTGCGGATCATCAATGCGGCGCGCGGCAGCCTGATCGACTCCGAGGCGCTGGCGGAAGCGATTCGCGGCGGCAAGGTCGCCGGGGCCGCACTGGACGTCTATCCGACCGAGCCGCCCGCCGAGGGCTTCCCGCTGGTCGGCCTGAAGGGCGTGATCCACACCCCCCACCTGGGTGCGAGTACGGTCGAGGCCCAGTTGACCGTGGCCCGTCAGGCGGCCGAACTGGTGCGCGACGCGCTCCTGAACCACAAGTACGACAACGTCGTCAATCCGTCCGCCATCCCGGCCGGCTGACGCGGAGGCCAGCGGATCGCCTATGGACCTCTCGCCTCTGGGAACCGGGCTTGCGACACTGACCCTGGTCTGTGGGGTGCTCTGCGGCCTGCTGATCGTCGGGATCGGGGTGGTGTACGTATTGACGCGCCTGGAACTGGTTCGGGACTTGATCTCCGCCATTTTTGGCGCGCTGCGGGGCAAGGACGAAACGCTGGGCGACGAAGGGCTGCTGGGCGATCAGGGCGCGGATCGAGTCCGCTCGCGGGTTCGGTCGCGCTCGTCCACATCTCAACGGGTCGCTGAGATTCGGGCGAGGTACGATCGAGAGTTTCAATCCGGCGGTGCGCCTGCGTCAACCGGCAGTGCGCCCGCAGTTGATGCCTACAAACAGCGCTACAAACGTCGCTTCCGGGAAGAGAATCTCGACCACGACGACGAGCTGGACGCCTTCATCGACGATACGGAGTTGTGAGACAATCCTGGGCGTTTTTCATACCGCTCCGGCCCTGACCGGAGCGGTGTGCTTTTCATCCACAAGGCAGGGGAGACCATGAAGCTCTTGGCCAGCCGGGTCCAGAACGTAGGCCCAAGCGTATTCGCCGAGATCAACGCGCTGGCGCGCGCCCACGGCGCGATCAACCTTAGCCAGGGCGCGCCGGATTTCGACGGCCCGCCGGAAGTGATCGGGGCGGCCGTCGCGGCGTTGCAATCCGGGCTGACGACGCAATACGCGCCCTCGACCGGGACGGAGGCCCTGCGCCAGGGGATCGCCGAGCACGCCCGGCGCTTCTACGGCCATCAGGTCGATCCGGATCAGGGCGTCCTGGTGCTGGGGGGAGCTTCGCTGGCGGTGTATTTCGCCATCACGGGTCTGATCGATCCAGGGGACGAGGTCGTTCTCTTCGAGCCATTCTTCGATACCTACGTGCCCAATATCGAGATGGCCGGGGGCGTGGCCCGCTTCGTGCCGCTCCGCCCGCCGGATTGGGCGTTCGATCCGGCCGAGCTGGCGGCGGCTTTCACCCCGCGCACCCGCGCGATCCTGCTCAACACGCCCCACAATCCCACCGGCAAGGTTTTCAGCCGGGAGGAGCTGGCCGAGATCGCCCGCCTGTGCCAGCAGTGGGACGTCCTTGCGATCTGCGACGAGGTCTACGAGCACCTGTTGTATGACGGCGCGACCCACGTCCGGCTGGCCACACTGCCCGGCATGGCGGAGCGCACGATCACGATCAGCAGCGCGGGCAAGACCTTCAGCGCGACGGGCTTCAAGATCGGCTGGGCGATGGGGACGGCGGCCTTGCTGGACGGCATGAAGCGCCTGCACGAGTTCAGCATGTACGCGGTGGCCCATCCCCTCCAGCAGGCGGTGGCCGAGGCCCTGCGCCTGCCGCAGAGCTATTTCGATGGGCTGAACGCGTTCTACCAGCCCCGGCGCGATATGCTGGCGGAGATGCTCCGGGCGGCCGGGCTGAAGCCGGCGCTGCCCGACCGGCTGGGCGCTTTTTACCTCATGGCCGACTTCAGCGACATTTTTGAGGGCGACGACTTCGAGTTCGCCCGGCACCTGATCCGCGACGTGGGGGTGGCCTGCATCCCGGCGACGCCCTTCTTTAGCGCCGGGAGCCGGGCGCTGGGGCAGCGCTTGGCCCGCTTCACCTTCTGCAAGAAGATGGAGACCCTCCAGGCAGCCCAGGCCCGGCTCGCGCCTCGCTAGACGCTGCCTGGGGAGACTGTGACAGGGCGCCGCGAGGCGCCCTGTGCGATCAGGCGACCGGAGTCGGTTTGCGGCGGTTGGCCCACCAGGGCCAGAGGTGGAGCGCCATCCCAATCAGAGCCATGCCCACGCCGATCACGGCCAGGATGGGGAGCTGGGCATAAAAGCCGAAATAGAGGCCACACACGATGAAGAAGACGTGGAAGACGAGCGGCACCGCCAGCACCACCGGATCGAGCTGTCCGCCCCCGGCCCGTGGCCGCGCGGTCAGGACGATGACGAGTCCGCAGCCAATCAGGAGCGCCATGCCCGCGAAGCCCAGGTTGTTGGGGTGCAGGACGACCGCGAACAGCCGGTTGGTGATGAACAGCACGACAATCGAAAGCATGAAGGCGAAGGGCACATAGACAATCCGCCACAGGCGATAGCTGCTGGCGGCGCGGAAGATGCGCAGGAAGGCCGAGAACGACGTCACCACGATGAACCAGGCCCAGAAGTTCCCCCAGGGCACGCCGAACCATTCCTGATCGAGCGGAAGCACCCCCCACGTCCACATCCTCATCCGGATGGCGATCGTGTCCATCGCCAGGTCGATGTTGAGCGCCAGCAGCCCGTCCAGAAAGGGCCGCGCCAGGGCGGGCATCTGAAGGCGGCTGCTGAACTCCATGCTGCTGTAGATGATGACGGCCCAGCCCAGCCCGATCGCCAGGGGCGCACCATCGAACATGATCAGGAACTGCCCATACTCGTAGGCCTGAAGCTGGCGCAGGGTCATCCATTCCAGCAGCACGCCGTAGATCAGCCCGAAGATCAGCTCGGCTACCCGCGCCCGGCTCTGGCGGGCGGCATGCCACAGGCAGCCCACGAACAAAGCAATCATCAGCACATCGAACGCCAGAAAAGCGGGTTGAATCATGGCGAGGCTCCTATCGGAAGAAGGGGCGCGCGAGCCGGATCAATCCAGGACTGCAATGGGAGAGTATTATAGACCGGCCGACTCAGTTTTGTGCAGAAGGCAGCATTTGTATTGTATTGGGGAGGGTGGCGTGTCTTATGGCTCGCGGAGGGGAACGGAGTCGTTCCAAAATGCGTAATATCTGGTAGGCTGAAGAATAGATTATGTCCGTTGCTCGAAATCATGGAGAATGTCAGTGCGGCCCACAATCGCGCGCGGCATACTTCTCCACCGCTGGCGGTTGTTGTACGGTGGCGCGGAACCGGCAGCCCCTCGGGCGGGCTGAAGCGTGGCGCGCGGGTTGGGAGAACAACGGCGTGTTTCGCTTTTTTGACCAGGCGCCATGTCACACCGGCCACGCCGAGGCCCGGATGCGCGACTGCGCTTCTGGCAACCTCGAGGACAGGCGCGGGCTGAATGTCTGCCCGCGTGCAAGCATCCGCATCTCGCGGGAAAGCGTTTTTATTTCGATGTCCGGCAGCGGTTGTATTCGTAAACGGGCGCGCGCTGCCGCGCCCTCGTTCGCTTGCATCTGGAGGCGCATTAGGCTACGCTTTGTAACTTATGGTTATCATAATGGACATACTAATCTGGACTTACGTCCTGAGTGCCCTGGCGCTGGCCGTCTACGCCCTGGGCACGTTTGTTTTACTCGCGATCTGGTGGCGTCAAAAGCGCAGCGTTTCCGTTCCGCCTGAGGTCAGCGACGAGAATCTGCCTTCGGTGACGATCCAGCTTCCCCTGTTCAACGAACGGGAGGTCATCGGACGGCTGATCGACGCGGTTGCCGCGCTGGACTATCCCCTGGACCGGCTGCACATTCAGGTGCTGGACGATTCGAACGACGATACGTCCGATCTGGTCGCGCAGAAGGTGGCCCAGTATACGCGGATGGGCGTATCCATCACGCATATCCAGCGCCGGACGCAGCGCGGCTACAAAGCCGGCGCGCTGGCCGACGCGACGGAGCGGATGGGCGACGATCTGGTGGCCGTGTTCGATGCCGATTTCGTGCCCGCGCCGGATTTCCTGCGCAAGACCGTGCCGTACTTCTGCCAGGAGCCGCGCCTGGGTATGGTTCAGGTGCGCTGGGGGCACCTCAACGCGGACGAGAATTTGCTGGTGCGGGCCCAGGCGCTGAGCCTGGACGGTCATTTTGTGGTCGAGCAGACGGCGCGCAGCCGGGGTGGGCTGCTGCTGAACTTCAGCGGCTCGGCCGGCGTGTGGCGGGCGGCCTGTGTCCGCGACGCGGGAGGCTGGTCGTTTGCCACGCTGGCGGAAGACCTCGACCTGAGCTATCGGGCCCAGTTCCGGGGCTGGCGTTTTCTGTACCTGCCGGACGTGGTCGTGCCGGCCGAGATTCCGCCCCAGATGGCCGCCTACAAACGCCAGCAGGCCCGTTGGGCCAAGGGCAGCACCCAGAACCTGCTGCGCCATGCCTGGCAGTTATGGCACAGCCCACGCTTCACCCTGGCTCAGAAGCTCATGGGGACGGCGCACCTGTGCCAGTACATGGCCCATCCGTTCATGCTGCTCCTGCTGCTGCTGACCCCGCCTCTGCTGTACTTCGACGTCCTGGACCAGATCGCGCTGGCCCCCCTGGGGTTGGCCAGCCTGGGCGCGCCGATTGTTTACCTGGTCAGCCAGCACTATCTCTATCCCGACTGGCCGCGCCGGTTGATGATCTTCCCGATTCTGCTGGGGCTGGGCACCGGGTTGGCGCTGAACAATACCCTGGCGGTGCTGTCGGCCTTGCGCGGCGGCCCAAACGTTTTCCAGCGCACGCCGAAGTTTCGCGGGCACGACTGGCAGAAGTCGCGCTACGCTCTGCGCGGCGACTGGACGATCCTGGGCGAGGCTTTCCTGGCGATCTATTCGTTCGGGGGCGGGCTGCTCGCGCTGCGGAATGCCCCGTCGCTGGCTCCATTCGCGTTCATCTACGCCTATGCGTTTGGCATGGTGATGCTGTGGGGCCTGACCGAGAGCTACCTGGTCCGGCACAGGGTCCCGGAGCCGCCCGTCGAGCGGGCCTCGATCTGATTCCTCCGGGTTCGCGGAGACCGTGTTCCCGACTCTGTCCGAAGTCCCTCCTTGTTCGCGGGGAGGGACTTCGCTTTTGTTCCGCTGGATGGAGTGGTGGCGATCGCCGGTTCAGGGCCGCTCGCCGAGCGCGGCCGCGCCCTGCCGGACCTGGCTGAAATTCAGGCCCAGCGCCAGCAGACCCAGGACTCCCCACGCGGCGTACGTGATCACGACTCCGGCATGCCAGATCAGGGCGTAGGCGACGGCGGCTTCCTGGGAGATGCCGGCCGTCAGGAGCGCAAAGACGGCGGCGGCCTCGAACGGCCCGACGCTGGCAAGGGTGAAGGGGATGATGATGCTGAACGAGGCGGCGACGACCGAGAGCGTCAGCGCGGCCCGCATGACCGGGGTCTGGGGCAGGCCTGGGAAGGCCAGCGCCAGGACCCACGATCCCGCCGCCGAGCACAGCCAGGCGACCGCCGTCCACGCCAGCGTGCCGAACAGGCCCTTCGCCGTGGTCAGCGGGTGCAGGCCGTCCAGGACGCGCTCCAGCAAGGATTCTGGATTCAGACGATGCAGGGCGGGGATTCTCGCCAGCACGAAGGCCAGCAGGCGGCGCGCTGTGCCGGGGCGGAAGGCGAAGAACAACAGGGTGCAGAATCCCAGGACGGCGATCCCGCCCAGCAGCGCCCCGCCACGGATGGCCGCCGGGTCGACGACCAGCACCGGCAGGACGGCGGCCAGCATCAGCACGACGGCCAGCATGTCCAGCAGGCGCTCGGCCAGGATGGTGCTCAGAGCGGCCCAGCCGGAAACGGCGTTGTCCTCGCGGCCGATCAGATAGGCGCGGGCCAGCTCCCCGACCCGGAAGGGCAGGGTGTTGTTGATCAGGAAGCCAATGTTGAGGACGTGAAACGTCTGGCGGAAGGGCGTGCGGAAGCCCATCAACGCCCGCCAGCGCAGGGCGCGCGCCGCCAGTCCCAGCGACCAGATGCCCGCGGCCAGGGCCAGGCCCTCCCAGTGAATATCGCGCAGAACCACGCCGACCTGCGACCAGTCAAGCCCGCGCAGGGCAAACCACAGGAACAGGGCGCTGAGCAGAATACCCAGCAGCAGGCTGCGCCAGCGTTTCATCGTGCCACCTTTGAGCGTGTCTCGCCGCGCATCGCGGCGTTCCCCCGGCGTCTGCCGTTCAGGCGGGTGATTGTACCTCCGGCGGGACGGCCGACCAACGCCTGGGCGGTTCTGGATTTCGCGTCGGGCCAGACCGTGAGGTTTGTCAGATCACGGTTGGGGCGCTCTCTGCTACAATGGGTGCATTGGTGCAGATTGCACATTTTCCGAAAGTTATTTCTGAGCAGAATGTCCTATAGGTCCAGTTGGCGAGGCTCGCAGGGGCGACCCAGGCGAAGGAGCGACACGCGTCGATGACCGAACAAATCCGGATTGATGCACTGATTCCGGCGGAAATGGCCCGCCACGCAGAGAAGGTGGGCGTGGCGAAGGCGGCTATGCCGGCGAGAACGATGTTCGTCCTGGCGGTGCTGGCCGGGGCGTTTATCAGCCTGGGCGCGATTTTCGCCACCGTGATGCTGACCGGGGCCAAGGATGGCCTGCCGTATGGGGTTGGGCGACTCCTGGCCGGGCTGGCCTTTTGCCTGGGTCTGATCCTGGTCGTGGTGGGCGGGGCGGAGCTGTTCACCGGCAACAACCTGATTGTCATGGCCTGGGCCAATGGCAAGGTCAGCACGCGCGGGCTGCTGCGCAACTGGCTGATCGTCTACACGGGCAACTTCGTGGGATCGATCGCCACCGCGTTGATCATGTTCTTTTGCCGCCAGTACACGTTTTCCGGCGGTGCGGTGGGCGTGACTGCGCTCAACATCGCCGCATTCAAGAGCAGCCTGGGTTTCGTCGAGGCGCTGGCGCTGGGCATCATGTGCAACGCGCTGGTCTGCATGGCGGTCTGGCTGACCTACAGCGCCCATTCGACCACGGACAAGATTGTTGCCATTGTTTTCCCGATCACGGCCTTTGTCGCGGCGGGCTTCGAACACTGTGTCGCCAACATGTACTTCATCCCGCTGGGCCTGTTCATCAAGGACTTCGATCCGGCGTTTATGACCCAGATGGGCCTCGACCTGCCCAATCTGACCTGGGGCAACTTTCTGGTGAATAACCTGCTTCCGGTCACGATCGGCAATGTCATCGGCGGCGTGGTGATGGTTGCCGCAGTGTACTGGTTCGTGTACCTGCGCGACAAATCCACCGACTGAAGCGCGGAACTTCTGGCCGGTCCATCCGTATAGATAGGGTGACGGGTTGAGCCTGAACAGGAAGGATGGACGGTCATGTGGAATCCCCTGAATTGCATTCTGTGGCTGATCGTAGGCGGGGTAGCCGGGACGCTCGCCGGACGGCTGATTCGCGGGCGGGGATACGGGCCCGTGGGCGACCTGGCCCTGGGGCTGATCGGCTCCATGGTCGGCGGCGTGGTCTTTAACCTGCTGGGGATCGGTCCCAGCGGGCCGCTGGCGATCTGCGGCCACATCATCATCGCCGCGATCGGCGCGATCCTGTTCGTGCTGGGCGTGCGGGTGGTTCTGGACTCCGATTTTGCCCGGTGAGCGATCGGCGCAGGCCAGAGACTCTGGAAGGGCGTCCGTCCGGTTTTTCCGGCGAGCGCCCTTTTTTGTTGGTCAGGCGACTTATGTTCTCTGAATTTTAACGGGATTCGGGTCGACTTTTAACAATTCCGCGTTATGCTCGTGAGGACATGAGACGATATGCAACGAGTCTGCACGGGCAGACGGTGAGGTGAGTTTGAGCGAGAATCGACCGATTATTCTGTTCACGAATGACGATGGGATCGAGTCGCCCGGCCTGTGGGCCGCGGTGGAGGCCCTCGACGGGTTGGGCGATCTGCTGGTGGTCGCCCCGCGCGAGCAGCAGTCCGGCACCGGCCGCAGCCTGCCGGTGACCAGCGAAGGGCGGATATACGAGCGCGAGCGGCGGCTGAATGGGTCCGAGATCACGGTCTATGCCGTGGATGGCACCCCGGCCCAGACGGTTCAGCACGGTGTGTTGGAGCTGGCGCCCCGGCTGCCGTCGCTGGTGGTCTCCGGGATCAACTACGGTGAGAACACCGGCAACGGCGTGACGATCTCCGGCACGGTGGGGGCGGCGCTGGAAGCCGCCAGCCTGGGGATTCGCGCCCTGGCCGTGAGCCTGCAAACCCCGATCGACCTGCACATGTCCTACGCGAACGTGGATTTCTCGGCCGCGGCGTATTTCACGCGGCTGTTCGCGGAGCGTCTGCTGGCCAGCCGCCGGCTGCCGGACGACGTAGACGTGATCAAGGTCGACGTCCCCATGAAGGCCACGCCGCAGACGCCGTGGCGCATGACGCGCCTGTCGCGGCGGCGCGTCTTCTGGCCGACCCGGCCGGAACGGATCGCCCTGGGCGATGTGGGCAAGATCGGCTACGAACTGGCCGCCGACTCCTCGCGGGCGGAGCCGAATTCGGACGTTTATGCCATCCTCCAGGACGGGGTCGTGTCCGTGACGCCGCTCAGCCTGGACCTGACTTCGCGCACCGATCTGTTCCGGCTGGAGCAGGTGATGCGCGGCGACATTCGCTACGAATAGGCGGGCGAGCCTGCGAGAAAGATAACAGGGCCGGCTTGGACCGGCCCTGTTTGTTGGACGGGCGGAGGGGGCTACAGGTCGTCGAGGCGGCCCTCATCGAGCGCGATCTGAAAGGCGCGCCCGACCAGCAGCAGGCTTTCCAGCCAGGTCGCGATCTCGTCCTCCTCGAAATGCTCCTGGAGGACTTCGAGGATGTTCTCCGGGGTGAGCTTGTAGATGACCTCGGTGGTCAGGCAGGACATGGCCTGCCAGACCGAATCGCGTGAGTCGGGCGGGTCGCCTTCCAGAAGCTCGTCCAGCCAGGCTTCCACGATGGGGTGAATCTGGGCGCAGGCCGAGCCGTCGGGCAGCGCGTCGTTGGCGAGCGATTGAAACTCGTCGAGCCAGTGCATATCCTGAGAATTGTTCTGTTCGTCCATGCCACGTTTTCTCCTCGCCTACCCCTTCTAGTGTACCCCCGATATGGTCAAAATCAATCGCGCTCGCTCCCCGGCGGGGAGCCGGCGCTGGCCGGATTCGAGGGTGGCATTTCCGACTTGGAGTATGACCTTGCTCCCAATTCGGAATGGCCCGATTCGAGTTGGCTTGACACGGCATGGCTGGCATGCTACCATACCGCATGCCAACTGCATACGTCATCCAGAGCGGTGGAGGGACCGGCCCAACGAAACCGCGGCAACCCCTGGCCTGTCGCAATCGGCCAGGAAGGTGCTAATTCCGGCAGAGGAGGCATCCTCTGGCAGATGATTGGATATTCCGCCGTGTTCCAGATGCCTCCTGTCTATCAGGGGGCATTTTTTCGTATTCGTCGAAGGAGTCGCCGGTTCGGAAGAACCTCCGGCTCCGGCCATAGCCGTACAGTTCAACTAAAGGAGTCTTCTCAGTGAGCAGCAATACAACATTTATGACGTCCCCGAAGTATTACTTTACGTCTGAGAGCGTCACGGAAGGCCATCCGGACAAAATCTGCGACCAGATTTCGGATGCCGTCCTCGACGCCATTATCAAGGATGATCCCGACGCCCGCGTGGCGTGCGAGACGGCGGTGACCACCGGCCTGATCCTGGTCATGGGCGAGATCACCACCAGCACCTACGTCGACATCGGCAGCCTGGCGCGCAAGACGGTCGAGGAGATCGGCTATACCCGCGCCAAGTACGGTTTTGACTCGGAGACATGCGGCGTCATCGTGTCCATCAAGGAACAGAGCGCGGACATCGCGCTGGGCGTCGACAAGGCGCTCGAAGCCAAAACCGGCGAGATGACCGATGCCCAGATCGATGCGATTGGCGCGGGCGACCAGGGCATGATGATCGGGTTCGCCTGCAACGAAACCCCGGAATTCATGCCCCTGACCAGCAGCCTGGCCAACAAGCTGGCCCGCCGCCTGACCGAAGTCCGCAAGAACGGCACGCTGGAATACCTGCGTCCGGACGGCAAAAGCCAGGTCACGGTCGAGTATGCTTACGGCAAGCCGGTGCGCGTGGACACGATCATCGTCAGCACCCAGCACGCTCCGGAGGTTACCCAGGATCAGATCCGCGCGGACATCATCGAGCACGTGATCCGCAAGGTCGTCCCCGGTGAGCTGTTGGACGACCGGACGCGCATCCTGGTCAACCCGACCGGCCGTTTCGTGACCGGCGGCCCGATGGGCGACGCCGGGCTGACCGGCCGTAAGATCATCGTCGACACCTACGGCGGTGTGGCCCGGCATGGCGGCGGCGCGTTCAGCGGCAAGGACCCGACGAAGGTGGACCGCTCCGGGGCGTACATGGCGCGCTACGTCTGCAAGAACATCGTGGCGGCGGGTCTGGCGGATCGCGTCGAGCTTCAGGTCAGCTATGCCATCGGCGTGGCGCATCCGACCAGCCTGGCGGTGGAAACCTTTGGCACGGGCAAGATCAGCGATGCCAAGATCGAGGAGCTGGTGCGCAAGTATTTCGACCTGCGCCCGGCGGCGATCATCCGCGACCTCGACCTGCGCCGGCCTCTGTACCGGGCCGTGGCCGCTTACGGCCACTTCGGCCGCGACGATCTGAATGTGCCGTGGGAGCGCATCGACAAGGCCGACCTGCTCCGCAGGGAAGCCGGCCTGTAGAAGCAAGCCTGTGGCCTGCCGCGGTGTGAGGTGAATTCGACGAACAGCCCCGCTTTTTGAGCGGGGCTGTCTTTTTGCCTAGAGTTGGGTTTCCCCTGAGGCCCGGACGGGCAGGGTGAAGCTGAACGTGCTTCCCGCGCCCTCCACGCTTTCGAACCAGATGCGCCCTCCCATGACCTGCACTTCGGCCTGCACCAGATACAGGCTGAGTCCATAGCCGTCGACGCCGATGATCTGCGGCTGGCGGGCGCGCTGGAAGGGGGCGAACACGCGGCCGTACTCGCTGGCGCGAATGCCGTAGCCCTGATCGTTGACGTCGATCCGGACGTGCTGGCGATTCAGCTCCAGCCGGGCGCGCAGATCGATGGGCGATCCGGCCGGACTGTAGCAGGCCGCGTTACGCAGCAGGTCGCGCAGGGCATAGCCCAGGTGCTCCGGTGAAGCCAGAATTTCCAGCGTGTCGGGCACGTCGACGGTCAGCCGGTCGCGGAAGTCGCCGCCGCCCATGTCCGGGTCGCCGAGTGCTTCGTCGGCCAGTTCTTCCAGAAAGTCCTCCAGGAAGTCGGACAGGCGCAGTTTGCGCCGCTGCTCCCGAACCAGGCGGGGCAAGGCCCCGGTGCGCAGCAGCTCCAGCCGCTGGAGCAGGTTCATCAGGTTCTGGAGGCGGAGCATGTGGGTGGAGATGATGTCCGTGAAGCCCAGGACGCGCTTGCCCAGGCGTTCCACTTCTGGCGTTTTGCTGTTCTGGAGCACGATCTGCTTGATCAACTCGGCGTGGCCGCGCGTGGCCGAGATTGACATCCGGGCTTCGTTGCGGAAGGTGGTCATGATCTCGGTGAGGGGCTGCCAGTCGGCGCGCTCCAGGACGACCATGCTGAAGACCGCCCCGCGCGCGTTGTAGACGCCGGTGATCCAGCCGGGAGTATGCACGCCGCCCATGAAGGTATGAAAGCGAATCGGGTTGGGGGAGCGCAGGGCTTGCTCGCGAAGCTGGTTGAGGCCGGGCGCGTCCTGAGCGCGAGACTGGTCGAGCAGTTCCGCCAGGCTCGACCAGCCTCGGGTCCGGATGTGCATCAGGTTAGGACCCAGGATCGAGCGCGCGGGCAGATTGTCCAGCACGAGCTTTCCGTCGGCGTCGAATAGCAATACGCCCTCACCCATGCCATCCAACAGGGCGCGATAGTCGATCTGGGTTGGTGGTTCCGCCATGATTTCTCCCCCCACGATAATCACCCTAATTATGCGGGCAGTGGCTGGCCGGATGCAAGAGCGCGGTTTTGCCGCGCGACAGGTCGATTGTTAGGAATTTGTGTAGGCCGGCGGCAGGCAGGCCGGGAGGGCGGCTGCAAAAGCATTTCATCACAGTCGCTGGCAGCGTCGAAGCGGCAAGCGGCCAGGCGAGAAGCCAAAAACAAGTGCGGATCGCGCGCGAAACAAGGGGTTTTTCAAACCTATGCGGACGATTTTCACCTTAGAGTCGTCTGCATTCTGCCTTTCTCCGCATTTTTCCTGGCGTTCTTGGCGCTTTGGCGGTTCCATCGTTTTTTGATGGCGCATTGTTCCGCACTGGGAGACTGGATATACTTGGCCCGCTCAAAAACGAACTCGATCACCCTCATGAACGACCAAAGGACAAGGTGATGATTGCAGAGACCGCCCGGCGTGTTCGGGAGAACGTCCAGCGCGTGATCATCGGCAAGGACGAGGTGATCAACCTCGTGCTGGCTGCCGTGCTGAGTGAAGGCCATATCCTGCTGGAGGACGTGCCCGGCACGGGCAAGACGACCCTGGCCAAGGCCCTGGCGACCTCGCTGGGCTGCGAATTCCGCCGGATTCAGTTCACGCCGGACCTGCTGCCCAGCGACGTGACCGGCATCAACTACTTCAACCAGAAGCGCCAGGAATTCGAATACCGGCCCGGCCCGATTCTGAGCCAGGTTGTCCTGGCGGACGAGATCAACCGCGCGACTCCGCGCACCCAGAGCGCCTTGCTGGAAGCCATGCAGGAGCGCCAGGTGACGGTCGATCTGGAGACCAAGAAGCTGCCCCGGCCCTTCCTGGTGATCGCCACCCAGAACCCGATCGAACTTGAAGGCACCTTCCCGCTGCCGGAAGCCCAGATCGACCGCTTCCTGATGCGGATCGACATCGGCTATCCCTCGCTCGACGAAGAGCGCGACCTGCTGACCCGCTTCCGGACCGATGATCCGATGGAAACCCTGGCCCCGGTGACCGAGCCGGAAACCGTGCAGCAGATGATCCGGGACGTGCGCGCGATCCGGGTCGAACAGAGCGTCCACAATTACATTGTGGATGTCATCCGGACGACCCGCGCGCATCATGAGGTTGACCTGGGGGCCAGCCCGCGCGCCACGCTGGCGCTGTACCGTTCCAGCCAGGCCTGGGCCGCGATTCAGGGCCGGGACTTCGTCTTGCCGGACGATGTCAAACGCCTGGCTCCGGCGGTCATGACCCACCGGATCATGCTCAGCCCGCAGATGCGTCTGCGCGGGCGCAAGCCGGAAGAAATCGTGGCCGATATCGTGAATACCGTGCCCGTTCCCGTGGAAGCCTGACCGTGGCTCTTTTTGACTTCGAAAAGGCAGAGCGCGAGCTGTTGCAGAGCGGCCGCCGCCAGATCGCGGGCGATACCGTGCGCAGTCTGCTCGATCACCGCTGGGTGGGCATGGCGGTCTTGCTGTTTGTCCTTGGGGCGCTGTTGCGCAATACCACGCTGATGGCCCTTACAGGTTTCATGCTGGTCGTGGTCAGCGTGTCCTGGTTATGGAGTCGGCGCGCGCTGCAAAAGGTGGTCTACCTGCGCCGCTTCCAACACCGGCGCGTCTTTCCCGGCGAGGAGATCGAGGCCCAGGTGGTGGTGGAGAACCGCAAGCTGCTGCCGCTGGGCTGGCTTCGGGTGGAAGACGAATGGCCGCTGGTGGTGGGGCCGCTGGACGAATCGCGGCTCAACGCGGCTTCCGTGCCGGATGCGGGCGTGCTGATCAACACCTACACCTTGCGCTGGAATCAGCGCGTGCGGCGGCGGATACCCATCCTGGCGCGCAAACGAGGAGTCTACGCGATCGGCCCGGCCTATGGCCTGTCCGGCGACCCGTTCAATCTGTTCGAGCGTGGCCGCGAGCTGGCTTCCACGGATTACCTGATCGTCTACCCGGAGATTCGCCCTCTGGAAGACCTGGGCCTGCCGATGAAAGACCCGCTGGGAGACGTTTCCGGGCAGCAGCGCCTGTTCGAGGACCCCAACCGGATCATGGGCGCGCGCGACTACCGGCCTGAGGACGATATCCGGCACGTCCACTGGAAGGCGACGGCCCGCACGGGTGCGCTCCAGACCAAGGTCTACGAGCCGACGCGCAGCGTCAACCTGGTGTTGTGCCTGAACGTGGGCACCTATGAAGAACACTGGCACGGCTTCTGGCCGGACATGCTGGAATACCTGGTCAGCGTGACGGCGTCCCTGGCCTACTGGGCTTTCGACCAGCACTACGCGGTGGGGGTGGTCGCCAACGGCACACTGGCCCACGCCGATCAGCCCTTCCGGGTACTGCCGGGACGCAGCCGCCACCAACTCGCCCGCATTCTGGAAACCCTGGCCGGGGTGAGCTACATCGTCACGGCCGGATTCGCCACCTTCATGCTGGAAGAAAGTCCTCATTTGCCGTGGGGCGCGACGCTTGTCCTGGTGACCGCCTATATGAACGACGAGATCGAGGCGACCGTGATCCGGCTGCGCGACAGTGGGCGGCGGCTGGTGCTGCTCATGCTCGGCAAGCAGGAACCGCCGTTGATCCCCGGTGTGCTGGTCCATCACCTGCCCATCGCCAGCGAGCCGCCGCCGCTGCCGGACGAGGACGAAGGGGCGGAAGTCGATCTGACTCCGCGCGAGCGCTTCCTGCGGGAGCGGGCGCGTCACGATGGGAGGCCGTCGTGAACCTGATTCGCCGTCTGCATGATCCGGAGCTTCGCTACATCCGGCTCGATCCCCGCCAGGAAGCGGCCCACCTGCTGGCCGGGGCGATGGAAGCCCTGTGGATCGCGCCCTGGTTCGCGATCGTGCTGCCCCAGGCCCGGCAAATCCCGGTGTATGGCCTGCTGGCCTTTGTAGTGGCCAACCTGCTGATCGCGCTGCTGCTGGTGCGCCTGCTGGACTCGCGTGGCATGTACGAGAACCTGCGCCAGACGTTGTTTTTGCTGCTGCTGGGTCTGGCCGTACTGCTCGCCGCCGGGACGGTGCTGGCCCCCCTGGTCGGGCCGGACACGGCCCCGGTGATCGACGAGAACGTCGTCGAGCCGGTGCAAGTCCTGACCCTGCCGCCCATCCTGCCGATCCTGGCGCTGCTTGGCCTGGTGTGGTGGCGCGGGCTGCGCCTGGGAATCGTGATGCCGACGCCGATCCGGATCGCCTTCGGGATGCGGTTGGGCATCCTGTTCTACCTGGCGGCGGCGATTGTCCCAGAGGCGCAGGGGGCGGTCATGGCCTCGCTCTCACCCTTCTTCTTCTGCGGCCTGCTGGGGACCAGCCTGGCCCGCGCGATCTCCCTGCGGGAGACCGGCGGGCAGGCCGTGACTTTTGGCCCGCGCTGGATGTTCTTCATGATCCTGGCGGCGGCGGTCACGACCCTGATCGGCTTCGCTATCTCGGCCGGTCTGAGTGGACTCGATCCCGACGCGATTGCCGGGGTGTTCCAGCCGATTTTCGCCGCTGTGCTGCTGGTGTTCACGGTGCTCATGACGCCCCTGTTCCTGGTCATCGAGGCGATCGCGGAAGCCATCCTGAACGCTTTCGGCGGCCAGTTGATGGGCAACTTCATGCAGACCACCCCGTTCTCGAACGTGATCGAGGGGACTCCCCAGCAGCAGACCGGGGCGCTGCAAGACCTGTTCAACCGCCTTCAGCAGTTCTTCGACCTGTTTGGCGGGGTGGGCGGCTGTCTGACGATCGTGGTTCTGCTGATCGTGGTCGCCATCATCGTGCTGACCCTGGGCCGCCGCCAGCGGGCGGCGCTGCCCCAGGACGAGGAGCGCGAAGACCTGGAGGGCGATGCCCTGGGCGGCCTGCGCGGCCTGTTCCAGCGCGGGCTGGACGCCATGAACGCGATGCTGCATGCCGTCGGCCAGTTTGGCCTGGGGCGCGATCTGTTCGCGGCGCTGACCATCCGGCGTGCCTACGCGCAGATGGCGCGGTTGGCCGCCAAACAGGGCTATCCCCGGCCGGTCTCGCAGACGCCGTATGAGTATCAGGCCACGCTGCTCCAGGCCTTTCCGGCGGTGCAGGCCGAGATCGACGCCATCACCGACGCCTACGTGCGCGTCCATTACGGCGAGGTGCCGGAGAGCGCCGACGCCCTCAAGCGTGTGACCGACGCCCTGGAGCGGATCAAGACGACGCCCGCCCCGCGCTAGAAGGGGTTGGCTTGCGGAGAAAAAACACAGGCAGGTGGGGGACTCCCGCCTGCCTGTGTGCTTTTTATGTGGGACGGGCGCGGTTAGCTCTCCGCCGCCGTCAGGGCGTTCAGCCGGGTGATGGCATCGGCCAGGAAGGGGTAGTTGTAGACCTGGCCCCACAGCCGCACCCATTCGTATTCCCGGCGGGCGTCTTCCGTTTCGCCGCGCGCTTCCAGGACGCGCCCCCGCCAGTAATGCTGAGAGCCGGTCTGGACGCGCTGGAGCGCTTTGTCGAGGTCGTTCAGCGCGTCGCCATAGGCTTCCTGGTTGAACAGGACGCGGGCGCGATATTCCAGGGCCGTGGCTTGCTGGGCGGCCGTGTTGAGCTGATCCGGGAAGTTGCCGGCCAGGATGTCGAGCGCGTCGCCCATGGCCGCCGCGAACGCGGATTCGTTGCGCGGGTTCGCGCCTTCGACCAGAGCCTGGGCCTTGAGCAGGCGCAGGTCGTTGCGGCCGGGGATGGCGTCCAGCAGCACGTCGATGTCCTCGATCGCTTCCCCGAAGCGCCCGGCGCGATAGGCGGCGATGGCCCGGCCTTCGCGTGCCGGGGCATTGTCTTCGTCCAGGCGCAGGGCGGCGCTGTAATCCTCGGAGGCCAGCCCGTACTGATGGCGCCGCATGTACAGCGCCGCGCGCTGCATCAGGGCACCGGCCTGGGCCGGCAGCAGGTCTTCCGTGTTGAGCGCCTGGGAATAGGCTTCGATGGCGAGGTCGTAATTGCCTTCCAGGGTGCGCGCGTCGCCCAGCAGCGTCCAGCCGTCGATGCTGCCCGGATAGATGAACAGATAGCCCTGGAGGTGCAGGACGGCCAGGCCATAGTCCCCGCGCGCCATGTCCGCCTGGGCTTGCAGCAGGTAGGCGCTTTCGGAGGTGGGATCGATACTCAGGGCCACGTAGGCATCTTGCTGGGCGTCGGCGGGCTGGTTGCGCAGCAGGTTCAGCCGGCCGCGCAGAATCCACAGGTGGACGTCGCCGGGATCGCCGCGCAGCCCTTCCGCGATGACGTCGCCGGCTTCTTGCAGGTCGCCCACCCGCATCGCATTCTGGGCCAGAATCTGGTAGGGCATACGCAGGCGCGCATCCCCCGCCAGCGCGCGATCGGCGGCCGCATTGGAGGCAGTGTAGTTGCCGCTGGCGGCGTAGACGTAAGCCAGTCCGGCCTCGACGAGCGGCTCAGCCTGCTGGCGATCCAGTTCGCGCAGTTCTTCCAGCCGGCCCTGGGCCTCTTCCATCGTGCGCAGGGCGCGCTCGGTATCACCCGTGTTGACCAGCGCGATCGCCTCGTAGTAGTAGGGGGCCGGGTCAAAGTTGGACGAGGTCAGGGCGCGCTCGCTTTCCAGGGTCGGCAGCACCTGGGCGTACTCCTGGCGATCCATGCGCACCACGGCTTGCAGCAGCGGCCCGCTGCTGATGCGTGGATAGACCGGAGTCGGCGTCATTTCCGAGAAGAGGTTGCCGCGCGGGACCGCCGGTTCCAGTGTGGGGCTGGGGGTATAGGTGAGCTGCGGCGTGGGCGAGGGCGTCGGCGTGAAGCCGGGCGTGGGCGTCGCGGTTTGGGTGGGGGTGTGGCTGGGCGTCCAGGTGGGGGCCATGGCGATCCCACCCGGCCGGGTGGCGACGAAAGCGCCCCCGGCGATCAGACACAGCAGCGCCAGCACGGGGATGCTCCGGACGGCCAGCGTGAGCAGGGTCGCGGCGCGCTCCCCGGCGCGGTTGCGTGTCTTGTGCTTCCACAGCAGGTCGGCGTAGGGGTCTTGCGTCGTGGTCAGGCGTTCCAGGATAGGTTTGAGCGCCTGAAGCGCCGCCTTGATCTTGTCCGCCGGAGGGAGGGGGATGATGTTGCGCGGGGCGGCGGCTTTCTCCGGCTCCGAACTAACCCCCAGGGCCTGAAGGCCCTTGATCGCCATCTCGTTGTTCGGGTTGATCTGGAGCAACTGGCGCAGGCAGAAGACGCGCTCGTTTTGATCCTTGGCAACGCTGCTCAACCACAGCCAGGCGGTTTCATTGGCCGGGTTGAGGCGAATCGAGTTCTGAAGCAGGCGGCGGGCTTCGTCGTTCTGTTTGGCTTTGGCGGCCGCGATCCCCTGTTGGAGATACTGGAGAGCTTGATCTTCGGACATGGCGCTGATTCCATCCTCACCGGGCATGGCGCAGCCCGCACGTGCAGGCCGCGGCGCAGATGTTGCGTTCATTGTATACCAACATGCCGGACGCCAACAATCGCGCCGGTATGGCGTTTGTTATTCGGCCTTGCCGACGGTGACTCCGGCCAGCGCTTCCAGGACGGTGATGACCGCGCTGTTGTCCAGGTGGCCGTTGCCGGCGGCGAGCATCGCCCGGTAAAGCTGCTGGGCCAGGGCCGTCAGCGGCAGGGGGATGCCGTACGCATTCCCGGTATCCAGGACGATGTTCAGGTCTTTGTGCTGCATGTGGGCCTTGAAGCCGGGCGTCAGCTCGCGGCGGAAGATACGCTGGGGTTTGGTGTCCAGCGCCCAGCATTGGGCCGCGCCCCGGCTGATGGCCTGCACGACACGCTCCGGGTCGACCCCGGCCTTCTGGCTGAGCACCAGGGCTTCGGCCATGCCGAGCATCTGGGCGACGACCATGATCTGGTTGGCGGCCTTGGTCACCTGGCCCGCGCCGCTCGCGCCGATGTGGGTGATGGTCTTGCCCATCGCCTGGAGGACCGGCAGGGCTGTCTGGAAAGCAGCTTCCTCGCCGCCGACCATGATCGCAAGCGTGCCCGCCCTGGCGCCGACGTCCCCACCGCTGACCGGGGCGTCCAGGGCCGCGATTCCGGCCTTCGCCAGCTCGGCCGCGATGTGGCGGGCTGTCTCCGGCTTGATCGTGCTGTTGTCGATGAAGATCAGGCCGGGGTGCGCGCCTTCGATGATTCCATCCGGGCCGAGTGCGACCTGTTCGACATCCGGCGAGTCGGGCAGGTTGGTGAACACGATCTCGACTTGCGCGGCGACTTCCCTGGGCGAGAAGGCAGCGCGCGCGCCTTCCGCGACGAGCTGGTCGACAATGGCGCGGCTGCGGTTGTGGACGACCAGCGTGTGGCCGGCTTTCATCAGGTTGCGGGCGATCGGCGCGCCCATCAGGCCCAGGCCAATGTAACCGACGGTGGTCATGCGATTCTCCTCGAAAAAGGTGATCGGTGGTTGGTTCTTGGTCAAAACCCAAGACGTTGCAAGCGGCCGGTCTGCTGGATGGAAACAGATGCCGTGACCGGCCTGTCCGTCTGGATTTCAGATGTGGCTCAAGCTGCCAGGGTGATTGTAATGCATCCGGCCGGATTGGGCAGTAAAATCGCCTTTGCTATTGTGCACAATGGCTATCGTAAAAGCCGCCGTTGACTCCGTCCGGGCAGCGGATACAGTTGATATTCCCGTTCCTTGCGGGCCTGTGAGCCTGCCGAATGGCATACCAGAGGGAGTGCCCACCGTGAGCGATCGTCCTGTGTTTGCCGTTCCCGATGCGCATCTGATCCCGGCGGTCGGGTATCCGGCCGGGCAGATGACCATTCCGCCGTCGCGTATGTTCATGATCAAGAAGGGGCTGGCCGCCTACAGGCAGAAGGTCGGGCGGCCGGACGCGGAAACGTACGACGCCAGCCAGGGCGATGGCGGCGAGAGCCTGCCGGGCGTGCCGGGGGACATCCTGGAAGCGGCCCTGCGGCTCCAGCAGGCCCAGGGCACGGCCTACGATTCGCCGCACGGCACGCCGCGCTTCTGGAAGGCCACCGCCGAGGCCTACTGGGCGCTCGATCCGGCCACCGGCTGGGGGCCGGACAACGTGGCGGCGGTGCAGGGCGGCCGTGACGGGCTGATCAAGGCTTACCAGGCCATGATCCGGCTGGGGACGGGGCGGGTCGGAGACGCGCTGCTGACTTCGGCGGTACCCTGGATCAGTTACAACTGGGGGCCGTACGCGGTCGGGATGAACGTGCTGCGCGCGCCGGGCGATCCCGCCGATGGCTGGAAGATCACCCCGGAGGGCGTGGCCGAGAGCGTGGCCTTCGCGGCGGCCCAGGGGCGCAAAATTGGCGGCCTGATCATCACCTCGCCCGACAACCCGACCGGGCGCACCATGCCCCTAACTGCTCAGATCGCGCTGGCCAAGGCGGCCCTGGAGGCCGGAGTGGCCTACGTGCTTTTCGACTGGATCTATCACTGGGTGACGGACGGCCTGCCCAACGACATCAATGAGATGCTGCTGGCTTTCACGCCGGAGGAGCGCAAGCGTCTGATCGTGCTGGACGGCCTGACCAAGAGCCTGGGGGCCAGCAATATTCGCAGCGCGCACGTCCTGGCCGATCAGGGCGTGATCAAGTTCATCAGCAGCCAGGCTTCACATGGCGTGATCCCGGATTTCTTCAGCCAGGCGGTGGCGATCACCGCCTACGAGATGGGCTTCGGCGAGGCGTGCGAGTCGATTGTGCGGCCGACGGCGGAGAGCCGGGCCGGGCTGCGCCGCTTCCTGGGCGAACAGGGCTTCACGTACGTGATCGGGGATGGCTACTACGCCTTCGTGGACGTGACGCGCTGGATCGAAGCGGGCGGTTTCGCCGACTCGGCCGGGCTGGGCGAGTACCTGGCCCAGGAGCACGGGATCGCGGTCGTGCCAGGAGTGTACTTCAGCGAGGCCGGGGCGAACTGGATTCGCTTCAGCTATGCCCTGCCGCCGGAGCGCACGCACAAGGCGGCCGAGCGCTTCCTGGAAGGGCTGAAGGCGCTGAGCTAAGGGTTGATTTTCCATCCGGCAGACGGTATTGTGAGGGGGCTTGCGACCTGATTTCAACCGAGAGGCAAGCCCTTTCATGATCTTTCAACCCCTATCGCTGCAAGGTTTGGTGCTGATCACGCCGGACGTGCATCCGGACGAGCGCGGCTTCTTTCTGGAGCGCTACAATCGGCGCGTCTTCCGGGAACAGGGCGGGATCGATATTGAGTTCGTGCAGGATAATCACTCGCGTTCGTCGCGGGGGGTGCTGCGTGGGATTCATTTTCAGCTTCCCCCCTATGCTCAGGACAAGCTGGTGTGGGTGACTCAGGGCGAAGTCCTCGATGTGGCGGTCGACCTGCGCCGCGAGTCGCCCACGTTCGGGCAGTGGAATGCCGTTACGCTCTCCGAGGCCAATCACCAGATGTTCCTGGTGCCGAAAGGCTTCGGGCACGCGTTCCTGGTCCTCAGCGAGACGGTGGACTTCCAGTACAAAACCAGCGACTTCTACGCTAAATCCTATGAGCGCGGTATCGCCTGGAACGATCCGCAGATCGGCATTGACTGGCCGGTGTCGGCTCCGATCCTGTCCGGACGGGACCTGCACCAGCCCTCCCTGGCCGAGACGCTGGCCAGCGGTGATCTGTTTTAGCTTTACAGCCAGGGGGAAGACGATGGGCATTCACACCGCGACGTTGCGCTTTCAGACTCGCGGCAACGCCGACATGGTGGACATTACCCGCCAGGTGGCCCAGGTCGTCCGCGACAGCGGCTTCGACGGCGGGATCGCCACGGTGTTCTGTCCCGGCTCGACCTGCGCCGTGACCACGATCGAATACGAGGACGGCGCGCTGAGCGACCTGCGGCGCCTGTTCGACGAGATCGCCGACCCGGAGCGCCATTACCAGCACAACCTGCGCTGGGGGGATGGCAACGGGCACAGCCACGTCCGCGCCGCGCTGCTGGGTCCATCCCTGACGGTGCCCTTCATGGAACGGGCCCTGCTGCTGGGCACCTGGCAGCAAATCCTCTTTGTGGACTTCGACAATACCGCCCGCTCACGCCGGGTGGTTGTCCAGGTGATGGGCGAGAAGACCGGCGGCTAATCCCGGCGCGGCCCCACGATTCCCACCGGGCCGCGTTCCCCGCGCAGCAGAACGGCCAGCACGAAGCGCGGCAGGCGGGTCATACGCTTCCAGCGCCACGGCTCGCGGATCAGGCGGTAGAGCCATTCCAGCCCCAGGCGCTGCCAGCCTTTGGGAGCGCGCACCTGCGCGCCGGTCACGAAATCGATCGCGCCGCCGACCCCCATCGCCACTTTGACGTTCAGCCGGGGCAGGTTGCGCGCGATCCACTTGTCCTGGGTGGGCGCGCCGTAGGCCACGAACAGGATGTCCGCGCCGCAGGCATTGATCCGCTCGACGATGGCCGCTTCTTCCTCCGGGGCGGGCGAGCCGGCGTAGGTCCCCACGATCTGCACGCCGGGATAGCGCGCCCGCAGCAGGTCGGCCGCCCGCGCGGCGACGCCTTCCGCCGCCCCCAGCAGGAAAATCCGCCAGCCTGCCTCGGCCGCCCAGCCTGTGATTAGGGGCAGCCCGTCAGAGCCGGTGATCCGGTCGGGCAGCGGCTGGCCGCGCAGGCGCGCGGCGAGCAGTAGCCCGATGCCGTCGGCGGCGCACAGGTCGGCCCGCTGGAGGATGGCGTAGAAGTGGATGTCGCGTTGGGCGACCATGACGAATTCCGGGTTGACCGTGCAAATCTGGCGCGGCCGGTCGCCGGCGACCCAGACCGCGATCTGCCGGCGCAGGTCGTCCCAGGTGATCGGATCGAGGGGCACGCCGAGCAGCCGGACACACGCTCGCGGGGATGGCGGGGAGGCTTCCTGCGGCGCGGGCGGCGGCTGGACGTCCAACAGCGCCCGCGCGGCCGTGACGACCTGATCGGGCGTGATCAGAACCATGCACGTCCGGGCGGGACAGCCCGCGCGCTGGCCGACGGCGGCGAAGACGTAGCTGCACGGACTGCACAGCGGGGCGCTGCGTAGGACGCGCACCCGTTCGGAGGCCGCCCACGGTCCCCAGGCGGCCGCGTTGCTCGGCCCAAAGATCGCCAGGACGCGCGTGCCCGCCGCCGCCGCGAGGTGCATGACGCCGCTGTCGGCTCCGATGAACAGGTCGCAGCGGGCCAGCAGCGCCCCCAACTGGCCCAGAGTGGTCTGCCCGGCCAGGTCGAGGGGGGGGTGGCGCATGGCCGCGCGCACGGGGGCGACATCATCGCCGGGGCCGCCCACCAGTACGATCCGCGCGCCCTGGTCGATCAGCCGGTCGGCCACGGCGGCGAAGCCTTCGGGCGACCAGCGGCGGGCCAGCGAATAGCCGCCGCTGCCGGGATGGATGGCGATCCAGGGCCCGTCGCCGGCGGGCAGGCGGTTTTCCGCCCAGGCCCGGTCGGCGGAGGCGATCCCCACGCGCAGGGGATGATCGGCGGGATTGTGTGCCCGGTCGCCGATCCCCAGCGCGGCATCGACCACGCGCAGCCAGTACTTGACCTCGTGATAGCTCCCGAACCCTTCGTCCGCCGAACGCCCGGTCAGGAACCAGCCTCGCCCGTTGTCCAGCCCGGTGCGGGCAGGCGCGCCGGTCGCCAGGGCCAGACCGGCGTATTTGAGCGTCCCGAAGCGCGTGGTCAGGTGGTGCAGGATCAGGACGTGGTCGTAGCGCGCGCCGCGCAGGCGGCGCGCCAGGGCCAGCCCGGCCTGGAGGTTGGCGGGCCGCAGCAGGTCGCCCGGCCGGTCGAAAGCAAACTTGTCGAACAGGATCACTTCGTCGGCCAGGCCGGTCTCGCACAGGATCGCGGCGCTGTGCCCGGTGGCCAGCACGTGAATCACACCTGTGAGATCGTGTTCCCGCAGGTGTTCCAGGGCCGGGGTGATCGTGATCAGGTCGCCGATGTCGGCCAGCTTGACGACCAGCCAGCGGCGCGGTTTGGGCGTGGACTCAGGCATGAATCGTTCGGGATCGGATGCGTTTCAGCGCCGCGCTGTCTTCCTGGATGGCTTACCCACTCTTGCCTCCGCTGCTCTGCCCCTCCGCGCCGCTGGCCGGTTGGACGGGCTGGAGGCCGCTGGCTTGATTGGGCAAGGGCGGGATGACGCCGTAGGGCGGGGCGTCAGCCGGGATGATGAGCACCTGGCCGGGCATGATCCGGTAGGGGGCTTGCAGGTCGTTGGCGTAGGCGATCGAGAGCATGGCGATGTCATACGCCTGGGCGATGGTATCGAGCGTGTCGGCGATCTGGACGGTGTAGGTCTCGCCGCCACCGCCGCCGCCCTGGCCGTCCTGGAGGCCGCTGACCTGGTCGGGCAGGGGCGGGATGACGCCGTAAGGCGGGGCATCGGCCGGGATGACGAGCACCTGGCCGGGCATGATCCGGTAGGGGGCTTGCAGGTCGTTGGCGTAGGCGATCGAGAGCATGGCGACGTCATACGCCTGGGCGATGGTATCGAGCGTGTCGGCGATCTGGACGGTGTAGGTCTCGCCGCCACGGCCCTGGCCGAGACCTGATCCGGCCGTAGGCGCGGCGGATGACCCTGGTTTTTCTCCGGAGGCTGCCTCGGCGGCGGGAATGGTCAGCTCCATGCCGGCCACGATCGTATTGGGGTCTTCGATGCTGTTCACGGCCAGCAGGGCGTCCACGGTGATCCCGTACATCTCCGCGATCTCGCTGAGTGTCTCGCCTTCCTGGACAATGTGGGTCTTGAGGCCCTCCTGGGCCAGCGCCGGGCTGACCAGCAGACTCAGCAGGATGACTGCGATGAGCAAGGCCGGTATACCCCGGTGTTTGAAAAGGAGCCTTTTCATGAGATTCTCCTTGTGAGGTACTGATGACAAAAGAAACCCCTATCCAGCCTGACCGACGGACGTTCTGGTGTGCGGCCCTCCGGCAAGCGGGCGGCCGGGTGTTCGTCGCCCATAGTTGTAACCATGTGCGATTGATTCTATTTTTATAGGAAGTTTCTGCTTTTGGCAAAACATGCAGGTAAAATAATAAGGACTTGCCTGTCGGCGGTCTGGATAGACTCTGTTTTGATCATCCTCCGTGTTCCGGCGGACACCGCCGGAGCAGCGCGGGACAGGGAAAGCTGCATTGAAACGGCTCACGCACGTTACTCTCATTCTATCGTTGGCAAGCCTGATTGGCTTGGGATTCCTCGTCGTGCAGTCGGCCATGTCCGCGTCGTCAGCCGAGGCCACGCGGACGCTGGCCTGGCTCGGCGCAGGACTGGCCGCCCTCCTGAGTCTCCTGGGCGTTGGCCTGATGGCCTATCGGACCGGCATCGGCCAGATGCAGGAACAGCTTGCGCTGAAGGACATGGCCCTGGACGAGGCTGAGAAGCGCTACCGGATGCTTTCCGACAATTCGCCGGATGCGATTTTCCTGATCGACCCCTATGACGAGCGGGTGCCCTGGCCGATCGTGGAATGCAGTCCGGTGGCCTGCGAGATGAACGGGTATACCCGCGAGGAGCTGATCGGCCAGCCGATCGATATCCTGCATCCGGCGGTCAACACGGACGCCGGCAAGGCGGTCTACCTCGGCATGCTGAAACAACAGGGGCGCATGAACTACGAGACGGTTCACAAGCGCAAAGACGGCAGTCTGATCACGGTGGAGGTGTCCACCACGCTGGTCACCGTGGGCGGGCGCGAGCTGGTGCTGGGAATCGACCGCGATGTGAGCACGCGGCACGGCATCGAGGATGAACTGCTGCGGCGCAATCAGGCCATGCTGGTTCTCAACCGGGTCGCGATCGGGGTGAGCAGTACGCTGCGACTGGAGGACATTCTGCGTCAGTTGGTCGAGGCAGCCGAGCAGGTGTTTTCCATGGCCCACGCGGTCACGGTGCAGCTCTTTGACGAGTCGGGCGAATTCATGGAAACCGTTTCCGCCTCGGCGGGGATGGTTCAAACGCGCCACCGGGTGAACTTTCGGGTGGGCACGGGCGTGGCCGGTATGGCCGTCAAGGAGCAGCGGGTTGTCAATATCGCCGACGTGCAGACCGATCCCCGTTTCGTGCGCGGCGAGCATGTGCCTCGCTTTCATGCGTTGCTGGTCGCGCCGCTGGTATCGGCGACGCGCGTCTGGGGCACGCTTTCCGTCGAAAGTCAGGCGATTGCCGCGTTCAACGAGGACGACGAGATTCTCGCCAGTTTGCTGGCCCGCCAGGCGGGCGTGGCGGTGGAGAATGCCCACCTTTACCTGTCGGAACAGCGCCAACGCACGGTCTCGGATACGCTGCGCGATATCGGCATGGTGTTCACGGGCGCGATCCGGCAGGAGGACATTCTGCGGCGCCTGTTGGAGCAGGTTGCGCGGGTTGTGGACTATGATTCCGCGTCCGTATGGCTGATCGAGCCGGGTGGGGTGATCCGGCGCTTTGCCTGGGTGGGCGATCCACGGTACGGAAGCGCGTCCGAAGAGCAGGACGCGGTTTGGGATGCTGCCGCGCCGACGATGATGAAGCGTACGATTGAACTCAACGAGACCATTGTGGTTGGCGATACGCGCGCGTGTGACGGCTGGATGCGGACGCCTGAGTTCGACTGGATTCGCTCCTGGGCTGGCTCGCCCATTCGTGCTCGCGGAGAGGTCGTGGCAGTGTTCTGCCTGGATCACCACGAGCCGGGATTCTATACCGCGGCGGATCGGGCCATCCTGGATACGCTGGCGACCCAGATTTCCCTGGCCGTTGAAAACGCGCGGTTATTCGAGCAGGTGCAGGGTTATGCCAATCGCCTGGAGTCGGAAGTCCTGGAACGGACCGCCGAGATTCGAATCCAGACCGACCGGATGGACGCGATCCTGCGCAATATCGACGATGTCGTGCTGATCTCGAATCTGGAAGGGTATATCACCTATGCCAACCAGGCCGTGCAGCGCCTGCTGGGCTGGCAGGAAATGGACATCCTGGGCACGGGATTGAACAGCCTCCTGTACTCCGGCGTGCCTCACCGCCGGCTGCGCGATCTGATCCACACCCTGCGCCGGCGCGAACCGTGGCGCGGGGAGATAGTGTTCCAGCATCGCGATGGGTATCCCATTCCGGTTGAGGCGTCCGTCCTGCCGTACCGAAGCGAGGGGGGGGAGGTCGTCGGTTTCATCGGCAGCGTGCGACCGATGGCCGACGCTCAGGTTCTGGAGCGGATGAAGGGCCAGTTCATGAGCCTGATTTCGCACGAGCTGCGCACCCCGTTGACCAATCTCAAGCTGCACATGCACCTTTTGCGGCGGATTCTGGGGGCAGACTCCCCCGCCGAAAAGGCGCTGACGGCGCTCGACAAGCAGATTGCGCGGCTCGTCATCCTGATGGAAAAGGTGCTGGCGGTCACCCGGCTGACCGATGTCGAATCGCTGGACCTGAACAACGTCGTTTATCTGTCCTCCTTTCTGGAGGGCCTGCGCATCCGTTTCACGGATCGGGCTGTCCGGCAGGGGGTGACGCTGGAGGTGGCTTCTCCACCCAACGATCTGGATACCATCCTGGGCGACGAGCAATGGCTCGCCCAGGCGTGCTGCGAGCTGATCGAAAACGCGCTAACCTATACGCCGGCGGGCGGCAGGGTCAATATTGATCTGGTGGGGTTCGATCTGCGCCATCAGCCCTATGTGGGCCTGCGGGTGCGGGATACCGGCCCCGGAATCGACCGCCGGGAACTCCAGAGCCTCAATGCCGCCTTCAGCCGGGGGCGGCCGCAGCAGATGGGCGAGACGATGGGCGTGGGGCTGGGACTTTTTGTCGCGCAGACCGTGGCCGAGCGGCACGGCGGTGGGCTGAAAGTCGAGAGCAAGCCCGGCGAAGGCAGCACTTTTACACTCTACATCCCCCACCAGGGCAGGGCCAGCTCGTGACCACTTCCCCGGCGAACCACGCCGCCATGCAGACGCAATCCCAGGCCGAGGCCCCGCGCTGGTATCTCTACCTGGCGACGTTCGTCGCCGGGCTGACCACCCTCGGGGTGGAGATGGCGACCTCGCGCCTGATCGGGGCCGTGCTGGGAACCTCCGATCTGGTGTGGGCCGCCGTGATCGCCCTGGTATTGGTCTACCTTACCGCCGGTTACTTTCTGGGGGGCAGGTTGGCCGACCGGCGGCCATCCCAGGCTGATTTCTTCCGGCTGATGGCCTGGGCGGCCCTGACCGCCGGGCTGCTGCCGGTGCTCGCCCGGCCGCTGATGCTCCAGATGGCGGCGGCGTTTGCCCTGGCCGATCTCAACCTGCTGGTGCTGGGGGCGGTTGGATTGACGGTGGCGATTCTGTTCGCGGTGCCGGTGACTTTGCTGGGCTGCGTCTCCCCCTACGTGATCCGGCTGGCGGTCAGCGACGTCGAAACGGCCGGAGCCACCGCAGGCCGGCTGTATGCGCTGTCGACTGCGGGCAGCATTCTGGGGACTTTCGCTCCGGCCCTGGTGATGATCCCGGCCGTGGGGACCGCCTGGACGTTCGCCATCCTGGCGGGAGGGCTGATGACCGTCGCTCTGCTTGGGCTGGTCCGGGTACAGCCCCGGCGGGCCTGGCGGCTGGGCTGGATGCCGGTGGTGCTTCTGGTCGCGCTGGTGCTGGTGATCCGGGGGCCGGTCAAGCCCGCCCCGGCCGGAACCCGGCTGCTCTACGAAGCTGAGACGCAGTACAACTACGTCCAGGTGGTAGAAGTCGAGCCGGGCGTGATTGTCTCCCGCCAGCAGCCGGGCACACGCCTGCTGCTGCTCAACGAAGGGCAGGGCGTCCACTCGGTCTACCACCCGGACATCCTCCAGACCCAGGCGACCTGGGATATGTTTCTGGCCGCGCCGTATTTCAACCCGCCGCCGTATGGACCTGACGCGGTCGATCACATCGCGATCATCGGGCTGGCGGCGGGGACGATCGCCCACCAGTACACCGAGGTCTACGGGCCGCTGGCCATCGACGGGATCGAGATCGATCCGGGGATCGTCGAGGCCGGGCGGCGGTATTTCGGCATGACGATGCCGAATCTGAACGTGATCGTGGATGACGGCCGGTATGGACTGTCACGCCTGGGGGGCGGCTACGACCTGATCGCGATCGACGCTTACCGGGTACCGTACATCCCCTGGCACCTGACGACGGTCGAGTTCTTCGAGGAAGTGCGCGATCACCTCGCGCCGGATGGGGTGGTGATGATCAACGTCGGGCGAGCGGCCAGCGACCGGCGGCTGGTCGACGCGATGACGGCCACGCTGCTCGCCGTGTTCCCCAGCGTCCACGCGATTGACGTGCCTTACTCCTTCAACACCATGCTGGTGGGCACCCGGTTGGAAAGCGATCCCGGCAACCTCACGGCCAATCTCGGCCTGCTCCCGGCGGACGTCCACCCCCTGCTGCGGGACACGCTCGCGCTGGCGGCGCAGGCGATCGTGGCGATCCAACCGTCCGCAATCGTCTTCACGGACGATCAGGCGCCGGTGGAGACGCTGATCAATACCATGATCTTCGAATTCGTCACCGGGCAGGGCAATCTCGAACAGGTCGGGGACTAGATCACGAGCTGGTCGTAGAGCAGCTCCTGGCTGAGTTCCTTGACCACCGTCTCGCGCGAGCGCAGGGTCAGGGTCGCCGCCGAAATCCCCAGCCGCATTGCCTCATCCAGGGGGACCTGGTTGACCATGCCGAAGATCACTCCAGCGGTCAGCGCGTCGCCCGCCCCGGTCTCGTCTCGAATCTCCGTCCGGATCGCGGGGATCTGCCCCCGATCACTGCCGCTGGCATACACCAGGCCGCGCACCCCCAGGGTGATCACGGCAATCCGGACGCCGCGCTCAACCAGGGTCTGGGCGACGGCGATCGCTGCGTCGGAGTCGCGCTCGGTCACGGCCTGCTCGCACAGGACGTCCGCTTCGGCCAGGTTGGGCGTGATGAGGTGAATCCGGTTGAGGTATGGGCGCAGCCGGTTGGCCAGCGAAGGGGCTGTCGGATCGGCGCAGACCGGGACGCCGTGTTTCCCCGCCAGGGCGAACACCGTGCGCAGGGTTTCCGTGCTCAGATTGGCATCGATCACGGCCAGCGAGGCCATCTCGAACAGATCGGCGTTGTCTTCCAGGTAGGCCGGGGTGATGTGCTCGGTGATGGTGTAGTCGCTGACGGCCGTGTCCAGCTCGCCTTCGGGCGTGAGGAGGGCCATGTAGTGCCCGGTGCGGGCCTCGGGGACGGACAGGACGCGCTCCATGTGGATGCCTGCCTCGCTGGAGCTGACCAGGATATGCTCTCCGGAGGAGTCGGTTCCCACGGCCGAGAGCAGCCAGGTGGGCACTTCCAGGCGGGCCAGGTTTTCGGCGATATTACGGGCCACGCCGCCCATGCTGCTCCGAATCCGGCCGGGGGTCGAGATACCGGGGGTCACGCCGTAATCCGGCCGGCCCTTCACGTCGATCCCGGCGGATCCGATGACGAGGACGTGGCGTTCTTCGTTGAAGCTGTCCATATGGGCGCTCCTGGTGCTGGCGGCCGGCCTGAGAATGCGCGGGCGAGACGATCACGATATTCGGGGAAGTCCCTGCAAGTGTAACACACTTGGTCGATTTGAGGAGCCTTTCGGTAGCTTGGCTCAGACTCGCATCAAAAAGCGATTGGAACCGCCAAAACGTCAAGGATAGCACGGAGAAAGGCAAAAGGAGGGTGAATTCCCCGTTGCGCCCTTTCGCGGTTTCTACGGTGAGTTTCGTGCCTTGTTTGCCGCGATCCATCCGGCGATTCAGGCGGCGGGCGGTTCCGTGATGGCCTGGGTGGTGCTCAACTGAAGCCGGGGGGCCTCGGAGTCGCTTGAGGCACGGCTGGTCCACAGCAGGCTCAGGTGGCGGCCTGGATCGGTCACGAGGGCCAGGGCGGCGGAGTCCACGGACGACGTCTCGATCACCTGGAGGCCGACCCACTGCCCGGCTCGCCAGTATGTAACCAGCAGGTTGCCCCGCGCGTTGGCGGCGGCGGGCAGCACATCGTACTGGCCGCCGACGGGAGCCAGCCAGTCGAGCGCGAGCGAACTGGCCGAGGAGGTGGACGCCGGGACGGCCAGCGCCGCGCCCGTGTTGAAGCCGGTGGGCAGGGCTGCTTCCCTGATCTCCAGACTGTCTGGCAGGGCGAGGCGCTCCACACGGGAAGTCTGGGTGAGCGATTGCAGGGGGGCGGTCAGGACGGTCGTGGCCGATTGCTGGGTGGCCGCGTCGCGCTGGGTGACGAAGACGTAGACGTGGGTCTGATCCAGGCCGAGCGCGGCGTGCTCGATGAATGACGTCACGTTCTCCAGGGCCAGCGTGTCCAGCACCACCGGCTGACCGGCGCTTTCCCAGGGCAGGGACTGGCGCGAGGTCAGAAGTTTGACGCTGCGCAGGGTGTCCGGGGCGTGCGGCGAAAAGGGGCGCGCCACCCATCCGAGCAGCCATGTCCCGTCGTTCTGGCGGGCCAGCATGGGCTGGCTCGCTCCCCTGGCGATTGCGACCGGCGGGCTGCCGAGTGGGCGGCCGGCCGCGTCGATCTGATAGCCGAACAGGGTGGGGGTGTTGGCCGTGTCTGTCCAGACCACGATGGCCGCGCCGCGCGCGGCGAGCGCGGCGTAGTCCCCGACCGGATCGGGCGCCAGCAGCAGCGGCCCGCGGACGAGCTGGCCGGTGAGGTCGAGCAGGGCGCTGTACAGGCGCGCCTCGCCAAACCGGTCGAGGTCCTGCCAGAGCAGGTGCCAGCCGCCGGTGGCCGGGATCAGGCTGAGGTGCCAGGGCTGGCGGCCCAGGGTCACGGTGCTGGCCGGATTGTCCGCGCCGGACGACTCGATGCACCGGGCGCGCAGGCTGCCCGCCTCGGCCCAGGCGACGATCCAGCCGCCGTCCGACTGGGCCACCGCCGCGGCGTCCGAACGGCCGGCGGTGAGTGGCAGGGTCGCCCAGGTTCCGGCGTGGGGCAACCCGGAGGGCGAGTCCGAAGCGGGCACGCAGCCGTTCAGGATCAGCAGACCGGCCAGGAAACTCAGCAGCAGTCGACATGGGACGCGCATGAGGCTCAGAGTACCTTTACGCACAAAATGATGACAATTGCGGGCCTTTAGTACGCACTGCCTACTTGAATCTATCCGTAAAATTGGTATAGTCTAAAGGTAGACTGAAGCTACCATCGATTTCTAATGAATGCGGGAAGCGATTGTGATGATGCCCTGGGTACAAAAACCTATGAAGCGAAACACTTCCTTTTTGGGTGATGCACAACGCCCGCCCATGCCCGACCGGGCAGCTCCCAAGACCGGGTTGCTCGCGCCGCCCTGGCGGCTGCTGATGCAAATCGGCGGCGACAACCAGACCACGGTTGGCATGGAGATATCCGACACGATCGTCATCGGGCGCTCCGACCCGCTGGCTGATTTTCGCCCCGATCTCGATCTTACGCCATACGGCGGCCAGGAAAGCGGCGTCTCCCGCAAGCACCTGGCCATCACCCAGGGCGGCAAGGCCCTGTACGTCAAGGACCTGGGCAGCACCAACGGCTCCCGGATCAACGGCTTCCAACTGGAAAAGGATCAGCTCTACCGGCTGCGCGATGGCGACGAGCTGGAACTGGGCCGGGTGCGGATCACAGTCCGCTTCGTGCGCTCCCCCTATTGAGGCCCTGAAATCCCGCGAAACAAAACGCCCGTCCCGAAGGCTCAGGACGGGCGTTCTTTTTCTGAATGTCGCCGGTCAGGCGGGCACCGCGCGGGTGACATCCGCCGGTTCGATGTTCTCGGTCATGATCGCCTCGAACTCCTCGCGGTCGATCGTTTCCTTGGCGAGCAGAGCTTCGCTCAGCCGGACCAGCCGCTCGAAGTTCTCCTGAAGGATGGTCTTGGCGCGCAGGTAGGAATGATCCAGGATGCGCCGGACTTCGTTGTCGATCTGGACGGCTGCTTCCTCGCTGTAGTTGCGCTGTTCCATCAGGTCGCGGCCCAGGAAGATGCTGCCGCTCGGCTCACCGAAGGTGCGCAGCCCCAGCTTCTCGCTCATGCCGTAGCGGGTGATCATGGCCCGCGCGATCTGGGTGGCGCGTTCCAGGTCGTTGGAAGCGCCGGTCGTGATCTTGTTGAAGGTGATCTCTTCCGACGCGCGGCCGCCCAACAGCCCCACGATCTGATCCTCGAATTTCTCCTTGGTGACCAGCATGGTATCGGTTTCGGGCAGGCTCATGGTATAGCCCCCGGCCTGGCCGCGCGGGATGATCGTGATCTTGTGAACCGGATCGGCTTCCTCGAGGTGGTACATCACGACCGCGTGTCCGGCCTCATGGTAGGCGATTGTTTTGCGCTCTTCGGGCGTGATCACCCGGCTGCGCCGTTCCGGCCCGGCGATGATGCGCTCCATCGCCTCCTGGAATTCACGCATGCTGATGGTGCGCTTGTTGCGGCGGGCAGCCAGGATGGCCGCTTCGTTGACCAGGTTTTCCAGGTCGGCTCCCGCGAAGCCGGGGGTTAGCTTGGCCATGGCTTCCAGGCTCACGTCCGAAGCCAGCGGCTTGCCCTTGGTATGCACCTTGAGGATCGCCTCGCGGCCTTTGAAGTCAGGCCGGTCGAGCGTGACCTTGCGGTCGAAACGGCCGGGGCGCAACAGGGCCGGGTCGAGCACATCGGGCCGGTTGGTGGCCGCGATGATGATCACGTTGGTGCCCTGCTCGAAGCCGTCCATCTCGGTCAGAATCTGGTTAAGGGTCTGCTCGCGCTCGTCGTGCCCGCCGCCGAGGCCGGTGCCGCGCTGGCGGCCCACGGCGTCGATTTCGTCCACGAAGACGATTGCCGGGGCTTCCTTCTTGGCCCGGTCGAAGAGGTCGCGCACGCGGCTCGCGCCGACACCCACGAACATCTCGACGAATTCCGAGCCGGAGATGCTGAAGAAGGGCACGCCCGCTTCACCCGCGACGGCGCGGGCCAGCAGAGTCTTGCCGGTGCCGGGCGGGCCGACCATCAGGACGCCCTTGGGAATGCGCGCGCCGAGCTGGATGAACTTGTCCGGCTCCTTGAGGAACTCGACGATTTCCTGAAGCTCCTGCTTGGCCTCGTCCGCCCCCGCCACGTCGTTGAAGGTGACGGTGGGCCGTTCCATATCACGGGAGACACGCGCCCGGCTGCGGCCGAAGCTCAGGGCCTGATCCTGGCCCGCGCGGGCGGTGCGCATCATGCGCCATACCAGGAAGACCAGCAGCAGGGTGGGCAGGATGAAGGGCAGCAGGTTAATGAGGAGCGTGGCGAGATTCTCGCCGGTTTGTACCTGGATCTCGATGTTCTGGAGCTGCTGCTCGGTGACACCCAGGCTCAGGAGGGTTTCGGTGATGCCCACGCTGCGTTCCTTGCGGCTGATGAGCATGTTCCCATCTCGCTGTTTGGCCAGGATTTCCGTATCGGCCTGCACAACGATCTGAGTTACCGTGCCGTTACGGATGGCGGCCGCCAGTTCCGACAGGGGGACTTCGTTTCCGAGCGGCGCGCCGCTGGACAAAAACTGCAGCCCCAGCAGGAGCAGCAATCCCAGACCCAGAAACAACCATATCCGGGAGGATAGGGTTGGGCCGGGTTGTTCGTTCGGGTTGTTGTTCACGCCTCTGTCCTTCCCAAAAACAGTACACTTGATGCCGATTGGATAACTATACCCTACAACTGTAAGAGAATTGTAGGAAGATTCTGAAAAACACCTAAGAAATTTGGCCCGGTGCGGTGGCGCGGTAGGGCCGGGCGTGCGCCCTGAGGCTCGGTGCTATAATGGGACATGGTTCGTGCCGGGCGCGGCCCGGTTGATGGGTGATGAAGGAGCGGCAACGTGGTTCTCAGGCAGCGTTTGTGGGGTCTCCTGCTGGTGGTGGTTCTGCTGCTCGGTTATGCCGGATGGGCGCGGGCGAAGCCCGCCGGGCAGGCAGGCGGAGTCAATCCCGTTCTGATCGCGGCACGATCCGATCTCGAGTCTCTGGCCAACCAGGCGATGGGGGATGGCGTCCGGCCGGTGGGCTGGACGAACGACTACGATCCCGCCGGGGCGAGTTTTGTCGTGAACATGCGGCTGGACCTGGAACTGCTGGCCGGGGCCAGGCTGGGCGCCGACCAGCGGCCGTCCGGCTGGTTTGGCGCGGTATCCGGCTCTCCGGAGGAAATCGCCCGCGACATCCGCCACGACCTGGAACTGCTGGCCGATGCCTTGCTTGGCCCCGGCCAGCGTCCGCCGATCTGGATTGGCGGCGGCAATCCACTGCTGGCGTGCGATCGCACCCTGCAAGCGATGGTGCCGTGGCTCCAGCGCACCAACCCGGTATTCAAGCTCAGCCCATTCCTGCCGGGGCCGGATTACTGTGCGCAGGCGAGCGAGGAAGTCAACCTGTTCATCGAAATCCTGGTTCCCGGAGAGACTCCGACGGGCGAACCGCGTACCGACATCAACACCCTCTACCGGGCTATCCTGGGGACGGACGTTTTCCCGGCCGGCTGGACGAACACGCCGGAGACGAACGGCTTGCGCCACGACCTGGATCAACTGCGCGGCATCGGCGCTCAGGTAGGCCAGGCGGTGACCGACTCGGCCTGGTTCGGCGCGGTTTTCGGGACGGACTGGGTCGTCGGCCGGGCGCTCCGGCACGACCTGGAAGTGCTGGCCGACGCCAAGTTGGGCTACAACACCCGGCCGGACGGCTGGACCTATGTCGCGCCGTCCCCGGAGGCCGGGGCGCTGCTGCGCTGCCCGCGCGGCACGCAGAATCTGGCCCGGCTGCTCCAGAAGGATGCCGGATTCACGTATACGGCCGACGTGTACGACGCCGGTTATTGCACCTGGGTGGACATCCAGGCCGGACGCTTCGTGACCGCCAACCTCCCATCCGAAACGGGTGGGGGCGAGGAGTCGGCTGCTGCGGCGGCCCCGGCGGTCGCAGCGCCGGCCGTGTCTGGCGGCGCTGCAACCACGGAAGGCGGCCTGACTTCCGCCGCGGCGAGCGTTGCCCCGATGGTGGTGGCCATTGGCGGAATCGACGGGCAGGCGGTTTCGCCCACCGCCTATCTGGATCGCCAGGCCCGGCAGGCCATTGGCGTGATCCTGCGCGGCACGGCGCTGCGGGCGCTGGCACGGAGCAGTGCGGAAGGCTCGCGGATGATGTATGTGACGGGGGAGGGATTCCACGTCTGGGTAGGATGGCCGTGGACGACCCTCACCGAGGAGCAGTACCTGAGCCTGCCGCTGGCCGAGAGTGTCCAGGATCAACTGCCGCAACTCCTTTGCTTCGCGACCTTCTGCGAGGCGATCATCCACAACGGCGACCCGATGGGACGCACGCTGCCTAACGGCGGCGCGGCAGGCGGTTCCACCAGCGCCGGTTCCCCCGGTCGCAACCTGCAGTACCTCGACTATGCGCATACCCGCGTGTATTTCGACGTGGACAACCAGGGTGAGAATTGGGCCGAGATTCGCATCGATGTCTGCGGTCAGATCGGCAATGTGGGTACGTGCGAGCCAATCCTGCGTCTGATCGAGAACGGCCAGGTCGTGCGTCCGCTGCGGGTGGTCAACGGCTACCCGGTCTGGCGGATGGCCTATAACCTGCACAGCACCGCCCGCCTGGAAAGCCGCCACTACTACGTCAACCAGTTGTGGGTGACGCATCCCAACGACCGGTGATCACCCTGGCGCTGAGTTCCGTCCGGCTTGACAAGGAGGTTTGGATTGGCCCGTAGAATATGGAGTCTGGTCGCCGCAGCGCTGATTCTGACGGCCTGCGCGGGGCCGGCCAATGTTCAGCCCACCGCCCGCCTCACGCCCACGCCGCCCGTCTGGCAGCCTCCCGCCGAGGTGCTGTCGCTGGAGTCGGTGACCCAACTGACCCTGCTGGGGATCAGCCGCCAGTCAAACGGCACCATCTTCGGCTTCGCGTTCAGCCGGGATGGACGGCGGCTGCTGACCGTGTCCGGTGATGATTCGGCCCGCCTGTGGGACCTGGAGTCCGGGACGCCGATCTGGTTCCTGGAACACTCCGAAGCCAGCTATGGCTTCTTTGTGGTCGATGACAGCCAGCTTGCCCTGGTGAACCGCAGCCAACGCCAACAGGTTGAGGTCTTCGACGCCCAGGATCAGCACCGGGTGCGCAGTTTCCGCGCCCATGAGGGGAATGTCGGCCCGGCCAGTGTCTCTGCCGATGGGCGGCTGCTGGCCTTCGGGGCGGAGGACGGCACCGTGGCCATCTGGGACATGGTGAGCGAGGAGGAGCGCTTCGTCTTGGAGGCGCACAGCTTTCCCGTGCGCGGCGTGGTGTTCAGCCCGGACAGCCGGCTGCTGGCGACATTCAGCGCCGAGTGGGCGATCCGGCTATGGGACACGACCACGGGGCGGACCACCGCCGTGCTGGCCGAGTTCGACCGCAACGCGCAGTCGGTCACCTTCAGCCCGGACAGCAGTCTGGTTGCGATGAACACCGGCAACCAGATTCGAGTCTGGCGGACGGCGGACGGCGCTCTGGTCCAGGCGATCACGCTGGCCGAACAGACGGCCGACCGCCAGATCGTGCTGACCGCCAGTGGCTACATCCTGGGCGCCGGCGCGCTGGATACGGTGGGCATGTGGTCGATCGAGTCGGGCGAGTATTTCGCCGGGCTGCCCGGCCACGGCGAGAACTTCGACAGCATGGCCCTCAATCCGGCGGGCGATCTGCTGGTGACCGTGGCCCGGCCCGGCCCGGTTTACCTGTGGAACATGAGCGATCCGAACCAGCGCGTCCAACTATTGGACAGCAGCCAGGAGATCACGCTGGCCGGGTGGTCGCCCGACGGGCGGATGCTCGTCCTGGCTGCAGGGAATGGTACACTGTATTTTTATGGCGTTCCGGCCGGCGGGCCGGTGACGCCTGCCGGGGACTAGAAGTTGTTCAGGAGAAACGTGATGCGCCGGAAGTGGTTGGTGGTCGTATGTCTGGGATGGGTGGCGATGCTTGCCTGGGGCCGGTCCGCGCTGGCCCAGGGCGGACCGGAGCCGGACCCCGACGTGACGCTCGACTGGTGTGACGTTCAGAACGGCAATGCCCTGTTTGGCTGGGATTTTTCCGCGCCGGGCACGTACGAAGTCGATGTGCCCACGTTCGAAGGCGCGGACTTTTCCAGCCTGCCCGACGATTTGAACGAGATCACCCTGGACGACCTGCTCGATCTGCAAACCGGATCGGAGACCCTGGTCGTGCGGGTCGAGGATCGCGGCGTGAACTGCGCGACCGGCGACGGCCCCGGTGTGGAACGTCTGTGGGACGACAAGCTGACTGCGGTCATCTTCCGCGACGCGAACTATGACGTGTCCTTCTACTGGCCGAACGGGTTTCACATCCACACCACACCCTACTGGAAGATGCTGGGGAACTACCGGCCCGGCCAGATGATCGACGAGCACGAAATCCTGGCGGGGACGCTGCGCCTGATTTTCCTGGGGCGTGGGTACTACCGGATGGATTGGCACGGCCCCGATGGCGGGCTGGCGCTGAGCATCCCGTTCACCTACCCGATCCCGTGCGCGCAGACCCAGACCGGCGCGCCGCGCGTCTGCGATCCGCCGCCAGAGCCGTAAGCCCACCTCAACCGGGAATCATAACGCCCGCGGTCGCTGGTTCACGGCCGCGGGCGTTTTTTTGTTGATCCGGCGTTACATGTCCTCGTCGTCGAGATTGTCTTCGTCGTCGAGGATGTCGTCATCGTCCTCGTCGGCGAAGTCAAGGTCATCGTCCGAGTAGCCGATGACCTTGCGTGGCTTGCTGCCGCTCTGAGCCGGGCCGACCACCCCGCGCTCCTCCATGACGTCGATCAGCCGCGCGGCGCGGGTGTAGCCGATGCGAAGCTGGCGCTGGAGCAGCGACACGGAGGCTTTCTTGAGCCGCCGGACGACCTCCACCGACTGGTCGTACAGGTCGTCCACGTCGTCATCGGCCGTTTTGGGTTTGCGCTCCAGCCGGGAGTCGCCCGGCTCGTCCCAGAAGCTGGTGCTGCTCGTCCGGCTGGACGTGGATGCGGCCGGCGGGGCAGGGTACTTCTCCGTCCGGCTCTGCACGGTGGGAATACTGCGGACGGGGGTGGGGCCGAGCGCCGGAGAAAGCGAGTCGACCTGGAGGGTGGAGCGCGGGGCCTCTTCCAGGGTGCGCAGGCCTTTCCAGTGGTTCACCAGCCGGTTCAGTTCCCTGTCGGAGACGAAGACGCCTTGCAGACGGGCCGGAGCGGCCGCGTCCGGGGCCTGGAACAGCATGTCGCCCCGGCCGAGCAGGCGCTCCGCGCCGGGCTGGTCGAGGATGACGCGGCTGTCGACCGATGAAGCCACGGCGAACGCCACGCGGGCCGGGAAGTTGGCCTTGATCAGGCCGGTGACCACGTCCACCGAGGGCCGCTGGGTGCTGATGATCAGGTGGATGCCGGTCGCGCGGGCCATCTGGGCCAGGCGAGTCAGCACGCGCTCCGTCTCGTCCGGGGCGAGCATCATCAGGTCGGCCAATTCGTCGATAATGACCACCAGGTAGGGCAGCGGCTTCTCGTGCGGCAGGAGCATGGTATTGTAGATCGTGATGTTGCGCGCGCCGCGCTCGTTGAACTTGCGGTAGCGGTCATCCATCTCGCGCGTGACCCATTTGAGCACGCCGACGATTCGCTCCAGGTCGACCACGACCGGGGCGACCAGATGCGGGATGCCGTTGTAACCGGTCAGTTCGACGCGCTTGGGGTCGACCATGATCAGGCGCAGGTCTTCCGGCGTGTTCTCCAGGAGCAGGCAGGCGATGATCGCGTTCACGCAGACCGACTTGCCGGAGCCAGTCGTGCCGGCGATCAGCAGGTGCGGCATGGCGGTCAGGTCGGCCACGACCGGCGTGCCGTCGACGCTCTGCCCCATGCCGATGCGGAGCTTGGAGTCGATCCGGGCGTATTCCGGGCTTTCCATGATGTCGCGCAGGCCGACCAGGGCAGTCTCTGAGTTGGGCACTTCGATGCCGACGAAGCCCTTGCCGGGTACCGGCGCTTCAATGCGGATCGAGCGCGCGGCCAGGGACAGGGCCAGGTCGTCGGCCAGGCGGGCGATGGCCTGCACCTTGACGCGGGTGCGTTTGCCGCCGCGCCCTTCCACGTAGTCCGGCTCCACGCCGAACTGGGTGATGGCCGGGCCGGGATTGACCTCGACGACTTTGCCGGGCGCGCCGAAACTGGACAGCGTGTCCTCGATGATCCGCGCGCGCTCCAGGAGCAGGTCGTCGTTGATGTTCTGCTCGGCCGAGGGATCGAGGATGCGCATGAAGTCGGGCTTGCCCCAGGCCGGGGTCTGGGCCGGCTCCGGGATGGACATCTGCTCGTCCAGCTCGGAGTCGACCGAATCGGCCGCCGCCCTGGCGGGCGCGGGTTCCGGCGTAGCTGGCCGGGCGGGAAGTTTGGACGTGGGCTGCGCCGGCTCCGCCACGCGGAAAGGCGGCGCGGCAGGGTCCGAGGCTGAGGGAGCCGGGCGGGTCACGGGCGGCGGCGTAGTCCTGACCGGCGCGATCGGGCTGGCGCTGGGCCTGGCCGGGGCGGAAAGGGTCAGGGCGTCTTCTTCGTCTTCGTCGTCTTCCTCATCCCCGGCGATCTCGATCGCGGGCAGCTCGTCCTCCGCGCTGTCCGCATCATCCAGCGTTTCGTACACCGGCTCGTCGTAGTCCGCGTCATCTTCTTCGTCGGACTCGTCTTCCGCGTCGGCATAGTCGCCGCTGAGGGCGGCGGCTTCGGCCGGGGATAGCCCGCTTCCGGCCGGACGCAATGGACGGAACTGGCGCAAGCGCGCGGGATCGCGCGGCTGGGCCGGGCGCGCCAGATCGTCCTGCTCGTCTTCCACCTCGTCGTCATCGTCCAGGGAGCCAGTATCGAAGGCCGGGCGGGCCGTAATCGAATTATAACGCGACGGGCGGGGGGGCGGCGCGGCGAACGGGCTTTCCCGTTGCTGTGAGTAGGCCGGCCTGGCCGGCGGTTCCGGCGGAGCTTTGGGAATTTCCGCGCCGTCTTCCTCGTCTTCCTCCTCGTCCTCGAAGGGAGACACGGCGAGGGGCTGGCGGGCCGGAGTCGCGGGCACGGATGGCGCGGAGGTCGTATAGGCGCGGCTGTCGATGATCAGGCCATCCGCTTCCTCGGCGTCTTCCTCCTCCTCGGCGTAGGTTTCCTCGTCCAGATCGGGCTCTTCCGGCTGGCTGTAGGCAGGCCGTCGCACGCGCAGCACGTCCATGCCCCGCTTGAGGGCAAGCTGCTTTTCGGCGTAGTCACTCGCGGCCACGTAGCCGGATTCTTCCTCCGGTTCCTCATGGACGGCGGGCGAGAGGGCCGGCTGCACGGGGGTATAGCGCGTGCCGGAGACTTCCAGACGCGCCGCCGGCGCGGCGGCTTCGACGTCCACGCTGACCGTCTCGCGTCCCCGCTGGCGGCGGATGACCGGCTGCTCGCGCAGGTCGCTTTCCGCGTAGGGGATCGCGTCCGAGGCGGGGAGGGCCTGGCGTGCGCTGTTGGTCTCGCCCAGGGCCGGGACTGCTCCGGCGGAGAGCTGTTCCGCCGACGAAGCCCTGGCTGCGCCGAGGGCGGCGGCGGGCGCTTTCTGGTTGCGCGCGAACTGGTAGCGCTGGCGCGTCCGGTTGGCGACCTGGCGCACGGCGTTGACGATGCCCACGATGGACAGGTCGGTCGCCATGATCAGGCCCGCGCCAAGCCAGCCCAACAGCGCGAAAAAGGTGCCGATGTCGCCGATGTTCTGCATCAGGAACAGGTAGATCGTGCTGCCGATCCAGCCGCCGGCCTGCCCGACCTGGGCCGCCGCTTCCGACAGGGTGCGCAGTTGTTCGATGCTGAAGACAGGCGTCGTCAGCAGGTGCACGAACTGGAAGCTCGCCAGGAGGCCCAGGTACACCACCACCCAACCGGCGAGCTTGACGGCATCGGCTTCGGGGGCGCTTTCGCCAAAGCGCCGCCAGATCAGCCAGATTCCGCTGCCTCCCAGGGCGACGGGCACGGCCAGCCAGCCAATCCCGACAAGCTGGTAGATGATCCGCAGCAGCACGCCGCTGAGATCGCCGGGGTTGCTGCTGACCGCGCCAAAGAAGATGATGGCCGAGAGGATGATCAGGCCCCAGCCCAGAATGTCCAGCTTGAGGTCGAGCGACAGCCCTTCGTTTTTGATGCGCGGGGTGCGCGCCGCGCGGGGGAGCGATTCCGCCCGTTTGCCGCCGCGATGACTTGGCGGTTGACTGGGCTTACTTTCGCCGCCGCGCCGGAACAGCCGGGCGAGCGGATTCTTGCTCGCGTCGCTGCTCGCTTTGCGCGCGCCGCCGGACCGGCCGTCGCCGCCCGACGCGCCGCGATCCACCGCCCGCACCGAGCTTGCCCGGCTGGAGGACGCGCTGCTGCTGTATCCTGAGGATGACGCGCTGCCGCTGCTACCGGCTGATGCGGACTTCTTCCCCACGCCGGGGAGCTTGCTGCGCAGGTTCTTCAGGCCGCCGCTGAGCTTGCCGCCGATCCCGCCGCCGGAGCTGGCGCGGGGTTTGGCCGGGCGGTCCTGCTTTTTGTCGGCGGAGGAAGTCCGCCCGAAGCGGCCCAGGAGCGCGCCGACGCCGCCCTTGGACGCGGATTTGTCGCCGCTGCTCTTGGCGCTCGTGCTGGCGCGATCCGAGTCGGACGACGAGCTGCCATACCGGGAGCTGCTTCCGTAGGAGCTGCCGCTGCCGCCGTAGGAGCCGCTGCCGCCGCCACTGCTGCTTCCGTAGCTGCCGCCGCTTCCATATCGGCTGCCGCCGTAGGAACTTGAGCCGCCGTAACCGCTGGAGCGATCCTTGGACGACGCGCCTTTTTCGGAGTCTTCGTCGTCGACCTCGTCATCGATGTCGTCATTGCCCTGATAGAACGGGCTGCTGCCGCCCTTGCGGCCAGAAGCGTCGTAGGGGTCGCGATCGTCATCGTTTAGGTATGAACGTTTGTTCCATCCGCTGCTGTCAGTCATCTTACCTGTGCCACTCTTGATCCGGTCATTCGGCTTGCGTCTAGACGGAATTCCGCCGGGAAAAGGAGCGAGGTAGGCATCCGGTCTCCTGCCCCGGAGTGCGGCCGTAACGTGCCCAGTACCAGCCTCAGTTTACCACAGGCTGGATCGAGGCGATAGTCGGGCGGTGGCATGCGCGTGGGCGGCGGGGCCGGGTCGAACCGGGCCGCGCCCGGTCACTCAGGCTTCCCGCACGTGGATGAAATCGAGCTTGCTCAGCTCGCGCACCTGCTCGGCCGCCCGGTAGGAGGAGCGCACCAGAGGCGCGCTTTCCACCCATTTGAAGCCAAGCTCTTCCAGACCGATCCGCTTAAGCTCCTGGAACTCCGCCGGCTCGTAGTAGCGGTCGATCGGCAGGTGCTTCTTGCTGGGCTGCAGGTACTGGCCGAGTGTCAGGATATCGACGCCGACCCCGGCCAGGTCGCGCATGACCTCGACCACTTCGTCGAAGGTCTCGCCCAGGCCGACCATGATCCCGCTCTTGGTCAGCACCAGCGGGTCCATCTGTTTGGCGTTGCGCAGGGTGGTCATGGCCCATTCGTAGTGATCCTGGGGCTGCACCTTGCGGAACAGGCGCGGCACCGTCTCCACGTTGTGGTTCAGGATTTCCGGCTGGGCGTCCATCACGATCCGCAGGGCGTCCTCGTTGCCCTTGAAGTCCGGGATCAGGACTTCGATGCTGCATCCCGGCTGGAGCTGGCGGATGCGGCGGATCACCATGGCGAAGATCGGCGCGCCGCCGTCCTTGCGCTCGTCGCGGTTGACGCTGGTGATCACCACGTGGCGCAGGTTCATGGTGCGTACCGCCTCGGCGATCCGGTTCGGCTCCTGCCAGTCCAGCGGGCCGGGGCGGCCGGTCTTGATGTCGCAGAATCCGCAGGAACGGGTGCAGGTATCGCCCAGCATCAGGAAGGTGGCCGTGCCGCTGCCCCAGCATTCACCCATGTTGGGGCACATGGCTTCTTCGCAGACGGTGTTGAGGTGCTTGGCCCGCATCAGGCTGCGCACCATCTCGTAGGTGTCGCCCGAAGGCGCGCGGACCTTGATCCACGGCGGGCGGCGCTTGGGTTTGTCCGACTCTGGCGAGGCGGTGGGTTCGGTGGTCTGGATGTCGTCCAGGTCGATCAGGTTGCTCACAATGCACTCCACTCAAAAAAAGTACCGGTACTAGTCATTGGCGCCGCCGGCCCGCGCTTCCAGGCGTTCCAGCCAGCCCGGCAGGTGCTTGCGGGCGATGGCGAAGCCGGTCAGCAGGCTGGCGATGGTGCCAAACGTGGCGATGGTGACGAAGACGTCAAGCTGGTTCTGGACGGCGCGGGAGATGATTCCGGCTCCCAGGGCGGTGCCCACCAGGACGCTCGGCACGCGCATGGCGCCCAGCAGGATGACCGTGAAGACCGGCGGCGTATGGGCTGCCCCGGCGACGAAGTAGGCCACGTCGCCGGTCAGCATGTTGACCGCGATCAGCGCCCAGGGCTGGCGGCGGATGACCTTCACCAGCCGCCAGGGGGATTCCAGCAGACCCGGAAAGCGGGAGACGATCTTCTCCAGCCCCATGCGGCGAACCGCCAGGTAGATCAGAATGCCGCTCCCGGAGGCCGACAGGCTGGACAGCAGGACAGTCTCCCACAGGCCGAAGGTGGCCCCGCCGATGATGTCCAGGGGGGCGCCGGGCAGCCACGGGATGAACATCTGGGCGACGTACAGCCCGATGTAAGCCACCACGCCCCAGACCCCGGCTGCTTCGAGGTGGCTCGCCAGCTTCTCCTGATCGGCCATGGCCGGAGCCAGGACGAAGTACAGGCCGATCGAGAGAGCGACATAGACGCCGATGGCGATCATCCGGCCCCGGACGTTTTCCGGCGGGGGTTCGATCTCGGAGGTCGTGCGTTTGGGTTCCATGTTCTTTCCGATGGGTAACGAATCTACATGGCGTGTGCGCCATCCACTGCGCAATCAGCATCGCTCGTGTGTGGAGGATACCATAAATCGATGCCCCGGTCACCTCTCGTTGCCGGCGGTCTTATCTGGTTCTTATACGCACGCGCGGCCACTTGGGTCGCGTGGCCGCCGGGCGGCGGTCTTTGCCGAGGGCGACCGCCTGCCGTACAATCTCCTGGGCAAGGCGGGGGCAAGCGAAGGAGACCCGATGCAGACGTTGGTGGCCGACCTACTGGCCTGGTTCGAAAAGCACGCGGCCGATCTGCCCTGGCGGCGCGACCGGACGCCTTACGCCGTCTGGCTGTCGGAGATCATGCTCCAGCAGACCCAGGTGGCAACGGTGATCGGCTACTACGAGCGCTTTTTGGCGCGCTTTCCCACGGTGGAGGCGCTGGCGGCCGCGCCGCTGGACGAGGTGCTCAAGCTGTGGGAAGGGCTGGGATACTACAGCCGGGCGCGCAACCTGCACCGGGCGGCGCGGGTGGTGGTCGAGCAGTATGGCGGCCGCTTTCCCGGCCGTGCGGCGGAACTCCAGACGCTGCCGGGGGTGGGCCGGTATACCGCCGGGGCCATCGCAAGCCTGGCCTTTGGGGAGGATGTCCCGGTCGTGGATGGCAATGTCATCCGCGTGCTGGCCCGCGTTTTCGATATCGCGGAGGATGTGGGCCAGGAAGCGACCCGCAAGCGACTCTGGACGCTGGCCGAGTCGCTGATTCCGCCCGGCGCGGCGGGGCAGTATAATGAGAGCTTGATGGAGCTGGGGCGGGTGATCTGCAAGCCGCGCCAGCCGGAATGTGGGGTCTGCCCGATCCAGGTACACTGCGCGGCCTACCGGCTCGGCGTGCAGGAGGGGCGGCCGGTCAAAGCGCCGCGCAAGCCGATCCCGCACTATGACGTCGTGGCGGGCGTCATCCACGGGCGGGACGGCCAGCAGGGCCGGATTTTGATCGCGCAGCGCCCGGCGGATGGGCTGCTGGGCGGCCTGTGGGAGTTTCCCGGCGGCAAGCGGGAGCCGGGCGAGAGCCTGCCGGAAGCCCTGGTGCGTGAACTGCGCGAGGAGATGGGCGTCACGGTCGAGGTCGGGGCGTTCCTGGTCAAGGTGCGGCATGCGTTTACGCACTTCAGGATCACGCTGCACGCCTTCGAATGCTGGATCGCGGCCGGAGAGCCGGCCCGGATCGGCGTGGCGGATTTCGCCTGGGTGACGTTGGACGAACTGGATCGCTATGCGTTTGGCAAGGCCGACCAGGGGATCATCGCCGAACTGCGCGAACGCCCGCGCCGTCTGCTGTGAATCTGGCGAGGTCATCCGGGGCATTGGTTTTTGGTTTTACCAACAACCAATCACCCATGGCCAATCACTGTTTTTCCGGGAGCGACACGCGGTTGAATTCGACACTGATTCTCTTCGATATCGATGGCACGCTGCTGACCGCCGATCGATCCGGCCGGGTCGCTTTCGAGCTGGCCCTGGCGGAGCTTTTTGGCCTGGAAGGGCTGTCCTACGGCATCACGTTCGCCGGGAAGACCGACTGGCAAATCCTGCTGGATCTGCTGCTGCCGCGCGGATTCTCCCAGGCCGACGTGGCCCAGGCCATGCCCGATTTCGCCGAGATGCTGGCCCGCAAGCTGGCCGCGATCATCGGCAGGCACAAGGTCCGGCCGCTGCCCGGCGCGCGCGAGTTGATCGAGGCGCTTCGGGACGAGCCGCGGGCGCGGCTGGGGCTGGTCACGGGCAATGTGGGCGCGTCTGTCCCGGTCAAGCTGCGGGCGGCGGGCTTCGATCCGGCTGATTTTCCGATTGGGGCGTTCGGCCACGAGTCGGCCAACCGCAGCGACCTGCCGCCCCTGGCGGTGCGGCGGGCCAGGGCGCACTGGCGCGAGGACTTTCCGCCGGAGCGGATCGTGATCGTGGGGGATACGCCGAATGATGTGATCTGCACGCGCTCGGTGGGCGGGCGGGCGCTGGCGGTACTGAATGGCATGGGAACGCGCGAGGCGCTGGCAACCGAGGAGCCGTATGCGATTCTGGATGATCTGACCGATCTGGCGGTTGTCAGGAATATTCTGTTTATGGAGGCGCAGGATGACGGACGAAGCCAACAAGCGTGAGGCGGCCCGGCTGGTGGAGCAGGGCGCGGTGGCGCTGAAGAACCGTGACGTCAAGCTGGCGCGCAAGATCTTGCTGGCCGCGCGGAAACTCGATCCGACCAATATCGACGCGCTGTTGTGGCTGACCAGCACCACCAGCGATCCGGCTCACCGGCGCTCTCTGCTGGAGGAGGTGCTGCGCATCGACCCCGGCCATGCCGGCGCGCGGCAGGCCCTGGATCAGCTTGGCGCGCGTTCCGGGCCGGACGAGGCGGCAGCCGAATCACCGGGTGATCTGCCGGAAGCGGAGACGCCGGTGGAGACTGTCGCGCCGGTGGTTGAGGCTCCCGCTGCGCCGCCGGTAGCCGCGCCGCAGCCAGAGACGGCGCTGCCTCAGCCCTCGGTGGGCGAGATGGCCCCGCCGGAGGCGGCGCACGCGGAAGACGCGGCGGCGCACCAGCGCTGCCCCCGCTGCGGGGCGGTGCTGCGCATTGACGAGCGCAGCGCGGCGGCCGTCTGCGTCTTCTGTGGGTATGGCATGACCGGCCAGCTTGGCGAACAGGATCGGGCGCGCGCGGTCGACGGGGAGACAGCCTGGCCCGAAATCCGCCAGGCCCGCCGCTGCCTGACCTGCGAAGCGTACGTGATCTATCCCGCCGGACGCCCGGTCGAATCGACGCCGTGCCCCCTCTGCCAGCAGTCCATCAGCGAGCCGGTCGACCTGCCCTACAGCCTGCCGGGCGGGTGTTTCCCGTTCAAGTTGAGCGAGGCCGAAGCGGCGATCGCCCTGGAAGACGCGGCGCGGGGTGGGGTGCGGCGGCTGTTTGGCGGCCGGACGGATATGACCCGCCCGCGGCGAGTCTACCTGCCGGTCTGGGTTTTCCAGGGGACCGGGGTTGTCGAGTACGAATTTCGGGGCAAGAACGGGGTCTTCAAAGAAACCTACCCGGCGGTCCCGGTGCACGGCGTGCCGCAGATCGACGGGCGCTTGCTCCGCGTGGCGTCCAACCTGGAGTTGGACGAGGCCAAACCCTATACCAGCGCTCAGGGGCGCGAGGTGTTCGTACTCCTGCCCAACCACAGTTTGCAGGCATCGGTGCGGGACGTGCGCAGCCTGATTCTGGACGACGTGCGCCGCAAGGCCCTGGCCAAGGCCGCCGCGGCGGTGGCGCGCCAGCGCGAAGCCGTGGCCGAACCGGTGTTCAAGCCGGGGGAAGTCCGCGACCTGGCCTACCGGCTGATCCTCCTGCCGCTGTGGGTGAACGACGTGCGCGAAGGCGGCCGGATGCGGATGGGCCTGGTGAACGCATTGACCGGGGAGGTTGCCCTGGGCGAGCCTGTCCGGCGGCAACGCGGGCGTTAGGCGCGGCCGGATGCGGATCGTCCACCTGTTGCGGTACTACGCGCCGGCCTGGGGCTATGGCGGCGTCGTCCGGGCCGCCTATGGGCTGACAACCGCCCTGGCGGCTCAGGGCCACGAGGTGATCGTGGTCACGACCGACGCGGGGGATGGTGGGGAACACCTCTCGCGGCGAGAGGAAATGATCGACGGCGTGCGGGTGCTGCGCTGTCCCAATCTGAGTCCGGCGCTGCTGAAGTTCAATCTCTCCTCACCGCGCGGGCTGCGGGGAGTCCTGCGCCGCGCGCTGGCCGGGGCGGATGTGCTCCACGCGCACGAACTGCGCACGGTCGAGAATCTGCTGGGGTTGCCGCTGGCGGGCGGGGTGGGGGTTCCCACCGTGCTCAGCCCGCATGGTACGCTGGCGTACGAGGCCGGGCGCGGGGGACTGAAGCAGGGGTGGGATGCCCTGTTGGGCGCACGCCTGGCCCGCCGGATCGACCGGGTGGCCGCGCTGACTGCGGACGAAGCCCAGGACGTTCGCGCGTTGTGGGCGCGCCTGGGCGTGCCGCTGGGGCCGGAGCAGGTGAGTATCGTACCCAATGGGATCGATCCGGCCGAGTTTGCGGTCGACGGGCCGCGCGGCCTGTTTCGGGAGCGGTTTGGAATCCCGGCCGGGCGGCCGCTGCTCCTGTTTCTGGGCCGCCTGCATGTGCGCAAAGGGGCGCAGCATGCCATCGCGGCGCTGGCCCACCTGCCGGAGGCCTGGCTGGCCGTGGTTGGGCCGGACGAGGGGCAGGCGGCGATCCTACGGGCGCAGGCCGATCGGACCGGAGTCGCCGGGCGCGTGGTGTTCACCGGGCTGCTGACCGGCCCGGACAAGCTGGCCGCCCTGCGCGACGCGGACGTCCTGGTGCTGCCGGCGGTGGGGGAAGGGCTGCCGATGGTCGCGCTGGAGGCGATGGCGTCTGGCCTGCCGGTGGCGCTCAGCTCCGGCTGCCACCTGCCGGAGGCGATCGAGGCCGGGGCTGGGGTGGCCCTGGCGACGCTGGATGGCCCTCCGATTGCCGATGCGCTGCGGCCGCTGCTGGCCGATCCCGATCGGCGGTGGGCGATGGGCGAGCAGGGCCGCCGTCTCGTGTGGGCGCGCTTTACCTGGGCGAAGGTGGCTGAGGAGATGATCCGGGTCTATACAGGGCAACACACGGGTGCGTGACCTGTTCGGGGTGCATTTTCGCGCATGAAGAAATTGTGCTAAGTTTGTGGTGGGCAACCGTCGGGGGTGTTTGGATGAGCAGGTATCGGGGAACAGGACCAACCGATGCCTGTCCCGATCTGTATAGAAACCCTGACAAAACCGCGCCACATGCTACAATAAGAATCGTGCTACAATTGAGAGAGAATCAATTCCGACATTGAGTGCTCATACACCCTGAACATGTGGGAGTACGAATCATGCGCAACTTGCTGCAATCTGCCTTAAGTTCGTCCATTCGTGAGAAGGCGATTTTGCTCGCTATGCCGTTGGCACTGGCATTGGTCATAGGTGCATTGATGATGTCACCGGGCAAGGCCGATGCCATTGTTAGCGGCGGAAGCATCAGCCTGAATGCGGGTAACAGCTGCATTATCGATGTGCGTCTGAATGGAGCTACTCCCGCGAGTGCATCGCGCTCTGGCACGATCACCTTCAGTTCCGTATTCTCAAACCAGCTTGTCACCTGTGCTGACTCAGGGTCGGCGTATTTCAGCGCGTTGTGCGATTCTACACCCAGCAACTATACATTCCAGTTCACCCATACGGGCCCGGCCACCAGTGTGACCGTCAGCTTCGTAAACGGACCGCTTAACAACAATATCTGGTCGGTGGGCTGCGCTGCTAACGCGACCTGCATGTCGCAGACCCTTAGTCTGCCGGATTGCGGTGGGGCTCCCGCGACGCCTCCTCCCAGCGGCGGCGGCACGACAACGACGCCCTATGTCGCCCCGCTCCCGCCGCTTGATCCGCCCGGTACCGCGCCGCGCGTCTACGGCGGATACGACAACCCCAGCTCGGAAGTCGTGGTCTACCAGCAATCCTCGACCAATTACCAGTTCTACTCCTACAGCGGCGTTCCGATCGGGCAGGTGAACCTGGGCGTGGCCGGAATCCCCGGTGCGGGCGGGCTGATCACAACCATGTCCAACGCGGAGTTCCGGGTCGAACTGTTCTATGATGGCGGCGATTACGTGCGGGTCAAGATGTATATCGGCGGCCAGCTTGTCGAGGATGGGCGCTTCCAGGTGCCAGGGATTGGCGCGCGGGCCGGTACCGCTCCGGGCGGGGGCAGCGCCAGTGTTGGCAGCGTGGCAGGCGGCGGCACGGTCACGGTGATCTGCTCCCAGAAGCTGCGGCTCGATCCCAGCACCGGGGCCGCGACTCTGGACGTGCTCCAGCCGGGGGCCGTGCTGAACGTCGTTGCACGCAGCAACGATGCTTCCTGGCTGAACGTGACCACGCCGGACGGCCTGACCGGCTGGACATACAACGGGCGCTGCATCAACGTGAACACCAGCGGCCTGAACAGCGCGCCGATCACGGTCAACCTGGGTAATACCACCGTGGGCGGCCAGGTGTCCGCGCCGCCGGCGAACGCGCCTGGGCCGATCCAGGTGAACGTGCCGCCCGGCACGCCGGTCATCGGCATCGCGTGCGGCCAGAATATGCGCTCCGGCCCGGCGACGTCCTATCCGGTGGTCCGGGTGCTGCCTGCCGGCTCCACGCTTCAGGTGGTTGGCCGCAGCACCGACATGTTCTGGGTGCAGGTTTCCGCCGGGACGGTCAACGGGTGGACGACCCTGGGCGGCGGCTGCTCGCAGATGGTCGATGGCGACATCACCGCCGTGCCGGTGATGGTGGAGACCGGCGGTTAGTCTGTCGCCGCACCGAAGGTAAGATCAATCGCCCTGTCTTTTCCGGACAGGGCGATTTTGTTTATAATGAGCAGGTCTGCCGCCGTTCGTCGCACAACCAGGGGATAGCGCGCCATGCCGGTTGCCCAGGTCGGTGAGATCGGCCTCTGGTATGCCGATCAGGGCCTGAAAGAGTCGCCGCGACTACCCGTGCTGCTGGTGCACGGCGCGGGCGGGTCCCACCTGGACTGGCCCGCGACCCTGCGCCGGCTGCCCGGCCGGCGGGTGATCGCGCCGGATTTGCCGGGTCACGGGCGCAGCGCGCCGCCCTGGCGTGACTCGATCGGAGCCTATGCCGGCGACATGGTGGGCCTCCTGGATTGCCTGGGCCTCGGCCGGTGCATTCTGGCCGGGCACAGCATGGGCGGGGCGATTGCATTGTCCATGGCGCGCATGAGGCCGCAGTGCGTCGCCGGGCTGATTCTGATCGGGTGCGGGGCCAGGCTGCCCGTCCCGGCGGCGATTCTGGATGGGCTGGTTGCAGAGTCTCAGCGGGCGCTGGCTGAGTTCGACGCGCGGCTGGAGGCTTCCGACCCGATGCCGAGTTCCTTCCCGGCCGTGCCTGATCTGGCCGCGATCGATCCGGCGGTGCTCCGGGCGGATTTGCTGGCCTGCGGCCGGTTCGACGCGACCGGCTGGCTGGGTGGGCTGTCCATGCCGGCCCTGGTGGTTGTGGGGCGGGGCGACCGCGTGACGCCGGTCGCGCTTGGCGAGGACCTGGCCGGCCGGATGGGCGCGGCGACGCTGGTCGTTGTGGAAGGCGGCGGGCATTTCGTGCCCCTGGAGCAGCCCGGCCGGGTGGGCGAAGTCGTGCGCGGCTGGCTGGCCGGAGTTGATCCCGGCTGATTCCGGCCGTTTGGGGGGAGAAGGAGGGCGAACCATGCGAATGCTCGAACTCGCGCTGGAGACTCTGTCGGCCGTGCGCTCGCTGCCCGACCTGGCTCGGGAGCGCAGGGTGGCCGCGTACGAGGTGCGCGGCCCGACGACCGTCTTCGTGCGGGCCAGCCACTGCCGGGTGCTCGTGCGCCGCATTCAGGAGGCGCGGGTGCAGATCGAGTGTGACCTGCGCCAGGCGTTCGGCTGGGAATGGGTCACGGAACGGGACGAGGCAGGGGTCTACCTCGTCCTCAAGCGCAGGCCGGTGGTGGGTACCCTGTCCACCGCCGAGGTGACGCTGCTTGTCCCGCCGGATGCCTACCTGGTCTTTCACCTGACGCCGGGCAGCGTCCAACTCGCGGATTTCGAAGGCCGGCTTTCGGTCGAGCCGTTAGGGCTTTCCGCCGGGGAAGGTCTGGCTGGCGAGACGCTCCAGCCCGGTTTGTGAGGCTGTGTTATACTCCTGCTTGTTTATGGTTTCATTCTGGTTTGGAAAGAATAAACATGGTTCGAAAACTGGCGGTCGTGAACCAGAAGGGTGGGGTGGGCAAAACCACCACCGTCTTGAATCTTGGGGCGGCCCTGGCGGAACAGAACCGGCGCGTCCTGCTGATCGATTTTGATCCTCAGGCGGCGCTGACGGCCTCGCTGGGACTCGATCCGTACGTCATCCGCCGCAGCGCCTATTCCCTGCTGATGTCGGAGCGGTCCTCGGTGGGACGGCTGGTGGTTAACGTGCGCGGGCGGCTGGGGCTGATTCCCGCCAGCGTCGACCTGGCCTCGGCGGCGGTGACGATTGGCGCCAAACGCCGCGATGCCTACCGCCTGCGCGAGGCCCTGGAGCGCAGCCCCATCCCCTTCGATTACATTCTGATCGACACGCCGCCCAGCCTGGATATTCTGACGGCCAACAGCCTGGTGGCGGCGACCGAGATCCTGCTGCCGGTGCAGTGCCATTACCTGGCGATGCGCGGGGTGCGGGCGGTGATGGACATGGCCGCGCGCATCCAGCAGGGTTTCAACCCGTCGCTGCGCCTGCTGGGCGTCCTGCCGACGCTGTACCGGGCCGACTCACCGCATGCGCGGGAAGTCCTGCAAGAGATCAGGACGGTCTTCCCCTCGCGCACGTTCAGCACGATCGTCCAGTACAGCGAGGCCCTGGCGGAAGCGCCGATCGTCGGCCAGCCCGTGCTCGAATACGCCCCGGACGACCCGGCCTCCCAGGCTTACCGTGCCCTGGCACAGGAGATCATCAACCATGAGTCACCGTCCTGAGGAACCCAAGCCGCGAGCGTCGGTGCTCGGCAAGGGCTGGGAAATCCTGCGCGGCACACAGCCTCCCCAGGATGACGTGTCGGGTTCGGAAGACCCCTTGCTGGAAGCGAGCGCGCTCTCGGCGGATACGTCGCCCACGCAGACGCCTGCGATCCGGCTGGCCGGCCCTGAGTACGCCAAGCTGCATGCCAGCCCGCGCGCTGAGATGGCCGCCACGAGCACGGAAAGCGTAGCGGCTTCCGGCGAGGCGCAGTCCGGCCCGGCCCAGAGCGACTCCGTGGTCGAATATGAGGCCGTCCCGGCGGCCGAAGCCGCGCGGCCCTGGCGGCCGGTGACGCTGCTGTACGTCACCCGGCCGGAAGTAGCCGCCCTGGTTCCGCGCGCCCCGGAAGAACTGGGCGACGAGGCGGAAGAAGCCTGGGCGGATGCTTCCGAAGCCGCGCCGCTGGCGGCCCAGGCGGCCCCTATACGCGCGTCGAGCGGCCCTGATGTCCTGGCGCGCTTTGTGACCGACGAGCGCCTGGAGAGTCTGCTTCAGGAAATCCACGCGACTCAGGATGCGCTGGCCGGCACGACCCTGACCGACGCGGAGACTATCGACGCTTTCCAACTCGAGCTCAAGCGGGCCAGCGGCCTGGCGATCAGGGACCTGGCGAGTTACGAGGAAGCGCGCGCGATTCTGGCCCAGGTGCGGACCGGACTTGCGGTTCAGGAACGGGTGCAGGCCGACATCGCCCGTTATAAGCCGCAGATTGTGATCTATCTTCTGCTGATTCTCGGCCTGTGGCTGGTCCTGATGGCCCTGGAGCCGCTGTTCCGGCAGTTCATGAGTGAGACGCTCGGCCTGGAAACCCTGGCGTTCGTCTATCACCCGGCGCTGTTTGGGATGCTGGGCGGGCTGGTGAATGCCTGCTTCAACCTGACCCCGCGCCTGATGGTGGCCCGTGGCTTCCAGGCCTCTCAGGTGTCGTGGTACCTGATGAGTCCGGTGCTGGGGTTGGTGAGCGGCCTGCTGGCGGCCCTGCTGTTCGGCGTGGCGGTCATCTCGACCGTCAGCATCGGGGTGCTGGAATCGACGCAGACTCCGGTGATGGGCCAGTATCCGTTCCTGCTGTGGGTGGTGTGTTTCCTGGCCGGGTACGGGCACGAAACGATCCTGGGCCTGCTGAGCCGGATTCCCCGGCGGTCGGGCGAACCCTCGACCCAGACCGAGCCGGAGGCTCAGATCGCGGAGCCGGTCGCGGGCGAGGATGCGGACTCGAACACGTAGGACTTCAACGATATGCCGTGACAGCCTGCCTCACCGGGCAGGCTGTTTTGTTGTGGGAAAGGAGTGGCCGTCATGATCCTGGCGACGATGGTCTACTGCCTGAAGGATGGGGCGGTGCTGCTCATGCACCGGGCCAAGGAGCCAAATCGCGGGCTATGGACGGCCCCCGGCGGCAAGCTGGAAGCCGGTGAAGCGCCGGACGCCTGTGCCCGGCGGGAGATTCGGGAGGAGGCCGGGATTCAGGCGCGGGAGATGCGCCTGCGCGGGCTGCTGACCCTGACCTCACCCCGCCCGGACTGGGCCTGGCTCCTGTTTGCCTATGCAGTCACCCGGTTCGAGCAGCCCGGCGCGCCCGACCCGCGCGAAGGCGAGCTGCGCTGGTGGGCGCTGGGGGACGTGCCAGCGCTACCCATGCCGCCGGCCGACCGGGTCTTTCTGCCGGATATCCTCGACCTGCATGCCCCGCTGTACGAGGCAACGTTCCGCTATGACGCCGACCTCAGGCTGCTCGAAGTCCGGCGCCGCCCGTAGGGAACCCACTCAGTCGAGATAGGTGCTGTTGTCGGGCGTCCAGGCCGGGGCGCACACGGCGATGAAGTGCAGCGTTTCCGGCCCGTCGTTGAAAATCTGGTGGACGTTGGGCGGCTGGATGGCGACGCACTGGCCCGGTTTCAGGATGTAGGTTTCGCCGTCGAGCACGAGCCGCGCCGTCCCGCTGAGGATGGTGTAGCTTTCTTCCGCGACCGGGTGAAAGTGCTTGAGCGAGGCCTTGCCGGGCGGCAGTTCGATGTGGGCGACGCTGTGTTGGGTCGCGCCTCCGGCGGCGCGGCCGGCCAGTTCGTACACGATCTCGCCGTGCGGGCTGACCAGGGGCTTGCAGTCGTCTGTGTGGCGGATGTGTGCCATGCCTTCTCCCATCGATTAGAGCCAGCGCGATAGAATTGTTTCGAGCGTGCCGTCGGCGTGCATGGCCTGGATCGCCGCGTCGATCGCTTCCCACAGACGCGGATTGTCCGGCCGGACGGCGGCGGCGTAGGGATCATGAGTCACATACTCCGGCGCGATCGCCAGACCCGGATGGTCGCGCAGCCAGAGCCGGGCCGCGATCGCGTCCACCAGGGCTGCGTCGGCTTGCCCGGAGTGGACCGCCTCCAGGGCGGCGCTGGCCGTCTCGAAGGGCCGGATGTCCAGGACGCGCAGACGGCGCTGCCAGGCGCGGGCGGTCTGATCCCCTTCGGAGCCGAATTCTACCCCAATCACGCGCCCATCCATAGCGGACATCTCGTCCAGGCCGCTCTCCGGCGGGCGGACCAGTACCTGTCCGGCGTCAAAATAACCGGTGGTGTAGTGCACATCCCCCATGCGGCCCGGATCGACGCGCAGCGCCGAGAGCAGCACGTCCACCTGATCGGCTTTCAGGGCGTCGTACAACCCGTCGTAACCCAGCGGGACGAGGCGCAGCGGGACATCCAGCCGTCCGGCGAGGGCCGTCGCCAGGTCGATGTCCAGGCCGCTCAATTCGCCATCGAAATCCAGCCCGAAGGGGGGATAGCTGGGATCGATCCCGACTCGCAGCGCACCGTAGGGCAGCATGGGACGTTCCGGCGCGCGGAGCAGATAGGCCAGCATGACTCCGGCCGCGACGGCCAGCAGCCCCAGCCCGATTCCCAGGCGCGCCCGGCGAGACGGCAGGCGAAGTCTCATGGGCGGGTAAGCTCCCCCCGGCGGGCATAGGCTTGCAGGTAGGTATAGATCGGGCGCGGGCGGAAGTCCGAGGTCAGGAAGGTGAAATTATCGGGGTAGCTCAGAGTGGGGGCCGGGTAGCGCAGCACCCACTGGCACAGGACGTCGACGTACGGCCACTGGTTTTCGGCGTACTCGTAGCCGGCGAGGGTGTAGTCGATGCGCTCGGCCGGGCTGACGGCCTTGGTCCAGCGCGGGTGATCGTTCCAGCCGGTTTCGGTGATGGCGATCGGTTTGTCGGCGTCGCCGTGCGCGACCATGATCGCCCGGATCAGCTCCACCCGGCGGAAGTTGAGCCTGTCCTCGCCCGGCTCGGCCTCCGGCGGCTCGGTGAAGCCGTAGGTGTGTACGGCCAGCGCGTCGAAGTACGGCGCGGCCCCGGCGGCGTACATCTGCTCCAGGAAAACCAGGTCATCGAGGCCCCACGGGCTGCCCTCGACTTCCAGGGTGGGGGCCAGCGGCGCGGCCAGTACCCTAACGTCCGGGCTGGCGGCCTTGGCCGCGAGGTAAGACTGGCGCAGCAGTTCCACGTAATCGGCCGGGCTGACCATCCGGTAGCCCCATTCGAAGGTCAGGTTCGGCTCGTTCCAGATGATGACCTGGTCGATCCGCCCGGCGTAGCGGCTGACGAAGGCCGCTACGAAGCGGGCGAAATCCGGGAAGCGCTCCGTCTGGAGATAGTTGAGGGTGGTGCCACGCCCTTCCTCCCCGGCCGGGCCGAACAAGGTGTCCTGCGGGCTGGGGCGCGCCCAGGCGGGCACCAGCCCCAGGCGGGCGATCACCCGGATGCCCTGGGCCTCGGCGTGGGCCACGATCCGGTCGGCCTGCCGCCAGTCGAAGTGGCCTTCCTCGGGTTCCAGGTAGGCCCAGGGGAAGAATTCGACGATCGTTGCGGCTCCCAGCTCGCGGACGAGCTGGAGCGAGCGCTGAATCTTCCACTCGTCGACCTCGTCGATCAGGCGGGTGTGCATGCACAGCAAGGGTTGGGTGGTCTGGACGGTTTGCGGCGGCGTGGCGACCGGGCGCGGCGGCGCGGCCCGCAGCGGGGAGATCACCACGATCAGGATCGCAACCCGAAGCAGCCAGTCGCGCCAGCATTGCCACGGCCGGCCGGCGATCCGGGTATCACGCCACGTGCGCGGGCTGAAGATCATGGGGCCTCGTGCAAGCCGGGAGACGCCTTGCGGGGAAAACCGAACGCCGGGCGCGTGGATGGCGCGCCCGGCGGAGGCTGGCGGAAAAGGGAGGGATTAGCCCCGGTTGCCCATCTCGGCGATCTGGCGGACCAGGGTCAGCACGGAGAGCGTGAGCTTCATCATGTCGCCCGTCTTGACCTTCTGGGGCATCTGATCGAATTTCGCGTTTTCCTGGGAGGCGCGCACGAACAGGTACGCCGAAAGCAAGCCGAGCAGCAGGCCCACGGCGGCCCCGATCAGGTAGGTCTGGGTCTTCCAGCTCATCCCGGCAGCGGCCGGAGCGACGGCCTGGGTACCGGCGGGTTTAACGGCCATTGGATTGCTCCTGTGAAGGGGGCGTGCTGGCGGAAGGCGGCTGGCCTGCCAGACGTCCGACAAAACGCTCAAGATAGCTCAGGCGGCTCTGCAGGGCGACGACCGGCGCGGCGGCCCTGGGCACCATGCGCTGGACGCGCTGGAGGGTGCTGACGGCTCTCGACCGGCCCCGGCGCAACGGCGGGGCGGCCATGTTGGTGGCTTTCCACAGCCCGACGGCGGCCGCCATCATGAGCAGGGTCGGGATCAGGCAGGTCAGCATCAGGGGCAGCAGGTAGAACAGGGTCAGCATGAAGTCCGCGACCAGCGAGACCTGCCCCCCGTTGAGGGCCAGCCCGACCACGAGCAGCAGCAGGATCAGACCCGCCAGAATGCCCAGCATCGGCAGCATGATCTGGTTCCGAACCTGACGCCGGTGCTGCTGGCGTGGAGTCAATACTTTTGCCTCGCCCATGCTCACCTGCTCGCTTGCCTGAGGGACGCGCACCTGACGCATTCTACCATAGATCGGAATGGCCTCAAACAGGAAAACTCACCCGCGCTGGCGGTAATGCACGTCGGGAAGCTCGCGCAGCCGGGCCGCCGCCTGTTCGGCGGTCAGGTCGCGCTGGACTTCGCCCAGCATCTCGTAGCTGGCGACGAACTTCTTGACCGTGGCCGAGCGCAGCAGGGGCGGGTAGTAGTGGGCGTGAAGCTGCCAGTAGCCATAGTCGCCGGGGCCGGTCGGCGCGCCGTGCCAGCCGGAGCCATACGGGAAGGAGGTCTCGAACACGTTGTCGTAGCGCGTCAGCAGGCGTTTGAGCACGTCCGCCAGCCCGTTGCGCTCCGGGCCGGTCAGATCGGGCAGGCGCAGGACGTGGCGGCGCGGCAGGACGAGTGTCTCGAACGGCCAGTAGGCCCAATAGGGCACCACCACCAGCCATTCCTCGTTTTCCACGACCACGCGCTCGCGCCGCTCGCTCTCCTGCCGGGCGTAGTCGACCAGCAGTACCGAGCCGAACTGCTCGAAGTAAGCCCGCTGCTCGCGGTCTTCCTTGAACGGCTCGTTGGGCAGGACGTCTCCGGCCCAGACCTGGCCGTGCGGATGGGCATTCGAGGTGCCCATGATCGCGCCCTTGGTCTCGAAAATCTGGACCCAGCGATAGGTCTGACCGAGGTCAGTGATCTGATCGGCCCACAGATCGATCACCGTCCGGATTTCCTCCAGCGACATCAGCGGCAGGGTCAGGTCGTGGCGCGGGGAGAAGCAGATCACCCGGCAGGTGCCGCGCGTCGTCCTGGCCTCGAACAGCGGACTGGGGCTGCTTTCCGCGACGGGCGTCTCCGGCAGGAGGGCGGCGAAGTCGTTGGTGAAGACGAAGGTCGACTCGTAGTTCGGGTTGGCGACGTCCCCGGCGCGCCTGTTGCCGGGGCACAGGTAGCAGCCCGGATCGTAGGTCGGGCGCTGCTCCTCCGGCAGGCGCTCGATCTGGCCCTGCCAGGGGCGTTTGGTGCGGTGCGGCGAAACGAGCACCCATTCGCCGGTCAGCTTGTTCAGGCGGCGATGTGGGTGTTCGGTTGGGTCGAAAATGGACTCGGACATAGGGATGTTCCCCCCACGAAGGATTCCGACGCGATTAATGGAAGGCGGGCAGCCAGTCGCCGTGCGCCTCGATGAGGTCATCCACCAGCGACCAGATTTGATCGAGGTCGAGTTCGGCGGCGGTGTGCGGGTCCAGCATCGCTGCGTGGTAGATGTGCTCGCGCTTGCCGGTCAGGGCGGCTTCTACCGTGAGGGCCTGGACGTTGATGTTGGTTTGCATCAGGGCCGCGAGGTGGGGTGGCAGACTGCCGATCCGGGTTGGCTGGAGGCCGTTCCTGTCCACCAGACAGGGGACTTCCACGCAGCAATCGGCGGGCAGGTTGTCGATCAGGCCCTGGTTGGCGACATTGCCATAGATCACGCGCGGCACGCCCGTTTCCAGGCTGTGGATGATGTAGGAACCGTATTCATGGCTGCGCTCGTGGGCCAGCGGCTCGTTGCGATCCTCCAGGGCCTCGCGCAGGCCCTCCCAGCCGGCGATCTGGGCCTCGCAACGGGTGATGTACTCGTCCAGGGGGATATTGAATTTTTCGATCAGGTCGGGCCGGTCACGCTTGATGAACCAGGGCGTGTATTCGCTGAAGTGCTCGCTAGATTCGGTCACGAAGTACCCCAGCCGCCGGAACATTTCGTAACGCACCCGGTTCCAGGCGGGGACTCGATTTTCGTCGATCACGCCCTGGATGCGGGGGTACAGATTCTCGGTGCTGCCGTCCGGCAGGCGGCGCTCGAACTTGAGGTAGAACGCCATGTGGTTGATCCCGGCGCAGAGGTAGTTGATCTCCTCAATCGGCACGCGAATGTCGCTGGCGATCTGCTCCGCCGTGCCCTGCACGCTGTGGCACAGCCCAACTGTCCTGATGTTGGTGGCCTCGTTGATGGCCCAGCAATTCATGGCCATCGGATTGACGTAGTTGAGGTGAAAGACGTCTGGGCAGAGTGTTTCCATCTCCGCGCACATGTCCAGCAGCACGGGGATTGTCCGCAGCCCGCGCATGATTCCGCCGATGCCCAGGGTGTCCGCAATGGTCTGGCGCAGGCCGTATTTCTTGGGAATCTCGAAGTCGATCACGGTGCCGGGCTTGTACCCGCCAATCTGGAACATCGTGATCACATAATCCGCGCCGTCCAGCGCCCGCCGCCGGTCGGTCGTGCTCTCCACCGTCGGGTGGGCCTTGACCGCCTGGGCGACTTTGTGGGCGACGATCTCGGAGGTATGAAGGCGATTCTCGTCGATGTCGAACAGCGTGATCTGAGACCCGGCCAGCTCGGGGAAGCTTAGAATATCCCCCAGCAGGTTCTTGGCGAACACGGTGCTGCCGGCACCCACCAGCGTAATCTTTGGCATCGTCCTGACTCCCTATGGGCGAAATGGATCGAGCAGTCTGGCTGTTGAGGATCGGGTGATTGGATCGGGCGGGCAGGGAAACTGTCTCCCTGCCCGCGTCGATGTTTCTTCTATTGTAGGGGGGATGCGCCGCCAGGGGTAGGCGATCTATCCCTGAATTTGCAGACGGAAGTAGTAGGTCGCCACGCCGTTGGGCCATTGAGCCGAGACAACCAGGATGTAGTTGCCCGCGTTTCCGCTGACGGTGTACAGCGCGATCGTGCTACCGGCCAGATCGGTGCGGTTGAGTTCCTGGCTCAGGCTGTTGTTGGCCAGGGCGAGGCTAATGCTGCTCGGCCCCGGACTGGCGAGGTCGATGCGAATGGTATCCCCGTTGGCGACCAGAATGCGCTCGCTCTGAGCCGTGGCCGGGAACTCGGTGCAGGCGTCTTCCGCCGCGCCCTGCGGGCAGAACTCGACCGCGGACGGCACGTAGTTCTGGCCGCCGTTGACCGCGATCACTTCCGGGATGTTCCCGGCGCCGGCAGGGCCTTCGGTGGGGGCGATCGTAGGCGATGGGATGGCTGTGGCGGGCACTTCGGTGGGCCGGGCGGTTGGCGGTGGCGGTGGGGTGGGCGACGGCGGCACGGTGGGCGATACCTCGGTCGGCGTTTCCGTTGGAGCTGCCGTCGTGGCCGCCGGGGTCGGGGTATTCATGGCCGCGCTGGCCTCGGTCGGTTTCGTTTCTTGAGCGGGGGACGCGGTGGGCTGGGCGACCGTCGGGGTCGCCGCGACGGTCGGCGCTTCGGCCAGCACCTGGGGGACCTCGATCGCGAAGATCGCGGACACGAAGGAGGTATCGCCGCTGTCAAGCGGATACTCGGCGACGACCGCCATGCGATGGATGCCCGGTTCCAGGTTGGGAATGTACTGCGCGCTGCTCACCGTACCGAAGTCAATCCGAACTGGCTCTCCCCCGGCTTTCTCGTTCAGCAGATTGAGGTAGAACGCGGCGGGTGTGCCGGCCGTGCCCTGGATGGCGAAAGTCAGGTTATCTCCGGCGGTGATGGTGGTCGCGTCGATCCCGGTCAGGTCGGCCGGATCGGGCTGGCAGACAATGTCGTTGGCGCTCTCCAGCCAGCAGGACGCGGCGGGCAGGCCGGTGACTGTCTGATCGCCGATGAGCAGGTCGATGACCGGCCGTGGCACGAGCGTGGCGTTCGGCGTGATTGCGGTCTCTGGCGCAGCCGTGGCGTTTGCCGGGGGCGCGGATTTAGTCTCCTGCGCGGCGGCCGGGGCCTGGGTCGCCTCTGGTTGGGGTGCGGCCATCGTGCAGGCCGCCAACAGCAGAGTCGCGACCAGTAAAAACAGTGTGGTTCTTTTCATCGGATTCGCTCCCCCCGTACGGACGGTTGAGGGCTGGATCGGCGCCAGACAGAACAGCGGCACCCGATCAGATTCGGTGATTTTCCATCCATGTTACTGCAAAATCGACCAGCGCGCGCTGGCGCATCAGCCGGGCCGTGCCGCTGCCCACCGGCCCAATCCGGAGCGCATCACCGGCCTGGGCTTCAAAGGCCTCCCCGATCTGGGGAAAGTCCTGGTCGTTCAGATCGATGTCGGTGAAGCTCACCCAGCGGCGCTCGCCGTCGATACGAATGGGCGCACCCTGTGTGGTGTGCTTCTTGCCGGGCCAGGTCGCCCGGTATTCGGCCAGGTGGAGCGACGTGTTGTTGGCGTGGCCGACTCCCAGCAGCAGCACCCAGCCGTCGCGATCGTACAGCCGGGCCAGCGGCGAGCCGTCGCCCAGGCAGTCCTGGAGCTGGTGATCGGCCGTGATGATCTCGGCATGGCGGCCCCAGGCGGCGAAAGAAACCGCCGGGTGGCTGCTGCGCCGCACGCCGTCTTGCTTGCGGAAGCACTCCGCGATAATCCCCATGCCCCGCGTCGGGGTCAGGTCCGGTTCGAAGGCCGGCATGGTGGCGCGGATGACCGGCCACCACGATTCCGGGACGGGCGGATTGACCCAGTAGCCCGGATCGGACAGGTCGCCGGAATGGGCGGGCATGATCAGCGTGCCGGTTGGCCCCAGCACGGCTTCCAGGGCCTGGATGACCGCGACCGGGCCGCCACAAACCCAGCCGAGCACGCTCAGCGACGAATGCACCAACACGGTCTGGCCCGCGGTCAGGCCGAGCCGGATCAGGTCGTCGCTCAGGGAGGCGACGGTCACCGGCGTCTCCGATGCCCGGCGCTGGATGGCTTCAGTCTCGGTCAAGATGGGGTCCTTCCTGGAACAGTTCCGGGCTGCGAAACGGGGCGAGCGCCAGGCGCAGCAGGTGCGCGTAGGCGCTGCTGCGATCTTCCAGGCCGCCCGTCAGGATGCCGATCGCCCCCAGGCCGTGCTTGGTATCGTGCCGGCCGGTCAGGCTGTCCATGGCCGCCCCCAGCTCCTGGCCTTCCGCCAGCAGTCCTTCCACGGCGGGCGGCAGCAGCATGTGCGATCCGCCGCCGATGCCAAGCCGCCCATCGGCCGCGACCACGGCGCACCACGCGCAGGTCATCAGCCCCAGGTCGGTGCGGATCAGGCCGCCCTCGAAGCCGACGGCCAGGTCCGCCTGGCAGACCGTCCGCGCCGCGCGGGCGCGGTTGATCGCGCCGGTGCGCGTCTCGGTTTCGCCCCAGGGTTGTTCCGGGACGCCGGAGGACGCCGGAACCGGGCGCAGCTCGGCGTGCGGAAAGAGAGGCTGAAGCACCTGTTCAGCCGCATGGATTTTGACCGGATTGAGCGAGCCAATGGCAATCAGCATGGGTTCGACCTCGCGCAGCATTGTAGCATCAGGCCGGGGCAGACGCCAATGGCGGGGCGATCAGCGGGCTGGGCGATCGCGCCAAAAGCAAAGCGAACCGCCATGATGCCAAGAACGCCAAGGAAAAACGCGGAGAAAGACTCAGAAAATCGGCGGTCAGACAAACGCCAAGATCGGCTGGCAACACACGGTTGAAACTGCCTTTTCATCGCTGCGGCGTGCCCCCACTCCGCTCCGGCTTTTCGCCTGGTGCTTGGACGCTTGCCGCTTCGCCGCTCCCAGCCGCACGACAGACTCCGGGGAAGATGCTTTCCGGTTGGGTGCGATGGCCGGGGTCGAGGCTGGTATAATCGGGGGCGTGCCTATCGTTCGCCCTTGATTGGTTTTACCGACGAGACAAAGGTGGGTTCATGACCACGAAAACGGCAGCTATGCCGGGCCGGCTCTCCCTGGGACGGCGTCTGATACGCGGCCCGGCGCACGTGTTTCTGCGCCTGCTCGGTTGGCGGTTGGGCGATCCGCCGCCGCCCTTGCGGCGTTACGTGCTGATCGGCGCGCCGCACACGAGCAACTGGGATGGCTTCCTGCTGTTCGTGGTGACGCTGGCGGCGGGCGTCAAACTCACGGTACTGATGAAGGATTCTCTGTTTCGCTGGCCGCTGGGGCCGATCGTGCGCGCCCTGGGAGGCAAGCCGATCGACCGCAGCCGCAGCATGGACATGGCCCAGCAGTTGCTCGACCTGTTCGCGCACAACGAGGACATGGTGATCGCCATCGCGCCGGAAGGCACGCGCAAGCGGGTCTCGTTCTGGAAGTCCGGTTTCTATGAGATCGCCGAGCAGGCCGGGGTGCCGCTGGTGCTGGGCTACCTGGACTATGCCAAACGCGAGGGGGGCTTCGGCCCGGTGGTCGAACCCGGCGACGACATCGACGCGGACATGGAAATCATCCGGACGTTTTACGCTACCAAGTCGCCCAAATACCCGGAGCAGGCCGGTCCCATTCGCCTGCGGCCCTATGTGGCTCGCAACCGGGCCAGAGCCAAACAGGGGCTTCGGCCCGCCGAGCCGGAGCGCGACGAGCCGGGCGATACGCGCTGACACACAGCGAGAAGACGGGCTATTCCCATGTACTTTGATGTTTTCACCATCAGCGCCCTGGTGGACGAGCTGCGCGAGCGGCTGGTGGGCGGCCGGGCGCAGGACGTGCTCGACGTGACGGAAGCCGCGATCGGGCTGGAAATCTACAACGACCACCAGCGCTATTACCTGCTGCTGGACGCCGATCCGAACCGGCCGCGAGCGCATCTGGTCGATGGCAAGCTGCGGCGCGGGCTGCCCAAGCCCACCCAGCTCGGCCTGCTGATGCGGCGTTACGTGGAAAGCGGTTTCCTGGTGGATATCACCCAGCCGGTTGGGGAGCGCGTCCTGATCCTGCACTTTGACAGCCCGCTGGGTCTCAGCCAGGTGATCGTCGAGGCGATCGAGCGGCGGGCCAACATCCTGCTCGTCCAGGAAGGGCTGATTCTGGACTGCGTCCGGCGGGTGGGGGCGCAGGACAACCGCGTCCGGGTCAGCCTGCCGGGGCGCGACTACGTGGAGCCGCCGCCCCAGGTGGATAAGGTGCCGGCGGGCATGGTCGAGGTGGGCGAGATCGCCGCATGGCTGGATGAGATTCCCGGCGATCCGGCCTGGCGGATTCTGTCGCGCCACATCCAGGGCGTCAGCCCGCTGCTGGCCCGTGAGATGATCTTCCAGGCGGTGGGCCGCGCCAACGCCAGCGCTGCGGACTGCGGCGCGCGAGCCGTCTTCAGCGCCTATGCCGAGCTGATCAAGCCGCTGCTCAAACGCGCCTGGCGGCCGGGCATGACCCGTGACGAAAGCGGCCGGGTGACTTCTTTCTCAACCTTCGAGGTGACGTACCTGCCCGGCTGGGAGGCCAGCCCGTCGATCAGCGCGGCCCTGGAGGCGTATTACGGCGCGCCGGTCGGCGAGGACGCCTACCAGAAAGCCAAGGAGCCGGTGCTGGCGCAGATTCGGGAGGCGCTGGCTAGGGTCGGCCACAAGGCCGAGTCGCTGCGCGAAGGGCTGCGTTCCGAGGCGGAACTGACCCACATCCGGCAGGCGGGGGAACTGCTGCTGGCCTACCAGTACACCATCCCCAGGGGAGCGACCGAATTCGAGGCGCAGTACGACCTCGATGGGCCGCCCGTCCGGATTAAACTCGACCCGGCGCTTTCCGCGCTGGATAACGCCAAGGAGTACTTCGAGAAATACGACAAGGCCAAGCGCGCCCTGGAAGGCGTACCGGCTCTGCTCCAGGCCGCCGAGAATGAGTTGGCCTTCCTCAAGCAGCTCGAAACTGACCTGGCCCTGGCCGCCAACTGGCCGGAGATCGACGAGGTGCGCGACGCCCTGGAGCGTGATGGACACTGGCGCGGCCCGCGCCAGACTCGCCCGCAGACCGGCAAATCGGCCCCCCTGAAGGTTAGCACGCCGGACGGCTACGTGATCTGGGTGGGGCGCAACTCCCGCCAGAACGATCAGGTCACTTTCGACAAGGGCGCGCCGGACGACGTGTGGTGCCACGTCCGAGGGATGCCGGGCGCGCACGTGATCATCAAGACCGGCGGGCGGGGCGTGCCGGAGGACGTGCTTTCCAGGGCGGCGGCCCTGGCCGCGTATTACAGCGCGGCGCGCGGTGAGGGCCGCGCCGAGGTCGATTACACCCTGCGCAAGTACGTGCGCAAGATCAAGGGCGGCAAGCCTGGGCAGGTCACCTACCGCAACGAGACCGTGATCGAGGTCCGTCCGGCGGATGTCGCGGCGGAGGAATGACAGATCAGGGGGCGCGGAACTGTCCGCGCCCCCTGTTGTTCTGCTAGTCCGGGATGACGTACGAGGCGATATCCGGCGGGGGCTCCGGGTAGCGCAGGTCGAGCTTTTCCAGGGTCTTGATCAGCACCTCGGAGATCGCCAGGTTGCGGTACCACTTGCGGTTGGAGGGGATGACGTACCAGGGCGCATGTGACTTGTTGCAGCGGGTCAGCGCCTCCTCGAAAGCTTCCATGTAGCTCCCCCAGCGCTTGCGTTCTTCCAGGTCGCCCGGCGCGAACTTCCACTGTTTTTCCGGGGTCTGCTGCCGTTCGAGCAGACGCGCCTTCTGTTCTTCCTTGCTGATGTGCAGGTAGAACTTGACGATCGTGACCCCCGAATCGGCCAGCAGCTTCTCGAAGGCGTTGATGTGGTCGTAGCGTTTGCGCCAGACCTCCTCCGGCACCAGCTCTTTGACCCGGACGATGAGCACGTCCTCGTAGTGTGACCGGTTGAAGATGCCGATCATGCCCCGGCCTGGCGTGGCCTTGTGGACGCGCCACAGGAAGTCGTGGGCCAGCTCTTCCGGCGTGGGGGCTTTGAAGGCAGTGACCTGCACGCCCTGCGGGTTGAAAGCGCCCATCACGTGCTCGATCGCGCCGTCCTTGCCGCCCGCGTCCATGGCTTGCAGGATGATCAGCAGGCTGTGCTTCTGCTGGGCATACAGCATCTCCTGGAGGGCTTTGAGACGGCGCAGATTCTCCGCGGTCTTTTCTTCGGCCTCCTTCTTGCTCTTGAAGTCGCCCCGATCGTCGGGATCGAACTCATCGAGTCTGAAGCGTTTGCCGGGGGAGAGCGTCAGAGATTGGGTCATGGGGATTGGCTCCTTTTAGCCGAAAGATCGCGCGGGTGGATCAGTGGCCCTTCATGCGCCGCTTGCGGCCCGCCTCGGCCGCGCGCAGGATGGCGCTGATATCCTGCTCCGGGCGGGCGGGTTGTTCCGGTTGGGCGGGCGACGGAGCGATCGCGCGTTTTACGTCGTCCGGGATCGGTTTGCCGCGCGCGGCCGCCCGCTGCGCGATTTCCTGCGCCAGCGAGCCGTCCTGCTCCATCGTCCAATACAGGACGCCCCAGTACAGCAGCTTGCCGACGCGTTGGACGGCCGCCTGAACCTGGGGCGAGGGATCGGACATGAAGGCCGAGCCGAGGAAAGGCAGCGCCGCCGGGTTATTCAGCGTAAGCAGCTCAAGCGCCGCTTTCTCCCGGTCGGCCGGGCTGGCGGATTCGCGCAGCCGTTTGACCCAGACCTTGATGTCCGCCGTCGATGGCATGGCGGCGGGCGTGCGCTGCACGCCGGTTTCCGGGCGGCTGCCCATGTTGGAGGAGAGCACGTCCGCGCCGGGGGTGACTCCGGCGCTCATCGCCATGGTCATGCCCATCGAGGCCCCGCCCAGCATGGCCCCGGCCAGTCCCATTGCCACGGCGGAGCCGACCTTGCGCCGCGCCGCGTCGTCCTGGCGGCGGGCCAGTTCCGCGTCCAGGTCGGCCTGGAGCCTGTGGATCATCTCCTGTTCTTCCTTGGTGCTGGCATGGTCGATTTCGTTGTTGATCCTGAAGTGGCGGAAAATCTCGTCGAGGGTCGAATACCCGGCTTGCTGGGCTGCGTACAGGCGCTTGCCGGTCCAGGCCAGCACGGCGCGCACGTCGGGATCGGTCTCCTGCTTGTAGGCTTCTCCCACCGCCTTCAGCGCGCGCGCCTCATCCAGCATGCCCAGGACGCGGGCGACGTCGATTCGAATGGCAGGGTGCGGGTTGTGAAGGTTGGCAATCAGATTTTCGAGTTTCATGGCGGTGCCCTGACTGATGTGAACGAACAGCCTGCTCGCCTATTCTAGCACGATCGCGGGCTGGCCCGCTGGCTGCCGGACTGCGAGGATTTGCCCGGCCATGAGGCGCTCCAGGTGGGGATCAGGGAGTGGTTGCAGCGGTAGCCGCCACCTTCAGCGCGGCCGCGACGACCTGATCCGGCCGGATGTCGCGCACGCACGGGTGATAGGCGGGATCGTCGTCCGGCCAGTCCAGAATCCGGCATGGGCGGCACGCGATGGGAGTCGTCAGGCAGGCATGGCTGGCCGGATCGCCCCACGGGCCGAACTCCGCCGGATCGGCCGGGCCGAACAGTGTGACCGTCGGCGCGCCGACCGCCGCCGCGAGGTGGAGCGGGCCGCTATCCGGGCCGAGCACCACCGTCGCGCTCTGGTAGAGCGCCGCCAGGCGGACCAGGGGCGTCTCCCCGGCGAGGTTGATGGCGGCCGCGCTCATCTGGCCGGTGATGGTCTGGATCAGGCGCAACTCGTGATCGCCCCCGGTGAACAGGATCGGCGCGCCGAAGCGGATCGCCAGCCGGTCGGCCACGCTGGCCCAGTGTTCGGGGGCCCATTGCTTGATTTTGGTGCCGGAGCCGGGATGGATGACCACGCGCGGCGCTCCGGGCGGCAGGCCCAGTCCTTCGAGCCAGGTTCGGGTGGCCGATCGCTCGTCCGGATCGACCGGATAGCTCAGGTGAATGTCGCGCCGGGCGGGCATGTCCACCCAGCGGCGGAGCAGGGCAAGGTTCTGTTCGACCACGTGTGCCTGGCGGAGGGGGATCGCTTCCGTCAGGAACGGGGCCACGTCCGGATGGGCGTAGCCAATCCGCTCTGGGACTCCCGCCAGCCAGGCCAGCATGGCCCCCCACCAGTGATCGGGCCGGAACACGATCGCCGTCCCGGCGTGCAGCGCGCGCAACTGGCGCGCCCAGCGCCAGACCAGCCGGTAAGGCTCCAGCGATGGGGCGGCCCCACGCCGGGCCGGATTGCGGGCGAAGCCGGGGAAGGGCAGGGTCAGAATCAGGTCGAGGTGCGGGCTGGCGCTGATCACCGGGGCCGACCACGGCCCGACCAGGGCCACCAGCCGCGCCTCCGGCCGGGCGGCTTTTAGCGCGTCGATCGCCGGAAAGGTCAGGAGGACGTCCCCAACGTGATCGGGCCGGATCAGGAGGATGGTCTCGCTGGCCGGAGATGGGGGGACGGGCAGGTGAGCCAGAGCGCGCAGCAGCCCGCCGCGCACCTTGTGACGGAGTCTGCGGTGATGGTGGAGGGCGGCCAGGGTCTGATTGCGCCCCGCGAGCGTGGTTTTATCCATCGAGGCCAAGCTCCCGGTAGACGGCGTGCAGCCTGGGCAGCAATACTCCCCAGTCGTAGTGGGACGCGACGAAGCGCCGCGCGTTGCTGCCCAGGGCGGCGGCATCCTCCGGGTTGCGGCACAGGCGAATCACCGCCTGGGCGAATTCTCTGGCGGTGCTGGCCAGGACCAGCTCCTGGTTGTCCACGCAGGTGATACCCTGCGCGCCGATCGGGGTGGAGACGATGGCGCAGCCGGCCGCCATCGCTTCCAGGACTTTCAGGCGCGTGCCGCTGCCCATGCGCAGAGGGACGACGAAAATGGTCGCCGCGCGCAGGTAGGGGATAATCTCCGGCACAAGCCCGGTCAGCGTCACGCCCGCCACCCCGCGCAGCACGTCCAGCCGGGGGTGGGGCGACTGGCCGACGATGTAGAAGTGGGCGTTGGGCAGCTCGCGGCGCACCAGGGGCAAGGTTTCCACCGCGAACCACAGCGCGGCGTCGATGTTGGGCCGGTAGTCCATTTTGCCGGTAAAGACGAGCGCCGGCTCGACCAGTTCGATCGACTCGCCGGGGGGGGACTCATACAGCGAGGTCGAAATCCCATTGGGCACCACGGCGATCGGTGTGGGCGTGCCCAGGGCGCGCAGCAGCCCGGCGTCGGTATCCGACACGGCGATCACGTAATCAACCCCGGCGCAGACCGTTCGCTCGAACTCCCGCACGCGCCGTGCCTGGATCAGGGAATAGGCCGCCCCCGGCGCGTGAGTCAGGGAGGCGCGCTCGGTCTCGTAAATACGCTGCTGAAGGGCGTATTCGGCATTGTGTGCGTCGTAGACGACCCGCGCCTGCGGCTGCAACTCGCGGATCAGCGGCAGGTAGACCGCCATCTCCAGGTTCTCGATCTGGATCAGGTCGAAGCGCTGGGCGGTGAGCCACTCGCGCAGGGCGGTCGTGAAGGCGGGCGAAAGGAAGCGGTGGGCGATGTCCGCGTCGCGGGTCAGGGCCAGGTCGCGCAGCCGGTCGGGCAGGCCGCGCTGCGGCCGGGGGACGATCTTCACTTCGGCGCACAGGCGGTGGAGGGGCGTCCGCGCCTCCGGGGAAGCCAGCGTCCCGGCGAACGAGAGCAGCCAGATCTCGTGCTCGGCCAGCCCTTCGATCAGCCCGTAGTTGCGCAGCGGAGCGCCCGCCAGCGGAGGGTAGGGAAAGTCCGAGGTCAGGATCAGGAGTCTCAAGCGTGCGCTCCTTAACGTCCAGCGGCCCGGTAGGCTTCGAGCACGATACGGGCCGTATTATCCCAGGTGAAGGACCGGGCGCGGGCCAGCCCGGCCGCGCGCAGGCGAGCGGCCAGGGCCGGATCGTCCATGACGCGGTACAGCCCGTCCGCGATCGATTGGGGATCGTCCGGGTCGATCAGCAGGCCGGCCTCGCCCACGACTTCCGGCAGCGAACTCCGGTTGGCGACCACGGTTGGCGTACCGCAGGCCATCGCTTCCAGGGCGGGCAGGCCGAAGCCTTCGTAGAAGGATGGGGTCACCAGCAGAGCCGCCGCGCCGTACAGGGCGGGCATTGCCGCCTGCGGCACTTCCTCCCGCCAGAGCACGCGATCGGCCAGTCCGAGGGTCTCGACGCGGCGCGTCAGGTCTTCGGCCAACCAGCCGCGTCGCCCGGCCAGGACCAGGGGTGGGGCCTCCGGCAGGCGGTCGCGCAGGAGGCGGTAGGCTTCCAGCAGGCCGGGGATGTTCTTGCGTGGCTCGAAGGTGCCGACGAAGAGCAGGTAGCCGCGCGGCAGGTCGAGTTGCTGGCAGGCCTGTTCCAGGGCCGAGTCGTCCAGGGGCCGGAATGCCTCGTCGACTCCCAGCATGTGGACCGTGACTCTGGATTGCGGCACATCGAGCAGCGCGGCCAGGTCGGCGCGGGTGGCTTCCGAATCGGCCAGGATGTGGTCGGCCTGGGCCACGGCGCGCCGGATCTGGTCGTTGTAGTAGCGCCGGCTTTCAGCGGTCAGGAATTGCGGGTAGTGCAGGAAGTTCAGGTCGTGGATGGTGATCACGAAGCGGCGTGCGCCCCAGCGCGGCGGGATGAAGTCCGGGCTGTGCAGCACGTCCAGGCGCAGCGGCAGCAGTTCCGTACCGAGCGCCCAGGCCTCCAGGCGGTGGTGGCAGGGCGTCCACAGGGAAGCGCGCCGGAAGTTCTCGCCGTGGGCCAGAGTCAGGCGATCCTTGCGGCTGTGCAGGATCACATAGGCCGGATCGCGGTCCAGGCGGTCCAGGGCTTCGATCACGCGGCGGGCATAGGCGGCAATGCCGCCCTGGCGGTAGTAGGTGAGACGGGCGTCGATTCCAATCCGCATGGGGCACAGTATAACGCAACATAGACGGTGGGTGAGAGGGTGAGTTGCTTTGGAGACGGGGCAAATCGCACCAACTGAAAAGGCATTGCACCCCAGAGGTCACGGAGGACATAGAGGGAGAATCAGGTCTCTCAGGCCTTTCCTTGACGACTGCCGCGTTCCTCCTTGGCGTTTTGCCGGTTCCATTGCTTTTTCCTGCGACACCCTGTTTGGAGGGGGAGTGCGCCAGTCCGGCGGGATACGCTATAATGCAGCCTGTCCCGCTTAGGTACAGGGAGACTCACCATGGACATGAACCAGCTTGCGCGGATGATCGAATGGCTGGACGAAGAACGGCGGCGTGACAAAGCGACGATTGCCGCCCTGGAGCAGCGGATTCAGCAGCAGCAGGAAACCATCGGGCAGATGTCCCGTCGTGTCAACGGCATCGAGAGTGATCAGGCCTCGATGCGATCGGCGTTCCTTCCGGCCGGTAAGGAGATGGAGGTCGCCGAGCAACTCCGGGTCGAGACACAGCAACTCCTGGAACAGACCGAAACCAAACGGCTCACCGCCGAGCGCGAAGCGGAACGGCGCGCCGCGCTTTCCAGGGACAGCCTGGTGCGGCCCATGCGCGAACAGAGCGAGCGCCTGGACAAAATCGAACGCAGCCTGGAGCAGATCGGGGCGCTGCGCTCCGAGCAGGATCGTCTGATGGGGATGATCCCGGCGCTCCAGCAGCGGATCGAAGACCTGGCCAAGAAGCTGGAAGAGCCGGACCGGCGGCTGGCCTTCCTGGAGGAACAGCGCCGGGCCGACTCCCGTCGCCTTTCAGAGCTTCAGGCGGAGATTCCCGAAGTCCAGAAGCAGGTGGAGGCGGTCCGTCCCAAGCTGGAATTGCTGGAAGAAATGGCTCTGCGCACCGAGAAGCGCGTCCTGGAGACGCAGGGCAGCGAGCGCGAGCGCCGCGAGCAGATTCAGCAGTTCATCGATCAGCAGACCCTGCTGCTCCAGCAGCGCGACAAACGGTTGGAAGAAGTCACCAGCCGCTTCGGGAAGTACGACGACGACATGCGCGCCAATATCCAGCGCTTCGAGACGTGGTCGGAAGCCTACCGCCAGATGAAGCGGATCATCGACGACTTCGAGCGTATTGGCGACCGGCTGGAGCGCCGGATCAACGAGGTGGCCGAGATGCAGCGCCTGTCCGAGGACCGCTTCCGCCAGGAATGGAACTCCTGGATGGCCGACGACCAGAAGCGCTGGAAGCAGTTCACGTTGACCAACGACGAAGCCTGGCGCAGCCACGACAAGGAATTCGAGGCGTACACAAACCGGATCAAGGACCTGATCGAACAGCTTCCGCCGCTGCGGGATGGCATCGACCGGCTGTGGGCCATGTACCGGGCGCGCGTCCGTTCCATCCGGGACAACGAGCAGGCCCTCCTGGATGAATACGATACCCAGGGGATTCCCAGCATGTCGTCGGCGGGAGTCGCGGCCTTTGGCAATGGCGGTGCGGAGTCGTCCGGCTAGGCTGGCGACCTGGCCTTTGGCCGAGGGTTGAACGCCAGATGTTGAACGTGGTTTCGCAAAGAGGCATGACGGGCGCAGGGGTCATGCCTCTGCTGTTCTATTCCGAATCCAACCGGCAGACAGGAAGCGCGGAACGATGTACGTGATTGGCACGGCAGGCCACGTGGATCATGGCAAGTCTACCCTGGTCAAGGCACTGACCGGGATCGACCCCGACCGGCTGCGCGAGGAAAAAGAGCGCGAGATGACGATCGATCTGGGCTTTGCCTGGATTGACCTGCCGGGAGGCGCCCAGCTTGGCGTGATCGACGTGCCGGGCCACCGCGACTTCATCGAGAACATGCTGGCCGGGGTGGGGGGAATCGACGCGGCCCTGTTCGTGGTGGCGGCCGACGAGGGCGTGATGCCCCAGACTCGCGAGCACCTGGCGATTCTGGACCTGCTGGGCATTCCCGGCGGCGTCATCGCCCTGACCAAGACGGACATGGTCGACGACCCGGAATGGCTGGAGCTCGTCCAGGTCGAGCTGCGGGAGACCGTACAGGGCACGGTGCTGGCCGACGCGCCCATCCTGCCCGTCTCGGCGCGTGCCGGGGTGGGGTTGGACGCGCTCAAGTCCGCACTGGAGGCATTTCTGACCGCGCTTCCGCCCAGGATCGATCAGGGCCATCCCCGCCTGCCGATCGATCGGGTATTCACCATCAGCGGCTTTGGCACGGTGGTGACCGGGACGCTGAACGGCGGCGGCCTCAAGGTCGGGGACGCGATCGAGCTTCAGCCGGAGGGTATCCCCGGCCGGGTGCGCGGCTTGCAGGCGTACAAGACCAAACTGGAGCAGGCCCAGCCGGGGAGCCGGGTGGCGGTCAACCTGAGCGGCGTGGACAAGGAGCAGGTGCGACGGGGCCAGGTGCTGACTCTGCCCGGTCTGCTGCGCGCCACGACCCTGGCCGACGTACGCTTTCGCCACCTGGCGGACGCCAGCCGGCCGCTGCGCCACAACGCCGAGGTCAAATTCTTCAGCGGCGCGGCGGAGAGCGTCGCCCACGTGCGCTTGCTGGATAGCGACCTCTTGCCGCCGGGTCAGGAAGCCTGGGTGCAGGTCCGGCTGGAAAGCCCGCTCGCCCTGGCGCGGGGCGACCGCTTCATCCTGCGCTATCCTTCTCCCGGCGAGACGATCGGCGGCGGGGTGGTGGTCGACCCCGCGCCGGGGCGGCGCTGGCGGCGGCACCGCCCGGATGTGATCGCACGGCTGGAGACGCTGGCCCAGGGCACTCCGGCGGAGCTGGCCGCCCAGGCCCTGGAGCGGATCGGCGCGCCGGCCCGGATCGAAGCGATCCTCAAGCGCAGTGGGCTGGCCGCGGCCGAGCTTCAGACGGCGCTGGCCGATGCCCGGCGGGACGGGCTGGCCTTCGAGATGGAGGGCGGCTGGTGGCTGGCCGCGCAGACCTACGCGCTAATCGTGCGCCAGCTTCAGAATGAACTGGCGGCCTTCCATGCGGCGGAACCGCTGCGACGCGGCATGCCGCGCGAGCAGCTTCGCAGCCGGTTGGGCCTGGAACGCGCCCCCTTCGAGCGGATTCTGGAGCGCGCCGCCGACGGGGTGGAGAGCGACGCCGATCTCGTCTGGCGGCGCGGCTACGCGGTGAGTCTGACCGCGCGTCAGCAGCAGACCGTGGATGATCTGCGGCGCGTCTTCGAGCGCGCGCCCTACCTGCCGCCCTCGGTCAAGGAGGCGGCGGCCCAGGTCGGCGACGATCTGTTCCGCTACCTGGTGGATCGGGGCGATCTGGTGCTGGTCGCGCCGGACGTGGTGTTGTCGGCGGGCGTGTACGGCGAGTTCATGCAGGCCGTGGCGGACATGCTGGATAGTGCGGGCGAGGTCTCCGCGCGCGAGCTGCGCGATCGCTTCGATACGTCGCGCAAGTACGCCATTGCGTTCCTGGAGCATCTGGACGGGCTGGGCATCACCCGGCGTAACGGGGACGTGCGGGTCTGGGGACGCCGCCCGGCGCGCTGATACCCCCCTTCTTCCCGCGATTCGGATTGGAATCCTTGTTCCTCCTGTACAATACGTACAGACTTGACTATTTGATTTGCACAGAGGTGCTATAGTGTAACCACCAAGATCGGCTGTAGCTCAGGCCGGTCGCCGCTGGCCCGGAGAATCCCCACCGGGCGCTGGATGGTCGAATCCCGCCGCGCGTGTTATCGTTGCGCCGCATTCATCGCCGTGCGGAACAAGGCCAGACCATCGATGTCAGCTCTGTTTCAGCAAGCAGAACGTGTGTAAGGGGGAGAAGTCTCTATGGCTCAAACGCAAAAGACGGTTGTGACGGTCGAGGAACTGCTGGAGAAGGCCAAGAAGCCTGCCGCGGATGCGATGCGTCTGCACCCATTCTACCGGGGCAAGATTCAGACGGCGCTGCGGGCCAGCGTGCGCAACATCGACGATTTCGCGATCTGGTATACGCCCGGCGTGGCGGCTCCCTGCCGCGCGATTCAGCAGAATCCGGCCCTCGTTTACGAGTACACCAGCAAGTGGAACACGGTCGCCGTGGTGTCGGATGGGACGCGCGTCCTGGGGTTGGGCGATATTGGCCCGAAGGCCGGCCTGCCGGTGATGGAGGGCAAGGCCCTGCTCTTCAAATACCTGGGCGGGGTGGACTGCGTGCCGATCATGCTCGATACCAAGGACCCGGACAAGATTATCGAGACGGTCCTGATGCTCCAGCCGTCGTTTGGCGGGATCAATCTGGAGGACATCTCGCAGCCCAAGTGCTTCCGGGTGCTGGATACCCTGCGCGAAAAGGCCGAAATCCCGGTCTGGCACGACGACCAGCAGGGCACGGCCAGCGTCACGCTGGCGGGCCTGATTAACGCGGCCAAAGTGGTGGGCAAGCGGCTCAAGGACATGCGGATCGTGTTTGTGGGCAGCGGGGCCTCGAACGTGGCCTGCTCGCGCCTGATCTTCGCCTACGGGGCCGAGCCGGGCAACTGCCTGATGGTGGACAGCAAGGGTATCCTGGGCAAGCACCGCAAGGACGTCGCCGACCGCAAGGCGGAATTCGTCCAGAAGTGGCGTCTGTGCCAGATCACCAACGACGGCGAGCTGCAAGGCGACATCGCCGAGGCCTTACGCGGGGCGGACGCCGTGATCGCGCTCTCGCAGCCGGGGCCGGGCACGATCAAGCCAGAGTGGGTGCGGACGATGGCCAAGGATGCGATCGTTTTCGCGGCCGCCAACCCCATTCCGGAGATCTGGCCGTGGGAGGCGAAGGAGGCAGGCGCGGCCGTCGTGGCGACCGGGCGCTCGGACTTCGCCAACCAGGTCAACAATTCGCTGGGCTTCCCCGGCATCTTCCGCGGGGCGCTGGACGTCCGGGCACGGACGATCACCGACGAGATGGCGATCGCCGCGTCCGAGTCGCTGGCGGCGATGGCCGAAGGCAAGCTGGACGCGGAGCACATCCTGCCCACGATGGACGACTGGGAGGTCTTCCCCCGGGAAGCGGCGGCAGTCGCCATGAAGGCGATCGAGCAGGGAATCGCCGATCTGCCCTGCACCTACGAAGAAGAGCTGGAACGGGCGTCGACGTTGATCCGCCAGGCGCGCGCGATGACCCAACTGCTGATGGACGAGGACTTCATCCCGGAACCCCCTGAGGCGTAGAGTGAGGAGGCCAGGAATGTCTGAGGTGCATGACGTAATCATCATTGGCGGCGGCCCGGCCGGGATGGCGGCGACGGCGTACGCGATTCGCAAGCGCATGGACGCGGTGCTGATCTCGCCCGGCCTGGGCGGGCGCACCAATCGCAAGCTGGAACTGCCCTGGGTGGAGGATTACAACGTCCTGGTGGGCGAATCGATGGTGGAGCGCTTTCGCTCGCAGATCGAGTACCTCGACTTCCTGCGCGTCCGGACGACGGTCGACCGGATCGAGCCGCGCGAGGAGGGGTACTGCGTCGTCCTCAAGGATGGCAAGGAACTGCTCACGCGCACGATCCTGCTGGCGACCGGCGCGGTTGGCGAGATGCTCAACGTGCCGGGCGAGGCCCATTTCGAGATGAAAGGGCTGTGCTACAGCACCACGACCTACGCCCCGCTGTTCATCGACCGGACGGCGATGGTGATCGGCGACGGCATCCAGGCCCTGCGCGCCGTGGCGGAGCTTCAGCGCATCGCCAGCCACGTGACCCTGGTGGCCCGCACGCATGGCGACCTGGACTCGCCGCTGGCGGCCCGGCTGCGCTCCGAGCGCAACGTCTCCATACTCGAAGGGTATGAGGTGGTCGAAATCCAGGGCGATCAGTTTGTCAACTGCGTCAAGATGCGCCGCGACGACGAGATGCGCGAGGTGCGCGCCGACGCCGTTTTCATCGAGAAGGGCCTGATTCCCAACTCGAAGCTGGTGGCGACTCTGGTCGACCTCGATGAGAAGGGCTTCATCCGGGTGGACGAGCGCAACCGGACCAGCCGGCCCGGCATCTATGCCGCGGGGGACGTGACGACGGCCATGTCCGACCAGGTGTTGATCTCGATGGGCGAGGGCGCCAAAGCGATTCTGTCCATCTATGACGATCTGCTCGGCATCCGCTGAGCAGACACGAACCGGACCTGAAGCGCGCGGGGATGGGCAACCATCCCCGCTTTTTGTCAGTCGGACAGGCGCTCGATGTGCGCGCCAAGCGCGGCCAGCTTGGCTTCCACCCGTTCGTAGCCGCGATCGATCTGGCGGATGTTATGGATCACGGTCTGGCCGCGCGCCGCCAGGGCGGCCAGCAGGGTGGCCATCCCGGCGCGGATATCCGGGCTGGCGATGCTGGGCACGCCGTGCAGCGGGGTCGGGCCGTAGACCAGCGCCCGGTGCGGGTCGCACAGCACGATCCGCGCGCCCATGCTGACCAGCTTGTCGGTGAAGAACAGCCGCCCGTCGTACATCCACTCGTGGAACAGCACCGCCCCGGACGCCTGGGTGGCGACGGTCAGGGCGATGCTCATCAGGTCGGAGGGGAAGGCCGGCCAGGGCTGGGCCTTGATCACCGGGATGCGGTTGCCCAGGTCTCTGCGAATCGCCAGCTCCTGTCCGGCAGGGACGAACACGTCACTGCCGCGCGCTTCCCAATGAACCCCCAGCCGGTCGAAGACCAGGGCGATCATGTCCAGGTGTTCGGGATCGGCCTCGCGGATGGTGATCTCGCCGCCGGTCATGACGGCCGCGCCGATGAAGCTGCCCACCTCCAGGTAGTCCGCCCCGATGCGGCATTCACCGCCATGCAGGCGCTCCACCCCGTGGATAGTCAGGCAGTTGGAGCCAATGTTTTCGATCTGCCCGCCCATCGCGTTGAGCATGTGGCACAGGTTCTGGACGTGCGGTTCGCTGGCCGCGTTGCGCACGACCGTGGTGCCGCTAGCGGTCACGGCGGCCAGGATCGCGTTTTCGGTCGCGGTGACGCTTGCTTCGTCCAGCAGGAGGTTGGCCCCGCGCAGTCCGTCGGCGTTCATGGTGAACATCCCGCTGGTGTAGTCGATGTGCGCCCCCAGCTTTTCCAGCACGAGAATATGCGTATCCAGACGGCGCGCGCCGATCACGTCGCCGCCGGGTACAGGCAGAGCCAGGCTGCCGGTACGGGCCAGCAGCGGCCCGGCCATCACGATGCTGCTCCGGATTTGGCGGGCTTTGTCCTCCGGGAGCTGCGAGGTGCGAATCTCACGGGCATGCACCTGCCAGGTGTGCGGCTCGATCTCGGTGATCTCCACGCCCAGGTCGCGCATGATCTCGGCCGTGATCCGCACGTCGGCGATATCCGGCACGTTGCGCAGGATGACCGGCTCGCTGGTCAGCAGGCAGGCGGGCAGCATCTTGAGGGCCGCGTTTTTGTTGCCGCTGGCGGTGATCTCACCCCGCAGGGGGTGACCTCCGTCAATCACAAAGCGATCCATGCGTAGCGCTCCTTCCGGGTGGGCAGGCGCGAGGCTCGGCTCAGGGCGTCCAGCGAACGTGGACCGGCATCCCCGGGGCCAGCCCAAGCTGGCGGGCGGCGTGGCCCTGGTTGACCGCGATTTCGAGCATCCCGGCGCTGTTGATCAGGGCCAGGGAATCGCCGGGGGCCGAGCGGGCATAGGTGGCGGCGATGGCGGCATAGCGCTGCTGGCCGATGGCGATGGTGAGATTGTTGGCGGGCACGAACAACGGCTCGGCTTCCGGCTGGAGTCGGGGAGACAACCGCAGGTTGCCATCCGACTGCCAGGCGAACTGGCCCAGGCTGGTGACCACATTGCCGAAGTGGTCGATATAGATCACTTCGCCGGTCAGCGCGCCCGGTTCGCTGGCGAAGGCCGGCGGGGGCAGCGTGACGAGCGTATCCAGCGGTGCGCCGAGCGATTCCATCGGCGCGCCGGCCGCCAGGCGGGCCGCCGCCGGGGCGAACAGGTCGCGGCCGTGAAAGGTGAAGCTGGCTCCCGTAAGTGCGATTCTGGCCGGATCAAGGGCCACGGCCCGCCAGGGGCCAACCTCGGCCAGTACGTCGCCAAACAGGCCGTTGTCCGGCCCCACAAAGCGGCCCCGCGCGGTTTCGACCGCGATGGCGCGCCGGGTGGAGCCGACCCCCGGATCGACCACGGCCAGGAAGACCGTGTCCGGCGGGAAGTAGCGGTAAGCCGTCCATAGGGCGAACGCCGCCTGGCGCACGTTTTGTGGGGCGATCGCGTGGGTCAGGTCGACGAAGGTGGCGGCGGGGCACAGGCCGAGCATGACCCCTTTCATGACGCCAACGTAGGGGTCGGACGTGCCGAAGTCGGTCAGCAGGGCGATGGGGGCGGGTGGTGGAGTCATGCCCGGCATTGTAACCCGGCCAGGGTGGGGATGCCAGATGGAAGCGAACGGCCAGGACGGAAGTGAACCGCTAAAACGCCAAGGACGCCCAGGAACAACGCGGAGCGAGACCTCAAGAACCTGAGTTTTGCTTTTCGCATAGACGCTACCGGCGTCTGATGCAACAGATCCGCGGCCGGGCCGATTCATCCCTGTGCCGGATGCAGCCCGGCCAGCCAGCGGGCGACGTCGCCGGCGGAGAGGGTGGAGTTGTCCAGGCGGTGATCGTAATCGGTGAGCGCCTGCTGCTGGTCGTAGAGCAGACGGGCCTCGTCCTCGGTGATGCCGTGGGTGCGCCCGCGCAGGCGGCGCAGCGCTTCCTCCCAGGTGGGGAGCAGCAGCACGATGGTGAAGTCCTGCCCGGCGAGCAGTTCCCGGTAGTAGGCGGCCAGCCGGTCGCCGACCACGTCGCAGATCACGGCCTCGTAGCCTTCGCTCACGAATGAGCGGGCCAGCATGCAGGTATGTTTGATGCCCAGCCGGTGCTGGACTTGCGCCGGGGAATCGGGGGGATCGGTGGGCCAGGGGGCCAGATGCGGCTGGCGCAGCATCCAGCGCACGAGGTCGTTGTCGATGACGGCGCACGCCTGGCGCTGCTCGGTCGCGTAGAGGTGGGCGATCGTGTTTTTGCCGGAGGCGGCGGGGCCGGTCAGCAGGGTGATGGGGGGCATGCGGGTTACTCCGTTCGCAGGGCGTCGCTGGGATTCAGGCGGCTGAGCCGCCAGGCAGGGTAGATTCCGGCCAGCAGCGCGGCGGCGACCGCCACCAGGAAAGCCTGGAGAAATTCCTCCGGGGCGAGCATGACCTGCATCGTCCAGCCAAACGAGCGTACGTTGATCACATAGATCAGTACGTAGGCCAAGGCCAGCCCGATCGGTGCGGCCAGCAGGCCGGCGGTCGCGCCCATCAGCCCGGTCTGGGTCAGGGTGAGCTGCCACATCTGGCGCGGAGTCAGGCCGTTGGCACGCATCACGGCGTATTCGCGGCTGTGCTCCAACTGGAGCGACATCAGGGCGCTGAGGATGCCGATAAAGGCGACGATCGTCGCCAGCGCCTGAAGCGCGACGGTGATCGAGAAGGTGCGTTCGAAGACCTCCAGGGCGCTGTCGCGCAGGGCGCGGTTGCCGCGCACGACCAGGTCGCGCCCGGCCAGGGTCTCGGTGCGCAGCCGGTCGATCACGGCTTGCAGGTCGGCGTCCGGGGTGATGAAGGCGGCCATCGACGAGATGGCCCGGTCGTCGTAGAAGCGGCGGTAGACCGGGTCGGCCATCAGCAGCGCGCCCTGATCGGTCGTGTAGTCATAATAGACACCTGCCACGCTGAAGGTGTGCGGGCCGCGATCGGTTTCGAGCCGGATCGTGTTGCGCTCCGGGGTGATTCCCCGGCGGAAGGCGAACGGTTCGCTGACCAGCACCGATCCTGCCTGGAGCGCGGCCCAGGTTTCGCTCTCCGGCACGCTCAACCAGGCGAAGCGGCGCTGGCTGATGTCGCGGCTGATGGCGGAGACGTTGACCGGCGGCAGGTCGGGATAGTCCGGGGCGACGACGCTCGTATTGCGCACACTGGTGACGTAAGCCACGCCGTCAGCCGACGCCACGAGGTCGATCAGGCCGGGGTCCAGATCGGCTGTGACCCGGTTGGCCGTGACCGAGACCGGCGAGATGAAGATATCCGCGCCGAGGGTATGGCCCAGCCAGTCGGTGACCGTGCCCCGGAAGCTGGCGATCATCACGCCGACCCCGACGATCACGCTGACCGCCACGGTCAGGGCGGCCACGGCGATCGAGGTGCGGCTCAGTGACCGGATCACGTCGCGCGGGGCGATCCGCCCAATCACGCCGAACAGGCGGCCGGTGAGTGGGAGGACGGCGCGCATGGCGGCGATCAGGGCCACCGGCGTGAACAACGCGCAGCCAACCACGATCAGGAACAGGCCCGCGAATCCGACCAGGACGCTCCGCGTGGGCAGGCTGAGGGCCAGCACGCCCAGCAGGTTGAGCAAGACCGCGGCGGCGGTCATGTAGGGCGTGATGCGCCGGGCGCGCTGCTCTACCTCCGAGCGACGCATCGTCCCGGCGGGCGGGGTGTGGGTGGCTTCGTAGGAGGGGATCAGGGCGGCGATCAGGCTGGCGGCCATGCCGATCACGGCTCCGGTGAGCAGCGTGCCGGGGGCGACGGAGATGCCCTCCACCGTCACCGAGAAGTACAGGTCGCTGATGGTCTGCGCGATCAGACCGACGACTGCCCGGCCGAGGATGATCCCCAGGGCCAGGCCCAGCAGCGTGCCGAGCGCGCCCAGCACCACGGCTTCGCCCAGGATCAGGCCGAAGACCTGGCGGCGAGTCGCCCCCAGCGAGCGCAGGATGCCGATCACGGGCCGGCGCTGGATCACGCTGAAGGTGACGGTGTTGTAGATCAGGAAGACGCCCACCACCAGGGCCAGCAGGCTAAGGGCGCGCAGATTCAGCTCGAAGGCGTCGGTCATCTGGCTGAGCGCGCCGCTGCGGGCCGCCGGGGTGGTCAGGCTGGCTCCGGCGGGCAGCAGGGCTTCCAACGCGCCGAGGTCGTATCCCTCCGGCAGGATCAGATCGATCCGGGACAGCACGCCGGGCTTGCCCAGAATCTCCTGGGCAGTGGCGATGTCGGCCAGCAGCAGCGTATCCAGAGCCTGGGCGCTGAGCCGGTCGCCCGGCCGCAGCAGCCCGGCGAGGGTGACTTCCACCCGGCGGGTGTTGGACACGATCGTCACACGCGATCCCGCCTGGAGGCCGTGGCTGGCGGCCAGCGCCTCGCTGACGAGTAGGGTATTGGGTTGGGTCAGGAACAGGTCGAGAGCGTCAAACGAGGCCTGGGTCTGGCCCTCGATCTCGGTCGTGGTCAGGTAATCGCGGAAGGGGGCTTCGGCGAACACATCGATGCCCATCAGACGCAGTGGCTGATCCCCCAATTCCGGCGCGCGGACGTAGGCTTCGACCACCGGGGCGCTGGCGCGCAGGCCAAGCTCGACCCGCAGGCGGGTGTACAGTTCCTCCGGCAATCCGGCAGGGCCGCCGACGATCTGGTGAGTCGCGCGCCCGGCGATGCTTTCAGCGCTGAGGGTGAAGGCCCGCTTGGCGGAGGTGTTCGCCACGTCGATCGCCACGCCCACGGCCACGCCGAGCGCGACTCCCAACACAAACAGGAGGCTCTGCAACAGGCGGCGGCCGATATAGCGCCGGGCCAACCGCAACATGAGGCGCTGTCGGACGATCATGCGGGGCGCGGCTCCTCCACGACGGCTGCTTCCAGCAGCAGGTGGCCGTGATGTACCCGGCAGACCCGGTCGGCCAGCGGGACGATGGCCGGAGCATGGGTCGCCATGACCAGGGTCTTGCCCACGTCGCGGGTCAATTCCAGCAGCAGGGCCAGCACGGTCTGGCCGGTGTCCTCGTCCAGGTTGCCGGTCGGCTCGTCGGCCAGCACCAGCAGCGGCTCGTGAACCAGGGCGCGGGCGATGGCGACGCGCTGCTGCTGCCCGCCGCTGAGCCTGTCGGGCGGGTCTCCGGCGCGGTCGGCCAGGCCGACTCGTTCCAGCATGGCCTGCCCGCGGCGGCGGCTTTCGCGCGGGGCCATGCCGCCCAGTTCCAGGGGCAGGGTCACGTTTTCGAGCGTGGTCAGGGTGGAAATCAGATTGAAGAACTGGAACACGATCCCGACGTGCTCGCGGCGAAAGAGGGTGCGGCGATGCTCGCTCAGGGTGGTCATGTCCGTGCCGTGGATGCGAATCTGGCCCCGGTCGGGCCGGTCGATGCCGCCGATCAGGTTGAGCAGGGTGCTCTTGCCGCTGCCGCTGTTGCCCAGCAGGACGAAAAACTCGCCGGTCTGGATGTCCAAATCGACGTCATCCAGCACGGTCAGACGCCGGTTCTCGTCGCCGTAGGTCTTGGTCAGGCCGCGTATCTCGATCAGGTGCTCTGGCCGTGCCCCGTTAGAACTCCGCATGCGCGCCTCTCTGGAATGGAGTCTCGTGCTATCGGTCACAAAGCATAGCGCAAAACCTGGACAAATTCTATACGGAATACGAGTCTCGGATGGGATTCATCGTTTTCTTATGTGGCCGGAGGAAAAAACTGCGCCGGTTCAGATGAACCGGCGCAGAAAGGTGCTGCGTGAAGCGGATGGGGCTTACTGGTTTTCCGCCAGGCTGAGCAGCCCGCTGGGCAGCTTGGGCGTACGGGCCTTTTCCTCGTCCTTGCCGAACTGGATGACGTCCCCGCTCTGGGTGATGGCTTCCACGGCCAGGCCAAGGCTCTGAAGCTCCTTGACGAGCACGCGGAAGCTGGCCGGGATGCCCGGTTCCTCGATCGGCTCGCCCTTGACGATCGCTTCGTAGGTCTTGACGCGGCCCTGAACGTCGTCGCTCTTGACCGTGAGCATCTCCTGCAGGGTATGGGCCGCGCCGTAGGCATACAGCGCCCACACTTCCATCTCCCCGAAGCGCTGGCCGCCGAACTGGGCCTTGCCACCGAGCGGCTGCTGAGTGACCAGGCTGTATGGGCCGGTCGAGCGGGCATGCACCTTGTCTTCGACCAGGTGGGCCAGCTTGAGCATGTGGATGAAGCCGACGGTCACCGGGCGGTCGAAGCGCTCGCCGGTCTTGCCGTCGTACAGCCACATCTTGCCGTAGATCGGTGCAGGCTCGCCGGTCCGGAACATGACCTGATCGGCGTACTCGCGCAGTTGTTCGTAGTTCAGGTTCGCGGGCGGCTGTTCCTGCCCGATGGACTGCATCCAGAGGTGGAGGGTGGCCGCGACCGCGTTTTGATCGCGGCGGGCGCGGTCTTCCACGCTCATCTTGCTCGTGTCGAAGACCAGCGTCTCATCCGGGTCGTAGCCGCGCTCGCGCAGCCATTCGCGGAGCACCGCGCGCCGCGCGTAGACTTCGTTGAGCGCCAGCATTTCCGGATCGTACGCGCTGTTCTTGCCGAGCCAGTGGTCGATGAACAGGGCGCGGGCTTCGGTGTCGTCCTGGAGGTACTCGGTTTCGTACTGGCTGTCCTTCAGCCACTTCCAGGCGCGCTCGGTGATCTCGTTCCAGGCCCGGTCGATCATCCAGGCCCGGCCCAGCTCCGCCTCGATTTCGCCTTCGTCGGCGCCATCGAACACGGGCGTCACGGCCCGGAAGCCCAGGCGATCGGCCGCCCAGCCCAGGTGCGTTTCCAGGACCTGGCCGATGTTCATACGGCCGGGCACGCCCAGCGGGTTGAGGATGATCTCGATCGGCTCGCCGCTCTCCAGGAAGGGCATGTCCGCCACGGGCACGACCTTGGAAATGACGCCCTTGTTGCCGTGCCGGCCGGCCATCTTGTCGCCCTGGGTCAGCTTGCGCTTCTGAGCGACGCTGACCCGGACCATCTGATCGACACCGGCGGGCAGGTCGCGGTGTTCTTCGCGGTTGAAGATCTTGACGTCGACGACCTTGCCCTTCTCCCCGTGCGGCAGACGCAGGGAGGAGTCCTTGACCTCGCGCGCTTTTTCGCCGAAGATGGCGCGCAGCAGCTTCTCCTCCGGGCTGAGTTCCTTTTCGCCCTTCGGGGTGATCTTGCCGACCAGGATGTCGTTGGGGCCGACTTCCGCGCCGACGCGCACGATGCCGCGCTCGTCCAGGTTCTTGAGGGCTTCCTCGCCCACGTTGGGAATGTCGTGGGTGATTTCTTCCGGCCCCAGTTTGGTGTCGCGCGCTTCGATCTCGTGCTTCTCGATGTGAATGCTGGTGAACTTGTCGTCGCGGATCATCAGCTCGCTGACAAGCAGGGCGTCCTCGTAGTTGCCGCCTTCCCAGCTCAGGAACGCGCACAGCACGTCATGGCCCAGGGCCAGGTTGCCGTTGATGGTGCTGGAGCTGTCGGCGATGACATCGCCGGCCTTGACGATCTGGCCCTTGCGCACGACCGGGCGCTGATCGATGCAGGTCGACTGGTTGGAACGGTTGTACTTGCGCAGGCGGAAGACGCGCTCGCCTTCCTCGGTACGCAGCACGATCCGGTCGCCCTGGACGCTGGTAACTTCGCCGGAGACATCCGAGACGAGCACCTGGCCGCTGTCGTAGGCGGCCTGGTCTTCCATGCCGGTGCTGACGATCGGCACGTCCGGGTTGAGCAACGGCACGGCCTGGCGCTGCATGTTGGAGCCCATCAGGGCGCGGTTGGCGTCGTCGTGCTCCAGGAAGGGGATCAGCGAGGCGCTGATGCCCACGATCTGGCGCGGGGCCACGTCCATGTAATCGATCCGGTCGATCGCGGCGCGCAGGAACTTCTGGTTGTGGCGGGCCGAGACGCGCGGATTGGCGAACTGCATCCGGCTGTCCAGCACGGCATTGGCCTGGGCGATGAAGTAGTGGTCTTCCTCATCGGCGGACAGATAGAACACTTCCTGGCTCACAAATGGCCGGACGGGAATCTCGGTGATGCCGGCCTTGGCGAAGCTGCGAACCATGGCGTCGGTGATGACTGCGCCTTCTTCGCCGAGGACTTCATCGGTCGCCGGATGGGACACGTCTTCGTTGAGGGTGCGGCCGGCCAGATCGGGCGAGTCCGCCGCCATGCTGCGCAGGACCTTGCGGTAGGGGGTCTCGACAAAGCCGTACTCGTTGACGCGGGCATAGCTCGACAGACGGCCGATCAGGCCGATGTTCGGGCCTTCGGGCGTCTCGATGGGGCAAATGCGGCCGTAGTGGCTGTGATGCACGTCGCGCACGTCGAAGCCGGCGCGCTCGCGGCGCAGGCCGCCCGGCCCAAGGGCGGACAGGGTGCGCTTGTGGGTCAGCTCGGCCAGCGGGTTGGTCTGATCCATGAACTGGCTCAACTGGCTGGAGCCGAAGAATTCACGGATGGCGGCCACGATCGGCCGGATGTTGACCAGCGTGACCGGCGAAATATTGTCGCTCTCGCGGATCGACATGCGCTCGCGGACGACGCGCTCGGTGCGGCGCAGGCCGACGCGCAGCTTGTTCTGGATCAGTTCGCCCACGGTCTTGACGCGGCGATTGCCCAGGTGGTCGATGTCGTCCGGGCTGGCCGTGCCGTTGTTGATCTGGATCATGCGCCGCACCAGCTCGACCAGGTCGTGCTTGGTGACGGTGCGGACGGTCCGCTCCAGGCGGTCGTCGAGGCGCAGGCGCTGGTTCAGCTTGTAGCGGCCCACGCGCTCCAGGTCATAGCGGCGTTGGTCGAAGAGCTGGCTGACCAGGTACTCGCGCGCGTTGTCCAGGGTGGGGGGATCACCGGGGCGCATGCGCTTGTAGAATTCCAGCAGGGCCGCTTCGCCGATGGACTGGCCTTCGCGCAGGTTCCACTGCGGCTCCATCTTGATGGTGCCGTGCAGGTACTGATGGTCCTGATCGTTATCGGTGTCGGCGTACAGAGCGAGCAGTTCCTCGTCCGTGCCGGTCTTGATCGGAGATTCACCCACGTAGCCGTCGTCCACGGCAGCCAGCGCCCGCAGCAGAATCGTCACGGGCACGGTGCGCTTGCGGTTGAACTTGATGGTGATGTAGTCGCTCTTACGCGTCTCGAATTCCATCCAGGCCCCGCGATCCGGGATCAGCTTGGCCGTGGACAGGAAACGCCCGGTCGAGCGATCTTCCTCGGCGGCGAAATAGACGCCGGGGCTGCGGATCAACTGGCTGACGACGACGCGCTCGGTGCCGTTGATGATGAACGTGCCTTTTTCGGTCATCAGCGGGAAGTCACCCAGGAAGATATCCGACACGGTGACTTCGTCGCCCGCTTCGCGGTTGACCAGCGCGACGCGCACGTACATCGGCGCGGCGAAGGTCATGTCGCGTTCCAGACACAGGTCTTCGTTGTACTTCGGTTCCTCGAACCAGTAGTTCAAGCCGAACTGCTCGGCTTCTGGGCTGTTCCCAGGGAAGTAGAGCCGCAGGTTTCCGTTGAAGCTTTCGATTGGGCTGATTTCATCGAACAACTCACCCAACCCCTGCTTCAGGAACCAGTTGAAGGAATTCAACTGGACCTCAATCAGGGAGGGCAACTGATGAACATCCTGCGTCCGTGCGTAATTCTTAGTATCCAGCCGCCGCCTCATGAGCTCTCCTCAGATATACAGTTTGACTCCCCCAAGTGGCACACGTGAGCGTGGTGCGATGGTGAATCCTGCATCTGGTTGTGTACGGAGGTAGAAGAACTGCAATCTAACATTTTATCGGAAAATACAACCTGGGTCAAGCGTGCATTTTATATAGCGCGGGAATCCACCGTTCACGTGGGCGAATTATATGAAAGTTGTTTGCCTTTCCAAATGATTGATATATACTCTGAACAGGACTTTTGTACTAGTACTCATGGTGTTGCTTACAGTCTATGTCTCAGCAAGGCGGTTAGGGCCTCTGAGCGAGTCGCCACTGAGGGGGGGAACCAGTGACTACCCGGCACAGGGATGGGTCTGAAGACAGCGCGCATTCCGGCCACCGGCGCTACATGATCGGGCTGCATTCGGCCCTGCCGACCCGGGCCTCCACCGGCCGCGAGTCACACGGCCAGTATGCTCACTGGCAGGTCGGGGATCGCGTATCCTACCACTCCGGCGAGCGCGCCTTCCAGGTGGAGCAAATCCTCGTGGGAGGGATGGGGGTCGTTTACGTGGTGCTGGATACCCAGACCGGCGATCCCTTCGTAGTCAAGGGGATTCGTGAGCAGCTCGTTCGCCACGCCCCGCTGCGCAAGCGCTTCCAGCGCGAGGCCGAAGCCTGGATTGCCCTCAAGAAGCACCCCAACATTGTCCAGGCGCGCGGGTTCGAGTACCTGGACGATCAGCCGCACATCTTCCTCGAATTTGTCGCCGGGGGCAGTCTGCGCTCGGCGCTGCGGCGCAACGAGTTCACGCTGGCCGATTTGCTGGGCATGGCGGTGGAGATTTGCCGGGGGATGCGTCACGCCGCCAACATGGGCCTGATCGCGCACCGCGACCTCAAGCCCGACAATATCATGCTGACCAGCGGCCAGAACGCCAAGGTGACCGACTTCGGCCTGGTCAAACTCCTGACCGAGGCTGACCCGGACCTGGAATACGAGGAGCTGGACGACGGGCAGCCCTTTGTTTTTTCCCACAACGAGGTGTTCGTCGGCACCCGGATCACCGGATCGAACGTGCCCGGCTTCGGAACCAAGGAATACATGTCCCCGGAGCAGTGGCACGATCCGGGCAGCGTGGACATTCGCTCGGACATCTACTCCTTTGGCGTGATGTTGTACGAGATGCTGACCCATGTCCATCCCTTCTATGGGAAGTCGCGCCAGGAGGTGTACCGGAAGCACCTGGGTTACACCCCGCGCCCGCCCAGCGCCATCCGGCCGGACATTCCCGTGTCCGTCGACCGCGTGGTCGCGCGCTGCCTGGAGAAGGAGCGCGAGGCGCGCTACCCCAATTTCACCGAGCTTCAGTTCGAACTGATGCATATCCTCCAGCGCGAGTTCCGGGAGATCGTGCCGCCGATCCTCAGCCGGGAACGAGCCACGGCCGACGAGATGAACGAGCGCGGGGCGGCCCTGTTCCGCCTGGGCAGACTGCCCCAGGCTTTGACCTGCTTCGACGAAGTGCTCAAGGACTCGCCGGAAAATGCGGTTGCCTGGGCCAATCGTGGCGTGATCCTGGCCGAGTTTGGCGAGTTGGACAGCGCCCTGCAATGCCTGGACGTGGCCTTGCAGCACGAACCGAATGCCGCCATTGTCCTGGCCAACCGGGGATTGACCCTGGCGGAGTTGGGCCGGGACGCGGAAGCGCTGGCCTGCTTCGAAAAGGCGATCCAGTTGGAGCGCTACCTCCAGGTGGCCTGGCGGCACCAGAGTGAAGTGCTCAACCGCCTGGGCCGTCATGAGCAGGCTTACTATTCGGCTCTGAAAGCGACTCACCTTGAGCCGCGCGACGCGGCGGCCTTCTTCCAGCAGGCCTACGCCCTGACCCACCTGGAACGTACCACCCAGGCGCTGGACGCGCTGGCCCGCCACGAGGAACTGGCCGGCGAATCGTCCAGCACGCTGCACCTGCGGGCGCGGATCGCGTTCACCGGAAAGCGCTACGTGGAATGCCTGCGCTTCTGCGGCCAGATCGGGCCGGACGATCCCGAATACGCGGATGCCATGACACTGGAGTTCCGGGCGGGCCTGGAAAGTGATGCGTTCGACTCGATTGACGCGGTGCTGACCTGCATGCCTGGGGCGGCGTTCAGCCGGACCGCGCTGGCCCTGATCAAGAAGCGGCTGAGTCAGGGTGGGCAGAACAATCCCCGGCTGCTGGCCCTGGCGGCGGAAGTGGCCGTGCGGGCGGCGGATTTCGTGGCGGCGCGCGCCTTCTACCAGCGCTGGTCCGGCGTGGTGCAGCGTTTGGGACTCGTGGATGCCCGATCGCCCCGGTTGTCGTCCGCCGAGGTTGCCCGCAAGGCGACGACCAGCAGCCGCCAGCGAATCGCGCAGGGGGCCTTGCTGCTGGCGCTGAAGGAATATCGCCTGGCGGTCCAGGCGCTCCGCGAAGGGGTGGCCAGGGCGCCGCGCAGCGCCGATGGCTGGCGGCTGTTAGGCGATGCGAACGTCCAGCTTGGGCAGTTCGCCGACGCCCTGGAAGCCTACCAGCACCTGACCCAACTGCGGCCTGACGACGCCAGACAGTGGCTGAACGTGGCGGAGGCGGCGCTGCGCTGCGGGGATTATCCGCTGGCGCAGGAGGCGGTCGAGCACTGCCGCCGGATGCGGGAAAGCGCGCTGGTGATCTTCCTGCGCGGGGCGGCGCTCTTTGGGCAGCGCAAGTTCCACGAGGCCTGCCGGCACTTCGAGCGGACGCTGGCCCTGGACGCGACCTTTGGGGCGGCCTGGTGGAATCTGGCCCTGTGCCAGCGCCAGCTCGGACGGCACCAGGAGGTCACGCGGGCGCTGGAGGAAGCGCGCCGCCTGGACGCGCGCTTCTGGTATCGCTCTGCCTACGTCGATCAGCCGGTGCTGCCCAACCCCCTACGGACGGAGAAATTCAACCTGCCCTGACGGGGTGGGGTGGCGAGCCTTGACCGATCCAGCGCCGGGCAGATTTGCCTGGCGCTTTGGTTGTGCTACACTGCGCGGCGTGTGGCGATGAGAGGGGGTATTCATGGGACGACAATTGACGGCTCAGCGTCTGACGAGCGTGATCCTGTTCGTGCTGCTGTTCGCCATGGCAACCCGCACCCCGATCGACACCGATACGTGGTGGCACCTGCGCAGCGGCGAATACCAGATCGCCAACCGGACCGTCATCAACGCCGATCTCTTTTCCCACACCCAGGCCGGCATGCCCTGGCTCAACCATAGCTGGGGCGCGCAGGTGATCATGTACGCCGTCTACGCGGCCACGGGCGGGCACGCCCAGCCGGGAGACGGCGGCAACATCGGCCTGGCGCTGCTGACCGCCCTGCTGGCGACGGGGGGGATGTACTTTGTCTACCGGGCCAGCGCGGGCAGCGTTTACGTGCGGGCGTTCGCTCTGGTGCTGGGCGCGGCTGCGGCGGCCGTGTTCTGGTCGCCCCGCCCGCAGATGTTCACCTTCTTCCTCAGCGCCGTCGTTTACTACCTCCTGATGAGCTACAAGCGCCAGCAGATCGACCGGCTGTGGCTGATCCCGGTGGTTGTCCTGGTGTGGGGCAACCTGCACGCCGGGTTCGCGATCGCGTTCATCCTGATGGCGGGTCTGGTCATTGGGGAGACGGCCGGCAACCTGTTCAGCCCCAAGCGCCCGGAGGGCCTGAGCTGGCCGCGCATCGGGAAGCTGCTGCTGGTCATGGTTGTCGCGGCGCTGGCCCTGGTGGTCAACCCGTTCGGCCTGGAGATTTTCAAGGTGCCGTTCCAGACGGTCAACATCGGCGTGCTGCAGGATTTCATCCAGGAGTGGGCCTCGCCCAATTTCCACGAGCGCCAGACCTGGCCGTTTCTGTTCCTGCTGTTTGGCGCGCTCGGATTTGCCGCGCTGAGCCGCGACGAGCCGATCGACTGGACCGATCTGGCCCTGGTATGTGGCACCGGCTTCATGAGCTTCCTGGCGGGGCGCAACATCGCGCTGTTCGCGGTCGTGGCGACGCCCGTCCTGGCCCGCTTCGCGGATGCCTTTTTGACCGAGCGCGGCTGGGTCATCCGGCCGGCGGCGCAGGTCAGGCCCACGATGATCCGGCTCAACTGGGCGCTGCTGATCCTGATCGTCTTTGCCGGGGCGGTCAAGGTGCTGTACGCGATCAGCCCG
>JARKOQ010000162.1 GCA_029976005.1 Aggregatilineales bacterium | reverse complement strand
GGCACGCCGCCAGCGTTCATCCTGAGCCAGGATCAAACTCTCCGTAGAATTGATCTTCAACATAGTCCCGCCTGGAACTATGTCGGGGTTCTTTTCTTTCCTCGCCCTTCTTCCTTCACTCTTCTCTTGTTAAGGTGCTTGAGGCTACAAGTAGCCCCTGAGGGAAATAAAAACCGACACTGTTGATGTCGGTCGCAAGAGCAAATCACATCTGGCTGGAGACCGTTGTGTCGATTTGCGCTTGCCACCTCCCTCTTTTAAGTTTTAGTGATGCGCCCTGTCGGTTTTCCGCAGTGCCCATACTGTGATAAGCATTATACACCGAACCAACCGGGGCGCAAGGGCCAATTTCCCACAAATCCTGCTTTTTCCCACGCCCATCCACGCCAGCCCACGGAATCCCGCTTTCGACTGGAACGTGTCATACTCTACCCCATCGTCGGCCGTTCTGCCACCCTGGAAGGCAAGGCATATGTCCCCTTCTTCTTCGGACAATCCGCGCCGCATTCTGCTGCTCAAGCCGTGCTGCATCGGCGACGTCGTCCTGACCACCCCCCTGCTCGGCGCGCTGCGTCGCGCCTACCCCCAGGCGCACATCACCTGGGCGGTCGGCACCTACAGCGCCCCGGCCATTGCCGTTCACCCGGCCCTGGATGCAATCCTGCCCACCGGCCCGGCCGCCAACCCGGCCCGCACGCCGGCCGGTCTGCTGGCGCTTGCCCGCCAGATTCGCGCCGGCCGCTTCGATCTGGCGGTCGTGCCCGATCGCTCGCCGCTGCTGGGGCTGGCCGTGCGCCTGGCGGGCGTGCCCATCCGGGCCGGGCTGGATTCGGCCGGGCGAGGGCGTTTCTACACGGTCAAGGCGCCGATCGATCCGGCTGAAGCTCGCCACGAAGCCGACATCTACCTGGACGTGGCCCGCGCCCTGGGCATCGATACGGCCGATTGCTGGGCGAACATCCCGGTTTCAGAGGCGCAGGCCGCCGCCCTGCCCCTGCCCGATTCGGCCCGCCAGGGCTTGATTGTGATCCACGCAGGCGGCGGGCAGAATCCCGGCATGACCATGCTTGAAAAGCGCCCGCCGGTCGAGCTGCTGGCGATAGTGGCCGCCAAGGCCGCCGCCCAGGCCCACCGCCGGATCGCGATCATCGGCGGCTCCGGCGATCGGGAACGCGCCGACGCGCTGCACGAGGCGCTGCCCGGCGCAAATCCGATCTCGCTCGTCAATGCCTTCAAGCTGCCGGAGCTGGCCGCCCTGGCGCGCTTCACCACCCTGCTCATTGGACCGGACACCGGCGTGCTGCACCTGATGGCCGCCGCCGGCGCGCCAACCGTGATGATCTTCGGCCCATCCGATCCGCGCCGCTACGCGCCCTTCGTGCCGCCGGATCGCGCGGCCTTCGCCTGGAAGCCCTATCCCCTCCCCGAAGGCGGCGTCGCCAGCGGTCCGCCCCAGGATTGGACCTGGGAGGAACACGGCGTCACCGCGCAGGAGGTGTGGGAAGTGGCGAAA
>JARKOQ010000161.1 GCA_029976005.1 Aggregatilineales bacterium | reverse complement strand
GGCACGCCGCCAGCGTTCATCCTGAGCCAGGATCAAACTCTCCGTAGAATTGATCTTCAACATAGTCCCGCCTGGAACTATGTCGGGGTTCTTTTCTTTCCTCGCCCTTCTTCCTTCACTCTTCTCTTGTTAAGGTGCTTGGCGCTGAAAACAGCGCGCTGGAACCTGCTTCGGCAGAGACGACAAAATCCGCCAGTCGTGCTTTTGGTCGCGCTGGCAGTTTCGCTTGCCTACAGTGCAGTTGGATTTGCTTGTAAGGTCGTCCCGCTGATGTGTTTCTATCCTATCATCCCGCTTTTGGACTGTCAAGGGTTAACTTGAGGTTAAATTCTTCAAATTTGCTGCGTGTTTTGAAGAACCGCCTGACTGTCCGCAAATCGAGTTGATGTTACGGGTTCCTGTCCGCATCTCTTACTGCTCTGTGTTTTTAAGGTCCCGCTTGTGAATGCCCGCGTATAGTATCATCCGGGGGAAGGGGCGTCAAGGGTGATTTTTGGGGAATTCCCAAATTGGTTGGATTCTCATTGCCCAGGAGTTTGATTCACCCGAAGAACGGCCGCTTGCGCCGCCAACTTCTGCCTGCCTAAAGGCCTGTTCCGGCGCAAAAAAAGACCGCCCAGAGCGGGCGGTCCGGGTGTGACTACATCTGGCTGCGCCCTTGCAGGGCGCGGATCAGCGTCATCGCGTCGACGTATTCGAGGTCGCCCCCGGTGGGCAGACCGCGCGCCAGGCGCGTGAGCCGCACGCCGAACGGCTCGATCTGCTGTTTAATGTACATCGCGGTGGCATCGCCTTCCAGGCCGGGATTGGTGGCGATGATGATCTCCTGAACCTGGCCGCCCTCCAGCCGGCGCACCAGCTCACGGACGCGAAGCTGCTCCGGCCCGATCCCGTTGACCGGGGAGATGGCCCCGTGCAGGACGTGATACAACCCGTTGTAGCCGCCGGTACGCTCGACGGCCAGCACGTCCAGCGGCTCCTCGACCACGGCGACCAGCGTCCGATCGCGGGCGCTGTCGCCGCAGATGGGGCAGGGATCGCTTTCGGTGATGTTCCAACAGATCGAACAGTAGCGCGTGTTCTGCTTGAGATCGACGATAGCCTGGGCCAGCGTCTCGCTCAGCTCCGCCGGGGCGCGCAGCAGGTAGTAGGTCAGCCGCGAAGCGCTCTTCGGACCGACGCCCGGCAGGCGCGAGAACGCATCGATCAGGCGGGTGACCGGTTCAGGAACGGCTTTGCTCATGGTGGTTGCCGGCGCTTACAGGCCGCCCAGCAGACCGCCGAGGTCCAGGCCGCCCAGTCCGCCGGTGATGTTCTCCATGCGCTGGGCCGCCATCGCCTGGCTCTGCTCGATGGCCTGGTTGATGCCGGCCACCAGCAGGTCCTGCAGGTCGGCGATCCATTCCTCGTCCTCGAGGTCGATCGCCTCCTTGTTGATCGTGAGGCTCTGGACGCGCTGGTGCCCGCTGATGACGATCGTCAGCGCGCCGCCGCCGACCGAGACTTCGACGGTCTCCTCGGCCAGCTTCTCCTGCGCTTCGACCATGTCTTGCTGCATCTTCTGGAACTGCTTGAGCATGCCGCTCTGCCCGCCGGGGATCGCGCCCCGGCGCATCATGCCACCACCTTTGCCTTTGCTCATGCCTGTTACTCCTCTTCCTCGTTGGTTGGATCGACGTTTCTGGTCCCCGAAGTCGTGGTCTTGATCTCGGAGATCGAGCCGCCGAGCTGGTGAACGGTGTACGCCAGCAGTTCGTCGCTGGCGAGAATATCCCGCGATTCGACGCTGGAGCGCGTTTCCGTGTCCTGGTCGACCTCGACCCGGAATTGCAGCGGCAGGTCGAAGACCTGGCGGAGGGCCTGAAGGAGGGCCTTGCGCCGGTCGTCCGCGTCCAGCTTCTCTTTGAAGATTGGGTTATGCACGCTGAGGATCAGCGTGTTGCCGCTGATCTCCCGCAGTTGGGCGTGATCCAGCAGCGGCGGCAGGTTCCGGTTCAGCCGGAAGGCCGCTTTCTGCAGGTCGACCCATTTCTCCCGGACGGCGAGCAGGCCGATCGCGGGCGGCTCGCCGGGGGCGGACGGCTCCGGTTCCGGCTCCGGCGCGGCCGCCGGGGCGGACTGACCGGCCGGCGCGGCGACGGTCTGCACCACCTGCTGGACGATCACCTGGGCTTCCTGGGGGGCGGTCAGGGCTTCCAGCAGGGCCAGTTCCAGAGGAAGCTGGGGCTGCCAATCGCTGGTCTTGTCGTTCTGGGCTTCGTTGAAGCTGCGGATCGTGCGCAGCAGCGCGCCGCGAGGGATGGCCGCGGCCTGCCGGGCATAGGTTTCCAGGGCATCTTCCGTATCGTTGACGACCCTGGCGCTGGCCGTCTGGACGAGCAGGACGTTGCGCAGGTGATCGACGACCTGGCGGGCGAACTGGCGCGGATCGGCTCCACCGTCCACCGCGGAATGGATGATCTCCAGCCCGGCGGCGACGTCCCCGGCCAGCAGAGCCTCGACCAGGGCGCTGACTGCCCGCCGTCCGGCCGCTCCCAGGGCTTGCTCGGCCACGGCGAGCGTGATTGTCTCCTGCGGGTCGGAGACGACCTGATCCAGCAGACTGATGCTGTCGCGCACGGAGCCGGTGCCCTGGCGGGCGATCAGCTCCAGGGCCGCCTGCTCGATCCGGAAGCCTTCCGTATCGGCGATATGGCGCAGGAGGGCCGCCAGCTCGTGGATCGAGACGCGCCGGAACTCGAAGGGCAGGCAGCGGCTGAGGATGGTATCCGGGACTTTTTCCGGCTCGGTGGTCGCCAGGACGAAAATGGCGTGTTCGGGCGGTTCCTCCAGGGTCTTGAGCAGGGCGTCGAACGCCGCGCCGGAGAAGCGGTGGACTTCGTCGATGATGTAGACCTTGTACTGGCCTTCACCGGGGGCGAAGGCGATCTTGTCGCGCAGCTCGCGCACGTCGTCCACGCCGGTATGGCTGGCCGCGTCGATCTCGATCAGGTCCAGGTAGCGGCCTTCGTTGACCGCCACGCAGTGGGCGCATTCATTGCACGGCCGCCGGCCGGGATCGGCATGCTGGCAGTTGATGGCCTTGGCCAGCAGACGGGCGGTGGTGGTTTTGCCGGTGCCGCGCGGCCCGCTGAACAGGTAGGCATGGCGGACGCGGCCCTGGCGCAGCGCCCCCTGAAGCGTGCGGGTGACGTGCTGCTGGCCGATCACGTCCTCAAACCGGGTGGGCCGCCATTTCAGGTACAGGGCTTGTTCGGGCACGGTCGGAACTCTCCCAGGCAGGGGGATGGATGAGCGTAGTGTAGCACAGTCGCGGCGGGTCGCCTAGATTCCCATGACACGGCGGCTCACCAGTACACCGTGCAGCCGCGCCGTTCGAGCGCGGCGATCCAGGCGGGCGGCGCGGCGAAGCGGTTCCAGCGCAGGTCCAGCTTTTCCAGCGCGGGCAGGTCGCCCAGGGAAGCCGGTAGCGCGGCGAGCCGGTTGCCGCGCAGATCGAGAATGCGCAGGCGGCGCAGATGGCCGATGGCTTCCGGCAGGGCGCGCAGCTGGTTGTTGCGCAAGTCCAGGTCTGTCAGGTTCTCCAGCCCGCCCAGCGACTCGGGCAGGGCGGTCAGCGCGTTGTCGCGCAGGTTCAGCGTTCTGAGCCGGGTCAGGCCGCCGATCGAGTCGGGCAGGACGGTCAGCCGGTTGCCCGGCAGATGGACTTCGCGCAGCCGGTGCAGTTGTCCGAAGGAGTCGGGCAGCGCTTCCAGGTGGTTGTTGTAGGCCCGCAGTTCGACCAGGCCGGACAGCGCGCCGATCCAGTCGGGCAGGGCGGCCAGCCGGTTATCGCTGACGTTCAGGTAGACGAGCTGGCGCAGCGCCGCCAGTGAGGCGGGCAGGTCGGCAAGCGAGTTGTTGCTGGCATACAGAAAGGCGAGCTGGCGCAGGTTGCCGAGTGTATCCGGGAGGGCGGCCAGGGCGTTGTAGCTCAGGTCCAGAACCCGGAGGGAGCCGAGCGCGCCGATCGACGCGGGCAAGGCAGGCAGCCGGTTGCGGTGCAGGTAGAGCTGGCCGAGGCGGTCGAGATGGCCCAGACTCTCCGGGACTTGGACCAGGTGGTTTTCCCCCAGGGCGAGACTCTCGAGGCGGCTCAACTGGCCGATCCAGTCGGGCAGGACGGCCAGCCGGTTGCCGGTCAGGTCGAGCCGGCGCAACTCCTTCAGCCGGTCGAGCGCCGGCGGAAACGCCTCCAGATCGCCGGCCTCCAGCGCCAGCGCGACAGGTACTCCATCTTCGATTCGGCAGCCCAGGGGAGCGTCCGGCGCGGCCAGGGCGTCCCCATTCATCAGTGGGATCGACTGTCCGGGGGCGAGGCGGCCGGTGGCCTGGAGCCAATATTCCAGGTCGGCCAGAGCGTCAGTGAGGGTGTCCCCGTTCGGCATTCGATGGCTCCTCGGCGCGGTCCGGACCGCCGTGATGGGTAAAAAGTCTGGCTCCCTGGATGGAAGCGAGGGAGCCAGTTTAGATGAACCCGGTGCGGAGGTGGAATTCAAACAGCCCGGCTTCGCGGTCGCGCTCCGGATTGGCGCATCCGGACACGGCCATGCTTGCAGCGCCGCTACAGCGACATGAAACCAGGGCCAAACATGACCACGGCGATCACCACCAGCGTCACGGTGATCAGCGCGGGAACGGCGACAGACCGCAGTTTCGTCATCGCTGCCTCTTTTCTCCTGTGTGTCACCTGCGATCAGTATTAGTGTAACCCGACCCGGCGGGCAGGGTCAATGTTTTTCGGGCGGGTCTAATGACCCTCTTATATAAGGTGCCTGGATCGCGCGGGCAAGGCCGTCTACAATCGCGGGTGTTGCTTGATCCGGCTCACAGGGAGGGACCTGGCATGGAATTCTCGGACCTGATCACCCGTCTGCCGCAGGCGGACGTGCCGTTTCCGGCCGTGGATGGCTACATGGCTCGCTCGGAACAGGGGCTGGTGGTGTTCTTCCACTTCAAGGAGGAGACGATCGTGCCGCCGCACAGCCACGGCGCGCAGTGGGGCGCGGTGCTCGAGGGCGAAATCGAGCTGACCCTGAGCGGCGTGACGCGCATCGTGCGGCCGGGCCAGTCCTACAGCATCGCGGCGGGCGAGATTCACGCCGCGCGCGTGCAGGCCGGGACGCGGCTGGTCGAATTCTTCGAGGAACCTGACCGCTATCGAGCCAAATCGCAGTAGCCGGACTATCGGCCGGGACTTGGATGGAAGGGATCGTGACGTGGATTGGCTGAATCGATTGTTGGGCGGGCTGGGCCGGTCGGAGAGTGGAACCCAGGTCAGGGAAATCGGCGCCGCCGAGCTGGAGACGCTGCTGGTCGCGGCGGAGCGGCCGGTGCTGGTGGATGTGCGCGAGGCCTGGGAATGGGAGTCCGGCCACATCGCCGGGGCCGTGCACCTGCCGATGAGCAGCCTGCCCGCCCGGTGCGCCGAGCTGGATCGGGAGGCCGAGATCGTGATCTACTGCCACCTGGGCCAGCGCAGCCGGCGGGCGGCCGCCTATCTGATGGGGCAGGGCTTCCAGCGGGTGGCCAGCCTGAGGGGCGGGATCGCGGCCTGGGAGCGCCAGCGGCCGGGCGGACGGTAGGCCGCCTCCGTTTTGGTGTGGAATAGACGAACAACGCGGTATAATACAGCCATTGAGCGGTTTCGCAACGAGACCAGGGAGGCTTTCCATGCATCTAGGTCCGACTGAACTCCTGATCATTCTGGTGATTGTCATTGTCCTGTTCGGTGTGGGCCGGGTGGGGCGCATTGGCGGCGAACTGGGTACGGCCATCCGTGAGTTCCGGCGCGGTATCCAGGGTGATGATTCCAAGAAGGACGACAAAGACAACGACCAATAGCCTTCCCGGAGGCGTCTGCCGTGAACAAGCCCAGCGGCGGATGCACGCCCTGGTTGGAACAGTGTGCCACAAGCCCGGTTCTTAGGCCGGGCTTTTTGTAGTGGCGGGTGACGCCGGTAAGCCGCCCGGTGGAAACAGTGTAGGGATCACGCGAGCAATGGCGCATGCTTCTTCCTCCCAGGTGTGGCACGGGATCAGTCCCGTGATGCGCGAATACCTGGCCGAAGTGTACCGGGCCGCCAGCCACCAGCCGGAGACCGACTGGGTGACGACCTCGGCCCTGGCCGAGCGGATGCACGTCTCTCCCCCGGCGGTGGCGCGCATGGTGGCTCGCCTCAAGCGGCGCGGCCTGCTGGCCCACGCGCCTTACCAGGGGATGCGCCTGACCGCGGCCGGCTACCGCGAGGCGATGGCCGGCATCCGCCTGCACCGGCTGGTCGAAATCTACCTGGTCAGGATGATGGGCTTCGGCTGGCACGAGGTTCACGAGGAGGCGGACGCGATCGCCCCGACCATGCCGGCGCGCGTGGCGGAGCGGATGGGCGAGCTGGCCGGACATCCCCAGCGCTGCCCGCATGGCGAGCCGATCCCGACCCCGGACGGTCGGATGCCCCTGGTGGCCGATCGGCCGCTGTGCGATCTGATCCCTCCGGCGACCCGAACGGTCAGCCGGGTGGTGACCGCCGAGCCGGAGTGCCTGATCTACCTGCACAGCCTGAACCTCGTGCCCGGCCAGACGATCGATCTGATCGGGCGCGAGCCGTTTGGCGGGCCGCTGCGCCTCCAGATCGGCGCGGCGCTGGTCTCCATCGGGCTGGAACTGGCGCGCCTGGTGCGGGTCTGCCTGCCGGAGGAGTTCGACCTGGCGGCGCTGCCCCTGGAACCCCTGCCTGACAGCGATCCTCCCCACGACAGGGCGTAAACGCGCGGGCCGGGCCTTGAGCGCCGGGACAGCATATAATGCGGAACGGATAACCACACAATCTACGGAGCACATTCGGCATGGCGGAGTTCGATTGTGACGTGCTGGTGATTGGCGGCGGCGCGACGGGCGTCTGCGCGGCCTATGACCTGGCCCGGCGCGGGCAACGAGTCATCCTGGCAGACAGGAACGACCTGACGACCGGGACTTCCGGCCGTTTTCATGGGCTGCTTCATTCCGGCGCGCGCTACGCCGTCAACGATCCCGAATCCGCCCGCGAGTGCATCCAGGAAAACCGCATCCTGCGCCGGATCGCGCCTCATATCGTCGAGGATACCGGCGGGCTGTTCGTGGCTGCCGCCCGCGACCCGGAGTCCTACGTCCCGGCCTGGATCGAGGCCTGCCGGGCGGCGGGCATCGAGACGGAGGAACTCAGCCTGGCCGAGGCGCGTCGCCGCGAACCGGCCTTGCGCGCCGACCTCCGGCGCGTGTTTGCCGTGCCGGATGGCGCGGTGGATGGGTTCGACCTGGGCCATGCCTTTGCCCGCGCCGCCGAAGGCTTTGGGGCGCGGGTGCTGACCTACCGGGAAGTGACGGCCCTCCAGCCGGTCGCGGACGGGATGCGCGCCACGCTGGCCGGCCGGCGCGGCGGCGAGAGCCAGACCGTCGCGGCCCGCTGGGTGCTCAACGCGGCCGGGCCGTGGGCCGGACGGGTGGCCGCCCTGGCCGGGCATGACCTCGACGTGCGCTGGAGCCGGGGCGTGATGATCGCCATGAACATCCGCTGGGTGAACACGATCATCAACCGGCTGCATCCCCCCGATGACGGCGACATCCTGGTCCCGGTCGGTACGGTCAGCGTGATCGGGACGACTTCGGTACGGGTCGATAGTCCGGACGACAACACCATCGAAGCCTGGGAGATCAGCCGGATGCTGGACGAGGGCGAGGCGATCATCGCCGGATTTCGCCAGGCGCGCGCCCTGCGGGCCTGGGCCGGGGTGCGCCCGCTGTACGAGCCGCCGGGGCAGGACGAAGGGGTCGAGGGGCGCGGCGTCAAGCGCACGTTCTCCGTGGTGCGGCACGGACCTGGGCTGACCTCGGTCGTGGGCGGCAAGCTGACCACAGCCCGGCTGATGGCCGAAAAGGCGGCGGACGACATTTGCGCCGCCCTGGGGATAACCGCGCCGTGCATGACGGCGGCCGAGCCGCTGCCCGGTGAAGAACCCCGGCGCTTCCACAGCCTGGGTCGCCGGCTGGACGCGCTGGAGCACGGCCGGATTGAGGGCGGGCTGATCTGCGAGTGCGAGATGGTCGGCCGCCGCCAGATCGAAGATGCCGTCGCGGCCTACGACCGGCCGCCGAGCCTGGACGATCTGCGGCGCGACCTGCGCCTGGGGATGGGGCCGTGCCAGGGCGGGTTTTGCGCGGTGCGCGCGGCGGGCATCCTGCGCGAGGCGCGTGACCTCCCGGCCGGGGAAGCGCTCCACGCCCTGCGCGATTTCGTGGCGGAGCGCTTCAAGGGCGGGCGGCCCCTGCTGTGGGGCCAGCACCTCCGCCAGTTCCTGCTGGACGAGATGATTTACCGGCGCACGTTGGGCCTCGACCTCCTGGATGGCCCGCGTCCCCAGCCGGAGGCGGCGCTGCCCCCCTGGGCGGCCGACCGCAGCCCAATTCCGACTGTCGCAGGGAGGCGCGTAGTGATCATCGGCGCGGGACTGGCCGGGCTGGCGGCGGCGGTCTTCGCCGTCCAGGCCGGGGCGCGGGTCACACTGGTCACGCACGGCCTGGGCCGCCTGATCCTGACACCGGGGCATTTTCAGCTTGGGGCTTTGGCGGATCATCCCGGCCCGGCGGCCTTCTTCGAGTGGTGCGCCGCCTTCCCGGCCCTGGCGGTGGAAGCCGGCCCGCGCGTGCTGCCCACCGGGCTGGGCCTCGCCCAGCCGGTCGATGCCGCGCCGGTCTGGCAGGCCGGAGGCGCGCCCGCGCCGGAAGGCGAGACGTTGGCCGTCGGCTTCAGCCGCTGGCGTGATTTCGACCCGGCCCTCTTCGCCGGGATGTGGGGCGGGCGTGGGATCCAGGTGGCGCTGCCCGCCGGTGCGCCCGACCATCCCAACGGCTGGGACCTCAGCCCGACTGAACTGGCTCACCGCTTCGACGGCGCGGCCTTCCGCGCCGAGATCGCCCGGATGGTGCGCGGGCGGCTGCGCGGTGAGGCGCGCGTCGGCTTCCCGGCCGTACTGGGCCTGCACGATCCGGAGGCGCTGCCCGATCTGGCCCGCCAGATCGGCCTGCCGGTCTTCGAGATTCCGACGCTGCCGCCCTCCGTGCCGGGTACGCGCCTGTTCAACACGCTCAAGCGCTGGCTGCTGCGCCACGGGGCGCGCGTCCAGATCGGCCATCCGGTCACCCGGCCGGTGGTGGAGGGCGGACGGCTGGCCGGGGTGGCCGTTGCCAGCGCCGGACGCGAGACGATCGTGCGCGGCGACGCTTTCCTCCTGACGACGGGCGGGCTGTACGGCGGCGGGCTGCACAGTGACGATCGCGGCCGGGTCTGGGAGCCAATCTTTGGCCTGCCGGTGGTCGCCGCCACCGATCGCGCGGACTGGTTCCGCGAAGACCTGCTGGACCCGCGCGGGCACCCGGTCCATGCCTTCGGGCTGGCGGTGGATTCGGCGCTGCGCCCGCTGGGTGAGGATGGGCGGCCCGCCTGGACGAATCTCTTCGCGGCCGGGCATCTCCTGGCCGGCGCGGACCCATTCGCGCCCGAAGGGCTGGACCTGGCCTCGGCCTTTGCCGCGCTCCGCGGCGCGGCGCAGGTTGCGGCGCAGGACACGTCGCAACTTCCGGCACGTTCGAGTGATGATCACAGGCAGGGGGCATGACTGATCGCGTCTCGGAGATGGCCCGCAGAATAGCCGAGCTGGAAGCTGCGCTGGCGGAGTCGCGCCAGGAGGTCGAATCCCTGCGCGTGGAGCTGGACTGGTTCCGCCGGCTGATGAGCTTCCACCGCGAAGGGGTGGCCGTACACCAGGACGGCGTGGTGGTCGAAGCCAATGCTGCCCTGGCTGAGATGTTGGGCCTTCCCGTGAGCGAGCTGATTGGCCGGTCGGGACTGGATTTTGTCTCGCCCGCGCCACAGGCTTCGATGCCAGCCCAGCCCTCCCCCGAAGAGGATGTCCTGTTCGAGACCCTCTTGCGGCGGGCGGATGGGACGGCGTTTCCGGTCGAGATTTCCGGCCAATGGATGGAGTGGCAGGGACGGCGCTTCCGTGTGGCGACGGTGCGCGATATCAGCGCGCGCAAGCAGATCGAAGAGCGCTATCGCATGCTGGCCGAGAATGCCCGCGACGTGATCTGGATGCTGGACCTCGAAGGCCGCTTCACCTATGTCAGTCCGTCGGTGGAGCGGCTGCGCGGTTATACACCGGAAGAGGTGATCGGGCAGTCGATGGATCAGGCCCTGACCCCGGACTCTCTGAAGCTGGTCCAGGAGCGCCTGGGCCGGATCGTTCAGCGCGAAGCGGCCGGCATCCGGCTGGACAGTGAAGTCCGGATGGAGCTGGAACAGCCTTGCAAGGATGGGTCCACCGTCTGGACCGAGGTCGTCGGCTCGGTGATTCACGACGATCAGGGCCGTTTCGTTGGTATTCTGGGGGCGACGCGCGATATCACCGAGCGCCGGGAGATGCGTGAGGCGCTGGCCAGGGAACGCAACCTGCTGCGCACGCTGATCGATCACCTGCCCAACAGCGTTTACCTCAAAGACCTGGAAGGCCATTTTCTGCTCAACAACGCCGAGTCGCTGCGCCGGTTGGGGCTGAAAACCCAGGAAGAAACGCTGGGCAAGACCACGGCGGATTTCTACCCCGAACAGGCGGCGGCATGGCGGGCGATCGAGGAGCAAGTCACCGGCTCCGGGAAGCCGGTGGTGACCGAGGAACGGGTCCTCCTCCGGTCTGGCGAGGAGTGCTGGGTTCAGTCCAGCTACCTGCCGCTGTTCGATTCCGAAGGCCGGGTAACGGGGATGCTGGGCATCAACCAGGATATCACGGTGCGCAAGCTGGCGGAGCAGCGCAACCTGGAACTGGCCCTGGAGCGCGAGCGGGCGGATATGCTGGCGCGCTTCATCGGCGACGCGTCCCACGATCTCAAGACGCCGCTGACCTCGATGCTGGTCAGCCTGGCGATTCTGGCACGCGAGCCGGAGCCGGAGTTGCAGCGCCAGCACCTGGCGAGCATCAAGGCCCAGGTCAGCCATTTACAGCGCCTGCTGGACGATCTGTTGAGTCTGGTGCGCCTGGATCGGAGCCTTGAGCTGAGCCCGCGGCGCTACGACCTCAACCTCGTGGTGCGCGACGTGCTCAACGAATGGGGCGGCCGGTTGGCCGCCTGGGGACATACGCTGGCGCTCGATCTGGTCGAGCCGGATGTGTGGCTCAACTATGATTACCAGCAGATGTACCGGGCGCTGGCGGCCCTGGTCGATAACGCGATCGTTTATACGCCGCCGGGCGGGACGATCACCCTCCAGACGCGCCGCGAGGGAGCCGAGGCCTTAATCCGGGTGCGCGATACGGGGGCCGGAATCGCGCCCGAACATCAGGACCGCGTGTTCGACCGGTTCTACCGGGTCGATCCGGCGCGGACTTCCGGCCCAGGCGGGTTGGGGCTGGGGCTGCCGATCGCGCGCAAGATTGTCGAGGCCCACGGCGGGCGTATCTCGCTGGAGAGCGTGCCCGGCCAGGGCAGCACCTTTACCATTCACCTGCCACTGAATGCCGAACAGGCTCAGCCGCCGTCCGCGCAATCTGTGTCGCCCAGTGATCGTGGGGAGTCTGATCTCGATGTCTGATCTGTTGGACTTGCTGGAGAACGCGCCGTTCACCTCCGACCTGTGCGTGAAGTGCAATATCTGCACCGCGCAGTGTACCGTCGCGCCATATACCGACCTGTTCCCTGGCCCCAAGCACGTTGGCCCGCAGGCCCAGCGCATGCGCGAGCCGGGCGCGCCGTCGGTCGACAAGAGCGTGGATTACTGCTCCGGGTGCGGGATTTGCACCCTGGTCTGTCCGCATGGCGTCAAGGTGATGGAGATTAACACCCAGGCCAAAGCCGCCCTGGTCCAGACGCACGGCCTCAGCCTGCGCAACTGGTTTTTGGGGCGCAACGAGGTCTGGGGGCGGCTGGGGACGCCCTTCGCCCCGGTGCTGAACTTCGCGATGGGCAACCGGGTGCTGCGCCTGATCGGCGAGAAGACGCTCAAGGTCAGCGCGCGCGGGCCAATGCCCAAATGGGCGGGCTACACCTTCCGCGGCTGGTGGCAGAGACGCCAGCGCCGCCGCCGGGAAGCTGCGCGCGCGGTCGAGGCCTACGACCCGGCCCGGACGGTGGTCTACTTCCACGGCTGCGCGACCAACAGCTACGAGCCGCACGTCGGCCGCACGGCGGTAGCGATCCTGGAACACCTGGGCTTCGAGATCATCGTGCCGCCGCTGCACTGCTGCGGGCTGCCGATGCAGTCCAACGGCGATTTCGACGCGGCCCGGCGTTACGCCCACCGCAACGTGGCCTGGCTGGAGCCCTACGCCCGGCGCGGCATTCCGATCGTGGGCACGTCGGCGAGCTGCATGATGGCCCTCAAGGGCGATTACGAGCACATCCTGGGGATGCACGACGC
>JARKOQ010000142.1 GCA_029976005.1 Aggregatilineales bacterium | reverse complement strand
GACGCTCCAGCGCGCGCCGCGCGGCTGAAAGACGCCGTTGAGCGTCTTGAGTACGGGCATGCTGCCGCCCGCCGCCGGGTTGATGATCACGTGGATGTGCTCGAAACGCGATTCGGACATGGTTACGCTACCCTGAAGGTGCACAAAGGTTAGTTTACAGTGGACAGGTTACAGTTCACAGTAAAAGCATAGGACGGCCGGAATTGATGTCTTGAGCCTTATTGGTTCGTCCGGCAAATTCCCGAAGGTATGGTTGGGTAGGGGCGACGGGCGGGACGCCCGGGGCGGTTCGCGAACCGCCCCTACAGATGCCTGTTCTTTGCGATGCTGACTTGTCGGATGCACCACTTATGCTAGTTCCTGAATTGGCCGCTGTTTGCCCCCATCCAAATTGTCTAGCATAGGACCCGTCTTGACTGTCTGCTGTCGACTGTGAACTGTCTACTCCTCCTCGCGATCGTGACCGGGGCAGCCGTGCTCGTCGGTGATGATGATCGTCTGCCCGCTGTCGCGAAAGACCCCGATCCGGCCTCCGTAAGCGCGGCTCAGCGTATCGGGGGTGAAGACCTCTCGCGGCGGGCCGTAGGCGATCACCGTCCGGTTGATCAGCAGCAGTCGGTCGAAGGCTTGACCGGCCATGTGCATGTCGTGCGTCGCCAGGATCACGCTCACCTGCTCGCGGCGCAGCAGGTCGAGCATATCCATGATCTCGCTTTCGGCGGCGGCGTCCACCCCGCTGAACGGCTCGTCCAGCAGCAGGACGTCGGTTTCCTGGGCCAGGGCGCGGGCGATGAAGACGCGCCGCTTCTGGCCGCCGCTGAGCTGGCCGATCTGCCGGTCGCGGAAAGGCAGCATCCCGACCCGATCCAGCACGTCGTCGACGGCCAGCCAGTCGCGGCGGCCCGCCCAGCGGAACCAGCCGATCTGGCGCAGGCGGCCCATCATGACCACGTCGCGCACGGAGACCGGGAAGCGCCAGTCGATGGCCTCGTGCTGGGGAACGTAGCCGACCATGTTATGGCTGGTGCGGCAGTCCTCGCCGTGGATCGAGATGTGGCCGGTGTGGTGCGGGATCAGGCCGACGATGGTCTTGAACAGGGTGCTTTTGCCCGCGCCGTTCGGCCCCAGCACGCCGACGCGCTCCCCGCGCCGGACGGCGAAGCTCACGCCGGTCATGGCCTCGCGGTTGCCGGGATAGCCCGCCGACAGATTCTCCACGGTCAGGGCCGGGCAGGCTTCGCCGTCGGGAGCGATCTCCGCCGGGGCGGAGGGGTGCAGCAGGGTTTGGAGATTCATGGGTCAACTCGATCGTCTAAGGTTCTCGCGGGTCGCCGATATAAGCCAGGCTCGCGGCCAGGTTGATCTCGAATGGGTGGACGGCGTCCACCACCAGGGTTGTGCCGGGCGGCCAGGGCTGCCAGATTGGCCGCAGGCGCTCGATCTCGGCCCAGCCCGCCGGCGGCCAGCCGGGGACGATCTCCGAGCGCGAATCCACGCGGGCGCGCCACAGGAGTTCATCCGTGCAGACACACTGGATGATGGCCAGTGACGCGCCCTGATGAAAAGCAATGTCTCGTGCCGCCTGGCGGAACTCCGGCAGCGGAAAAACCGCGTCCAGCACCACCCCCAGGCCCAGGCTCAATTGCTCCGCCGCCTGGTCGAGCAGGAGGTGGTAGGCGGTTGTCAGCGGCGCGCCTGGCGCCTCGTCGCGCAGGACACGCTGAAAGCGGTCCTTGGCGAAGAGGGGCAGGCGCAGGGTGTGGGCCACGGCCCGTGCCAGGGATGTCTTGCCACAGCCGGGCAGGCCGCTGAACAAAATCAGGTCGGGCATGAGCGCACTCCCTGGGGGAATGGGACGGACCACAGGCTGTCCCATTCCGGCCGTGTGGGAGGCGCTATTCGGATGCGCTGCCTCCCAGCGCGGCGGCGATCGTCCGGGCATTATAGCGCAGATAGTCGATGTACGTCGCGGCCGGGCCGTCCGGCGCGCTGAGCGTGCCGCTGTACAGGGTGTAGAACCGCGCCCCGGTTTCGGCGGCAATCTGCTCGGTCAGGGTCGAGTTGACCGTGGTCTCGGCGAAGATGGCCGGCACGGCCTGCTCGCGGATGGTGGTGATCAGGGCCGCGATTTCGGCCGCGCTTGGCTCGGCCAGGGTGCTGCCGCCGGGGATGATCACCCCGACCTGGGTGAAGCCGTAGGCATTGGCGAAGTAGCCGAAAGCGCTGTGGGCCGTCACCAGCTTGCGGTTGGCTTCCGGGACGGTTTCCAGCAGCGGGCGTAGCTCGTCGCGGGCCAGCCCGTCCAGGGCGGCCAGGTAAGCGGCTGTGTTGGCGGCGTAGACCTCCGCGTTGGCCGGGTCCATCGCGGACAGGGTGTCGCGGATCAGCATGGCCCAGTACATGCCGTTATACGGGTCTGTCCACACGTGCGGATCGCAGCTCCCGGCTGTGTGGGTGTGTTCGCCTTGGGCGGCTTCTTCCTCGTCGTGATGATCGCAGGCCAGGGTGTAAAGCGTCCCCAGCGGCTCGACGTGCGCGTGATCGGCGTGGAGCTCGGTTTCGACCCCGTGCAGGGCGGCCAGCTCGGCGTGATGCGCTTCGCACAGCGCGGCCAGCTCCGCCTCGCGCTCGGAATGCTCGGCGTCGTGCGTCTCTTCTTCAGCGTGGTCGTGGGCTTCGCCGCCAAACGGCAGGATGTCAATGCAGCTCGACGCCGCGACGATGTTCATCCCGTCCGCGGCGTTTGCGATGGTGGAGAACAGGGTTTCCTCGAAGTTGGCCCCAACGACGAAGACGACGTCAGCCTCGGCCAGCGCGACCAGGTCTTGCGGGATGGGGGTGTAACTGTGTGGATCGGAACCGGCCGGCATGAGCGACCGCACGTCGGCGGCGTCCCCGGCGACGTGGGCGGCGACATCCGCCAGGATACTGAAGCTGGCAACGACCTGGAGCCGTTCCGTCTGGGCTGCGGCCGGGGCGGGGCGCGGGCCGGTCACCAGGGCGGCGACGAGCAGGGCGATGAACCACTTGGGCATGTCAATCCTCCTGACATATGAACGACCAGACATCTAAATGAAAAAGTTTTTCATTTAGAGTGTAGCAGCCCAAACGAGCAAGTCAAGAGGGGATTTCCCTGCGGGTGGGATCAGGCCGGCTCTGCCCGGCCGGAGTCCTTCGTCCGGCAGTTGGGACAGATGCCTTCCAGTTCCAGCCAGTGGCCGGTGATGTGAAAGCCGGTCTCCTCGCGCACCCGGTCCAGGAAGGGGCTGATGTCGCAGCCTTCGATTTCCACCACGCTCTTGCAGCGCTGGCACACGACGTGATGGGTATGGCCCGGCGTGGCGAGGGCGTAGCCGTGGTAATCCTCCATCAGGTGCACCGGGCGCACCAGCTTGAGCGAGTCCAGAATCTCCAGGGTGCGGTAGACCGTGACCAGCCCCAGGTCGGGCGCGTGGGCGCGCGCCTGCTGGTACAGGTCGTTGATCGCCAGCGGGCTGGGCGATTCCGCCAGGGTCAGGATCACCGCCCAGCGCGCCTGGGTGAGCTTGTAGCCATGCTTGCGGAGCTGTTCGACGGCGAAGTCCTGGATGGGGGCGGTCATGATGAAGTCTCTCTTTGGCCGGGCGGCATGGGGCGCTCAGGGGACCCACTGCGGCAGGAAGGCGTTGGTCGCGATCGGGGTCAGCGTTTCGTCGCCTGTATTGTACACCCAGATTTCCGGTTCAGACGGATTCCCGGCTGCGCTGCTCCCCGGCTGGCGGAAGCGCTGGAGCACGATCTGGCTGCCGGACGGGTCCAGCTCGAAGAAGCCGTGGTAGTAGGCCGGATCGACCAGCAGGGCTTTGGAATCACCCGTGGTCGCGGCCACGCGGTAAAGCTGGCGGCCGGGGGTGTAGCGCTCGTCCTGGTAGCGGCGGGCGACGATCAGGGTCTGGCCGTCGGCGCTCCAGACGGCGCGCTCGTCGTCAAAGGGCTGCGCCTCGTTGTACAGCGGCTCGATCAGGCGCGTGTCCAGGTTGGCCAGGCTCAGCCGGGTGTGTGTCCCGCCCCCGGCCAGGATCAGGTCCGGGTAGACCATCCACGCGCCGTCCGGCGAAAACGCGCCGACGCTGCCCTGCCGGGTCGGGATGAACAGCAGGTCTTCGGAGGCAAGGGCCGTGATCAGGATGCCGCCCGCCTGTGAATCGTAGACCGCGATCCGGCTCCCATCCGGCGACCAGACCGGGCCGGAGCTGATGATCTGGGTATCGCTGAAGAGGGGCCGGTCGCTGGTGACCGTCCCGCCGCCCGACTCGCTCAGGCTGAGCAGCCAGACACGGGTCGGACTGCTGCCCAGGTTCAGCTCGGTGTTGTGGGTGATGCGCTCGTAGGCGATCCGGGTTCCATCCGGACTCCAGGTCGGGGTGGTGCAGTCGGCGTCCGGGCAGGCCAGCAGCAGGCGGGGCTCGCCGCCCCCGGAGTCGATCAGCTTGAGGTCGGTGCCGTCGGTTTCCGGGTTGTAGTCCGCGTAGGCGATCCGGGCGCCATCCGGGCTGGCGTCGAAATTGAAGACGCCGGCTTCGCTGAAGGTGAGCTGCCGGGCGTGGTCCGGCCCGTCCGCGATCCAGATGTTCTGGGGAGCGGTATTGGCCGGAGCCAGGTAGGCGACCTGCGGGCGGCGCACGCTGAAGCTGAAGCGCTGCGCGTGCTGCACGGTCCGGCCAGAGAGGCTGGCCGCGCCGGGTTCCAGGATGACCGTGTAGGTTTCTCCCGGAGTCAGGGCCTCCGCCGGGCGGAAGATCAGGGTGCTGCCACTCCAATCGATGGTCCCCGCGACCGGCGGCTCCAGGCGCAGGCTGTCTCCGATGCTGTCGCGGGCCATGTCCTCGCTGAACTGGAGCGTGATCCAGCTCGTGGTATGGGCCTCACCCTGGGGCGTGAGACGCAGCACGCGCACGCCGACGTGGTCGCCGAGCAGGATCACGGCCAGGATCGCGCCCAGCAGGGCCAGCGCCACGCCGAGCGCGATCCAATCGAAGCGGGACAGTTCAGACAGGGAGGCTTTCAGTCGCTCGATCATGGGTACAGGTAAGGGTGCTCCGGCTCCGGCACGGTTTCCAGCGCGTCGGCCTGGAGGATCGGGAACAGGTTGCCGGCGAACTCGCCCAACTGAAAGACGCCGTGGACCTGCACCCAGGTGTTGTTGGGCAGGCCGGCGGTATCTGGCCAGCGGACGGGCATGGCGACCGGCGCCGCGTCGGCCACGCAGCAGCTCATCACGAAGCGGGTGACCATGAAGTGCTCCGCCGGGAACTGGTCGTTGCGGTAGACGAAGCCGAGCAGGTTGGCCTCCTGCCCGTTGAACGCGCTCAGGTCGCTGCTGGCGTTGAGGGCGCGCAGCCAGTCGAGGACGGTCCATTCGAGCGGGTCACGCTCCAGGACGGCCGAATCGCCGCCGCCGATCAGGCCGGCGCCGGTCAGGGCGCTGGCGTCGACCGCGTCCGCCCCCAGCGGGCGGGAGGGGATCAGCACGCCAACGAGCAGGGGGAGGGCCACCGTCGCCAGCACGCCCCAGGACACCGGGCCGTGGTCGTGCCCATCCTCTTGGTCGTGGTCCTCCTCCGGCGATCGGGTCCACAGGCGGTAGGCGTGCAGCCCGCCGAGGATCAGGAAGACCGGCGCGGCGAAGGCGGCCAGCCAGGCGAAGCGGGCATTGATGTAATTGGTCAGGCTGCCGCTTGCCAGGGTATAGGCGAAGTACAGCCCCAGGCCGAACAGGATCGCGGCCTGGAGCCAGTCGCGCAGGGTGGGGTCGGGGTGGGTGTCGGGTTTGGGTTGGGACATGGCGCACTTTCCCTGCTTACAGGCTGACGTTGAGGTTGAGCCATACGCTGGCCAGCAGGGTCATCAGCAGCGGCAGCAGGATCAGGTAGACCACCACGCGCCGCTTGAAGACGCCCAGGAACATCAGCGTGCTCTTGATGTCGACCATCGGGCCGAAGGTCAGGAAGGCCAGGATCGATCCGGTGGTGAACGTCCCGGCGAAGGCCAGGGCCAGGAAGGCATCCACGGTCGAGCAGACGCTCAGCACGAAGGCCAGGGCCTGCATCACCAGGACGGAGACGACCGGCCCCCGGCCCAGGGCCAGCAGCACGTCCTGGCTGACCAGGGTCTGCATCCCCGCCGCCAGGCACGCGCCGAGGATCAGGTAGCGGCCCATCTCGAAGAATTCGCCGGTCGCCAGGTGCGCGGCCTGGAGCAGCCGGGCGACCACCGAGGGCCGGGCCGGGAGATGGACGCGCAGGGTCAGACCGGGATTGGGAGCGGGGAGCGCAGGTTCGCGCAGGACGTCCTCCGGGCGCGCGCCGAAGGCGAACACCAGCCCGACTCCCACCGCGACCAGGCCGCCGATCAAAAAACGGCCCCAGAAGACCGCGCTCCAGCCGAAGGCGGCCTGGGTGCTGGCGACCACGATCGGGTTCATGATCGGCGCGGCCAGCAGGAAGCTGACCGCGACCGGCACGGGCAGGCCCTTGTTCAGCAGCCGCCGCGCGACCGGCACGACGCCGCATTCGCACACAGGAAAAACAAAACCCAGCAGCCCGCCCAGGCCGGTCGCCAGGAAGGTGTTGCGCGGCAGCAGGCGGGCGATCAGCTCCCGGCTGACGAAGGCTTCGATCAACCCGGAAACGAGGGTGCCGATCAGCAGGAACGGCGCGGCTTCGATGAAGATGCCCAGCAGGCGCGTGCTGAAGGTCTGGATCACAACCTGCGGGCTGCCCGCGGCGGCGATGGCCAGGGTCAGGACGATCAGGCCGGCGGCCAGGATCAGCAGGCGCGGCAGCATGGAACGGCTCAAGGCTCCCTCCGAGGATGGGTCGCCAATAAAGGGCCTACTATACCGTCTTGCCCCGTCCGGCGGCAAAAGGCGGGATGCACGGGCGCGGGGTAGATTTGGGAGATTTTTAACGCACATGGCGGGCCGATGGTGTACAATACGACTGGATACAGATGCGCGTGAGGGGCCAACGCCCAAGACAGAGACGAGCTTATGGGAGCCACACAGCCGAGGCCATCCGGAGTCACAGAAATCCTGACCGAGTACGTGCGGCTGCGCCAGAACGGCCGCAGCCAGCAGGACGCGATCGGCTACCTGAAGCCGATTCTGGAGCGCCTGCACAGCGAAGCGCGCCAGCAGTTGGCCGCCTTGATTCGGAGCTGGGAAGCCCGCGAGGGCGGGAAGTACCTGGCCGAGGCGAAACAGGCCGTGTTCTACGATGAGTCCCTTGCTTCCCCGCTGGACGCGCCCGACGAGCCTGACTGGCTGCCCAAACCATCTGCCCGGCCGCCAACTCCCGGCGGGCTGCACCCCGATGGGCCGGTCCATCCCTCGGTCCAGCAGCCCCGGCCGGCGCCTGGGCCTGAAACCGCGGGGATTTTCTACTGCCCGGCCTGCGGGCGGGCCAACCGCCTGGGGGACGCTTACTGTTTTTCCTGCGGGGCGGTGCTCAACGTAACCAGCACCCAGACACGCAGCCTGGAGCCGGCCGATTCGGAGCTGATCCAGGTCGGCCAGACCCATTTCACCGAGTCGACCACGCTGCTGTTGTTCGTGCAGAATTCGCAGCGCCCGATCACGGTCTCCCTGCGTGACCGGCCGGAGCAGGTGGTTGGCCGGCGCACCCCCGACTCGCGCCAGCTTCCCGACATCGACCTGTCGCCGTTCCAGGCCGGGGATTACGGCGTGTCGCGGATGCACGCCAAACTGCGCTACCAGGACAACACGGTCACGATCACCGACCTGGACAGCAGCAACCACACCTACATCAACGGCCAGCGCCTGCACGCCCACGAGGTGCGCGTGTTGCGCGACGGCGACGAAATCCGGCTGGGCCGCTTGCAGATCCAGGTGATGTTCCAGCACCAGGTGCGCAAGCTTAAGTAGGGACGAGGCATGCCTCGTCCGGGCGGGCCTTGTCCGGTCATTCTATCGCGCGATCCGAGGGACGGCCGCCGGCCGTCCTTTTGATTCGGGGCCGTCTACTGAAGCTCGCGGAGCAGGGCAGTCGCTTCGGCCACGACCCCATCGAACAACCGGGCCATGATCTCCTCCGGCATCTGGTAGGGGCCGCCGTAGCTGCCATCCCCCAGGACGTCCCGGTAGGAGACTCCGGCCTCGGTCAGCCGGGCCAGGTCCGGCTCCGGCTTGATCTCGCGCGGCACGTCCGCCACGCGGGTGAAGACGAAATTCTCCAGCCAGTTGGCGTGATTGGGCTTGTGTTTGACGTACTCCCCAATCTGGCGGGTCGCCTCCCCCTGCCACCAGTTGTACCAGGTCGAACGCAGCCCCGGAAACTCCGCCTGAAGCGCGTCCAGCACAGCCGGGCGGGCATTGCCGCCGTGCCCGTTGAGCACCAGGAAGCCCCGGAAGCCGTGGCGGGCCAGGCTGCGCACGATCTCTCCCAGCACCAGGCCGAAGGTCGGCGCGGTCAGCGTGATCGTGCCGGGATACTCCATGAAATAGGCCGAGCAGCCGAAGTTGAGCGGTGGGGCGACCAGCACGCCTTCGCGCTCGGCCAGCACCCCGGCGATAGCCTGGGGCACCTTGATGTCGGTCAACAGGCTGAGGTAGCCGTGCTGCTCGGTCGCGCCGGTGACGAGGATGATGCGCCGGTCGCGCTCCAGGTAGCGTTCCACGTCCATCCAGTTGAGGTCGGCAAGGTGCATGGCGGGTCTCCTTGGCGGGCAGGGACGAGATGGGCGGGAGTGTAGCGCGGGGCGCGGGAGGAGGCCAGAGAAGGCAGAGACCAGCGGCAGGAAAACATGCCAATGCGGCAAGCGTCGAAGCGAAAAACGGGTAGGGACGGGGCGCTGGTCCGTCCGATTGCGCGGCCTCTGGTCTTGACTTCTTTCTGTAGTCTGATAGAATTATTTCGATGAACGTCGAATTAGTTTCATGAAAGAGGTGTGCGATGGACGTCTCGGAGCAATCCCAGGCTTTGCTGGAGTTCTTCAAGGCCCTGGCCGACGCCAACCGGCTGAAGATCGTCGGGCTGCTGGCGCGCGAGGAACTGGCCGTGGAGCAGATCGCGGCCATCCTGGACCTGCGCCCGTCAACCGTATCGAATCACCTGTCCTACCTGACGCACGTCGGGCTGGTCAGCGCCCGGCCGCAGAGCTACTACAACGTCTACCGCCTGGAGCTTGGCGCCCTGCACGAGATGGCCCGCAGTCTGCTCTCGCAGGAGACTTTGCAGGCGGCGGCGGAAGGCGTGGACGTGGATGCCTATGACCGCAAGGTGCTCAAGAACTACCTGGGGCCGGATGGGCGTTTCAAGCAGCTTCCCATGCAGTTCAAGAAGATGCAGGCGGTGCTGCGCTACGTGGTGAACGTGTTCGAGGTCGGGCGGCAGTACACGGAGAAGGAAGTCAACGAGCTGCTGGGCCAGTACCACGAAGATACCGCCCAACTGCGCCGCGAGCTGGTGGAGCAGGGTCTGATGGCGAGGGAAGGCGGGGGCGGCAAGTACTGGCGGATATGAGTGGATGCACGGGCGTGTAGCGCCGGAATAGCTGTTCCGGCGCTACAGTGCCTCCACCGGCAACGAGAATGCCCAGGCTTCGACCGGGCGGAGTTGATCGGCCTGTTCTTCGATCAGGCGCTCCAGCTGGACCAGGGTTGGCCCATCATAATAGCGGTGTCCGCAGTTCGGGCAGACCTCGGCGGGCACGTTCTCGAAGATATACCAGCGCCCATTGCGCTGGAGGGTCAGCGTCACGCGCCGCGCTTGCAGAGGCAGCGCCGTATCGCAGTATTCACAGGGGAAATGTCGCTCGTTCATCGTTCACCCTCGTCCACCACATAAACCGTAATAATCACCAGTACGCCATCGCCGCGAAAACGACATACCTCTCACCACGCGGATCATCCGTATATACTGAGTCTATCTCACCTTGAAGTAAGATGCCCACAATATCGGAAAAGCGCAGGTTGTCCGCCTGTGCTTCTTCGACGGCATGGTCGGTGAAGACATAACGTCCTGCGCGCACAGCGCGTTGGATGCGCTGCTGGTCGGTCATCGGGTTGCCCCTCCCACGATGCACGTTTCTCTCCGAACAAATGCCCTTTGCACGGCCCAAAGCATTGCGTAGATGATGCTCAAACAGGGTTCATTTTGGGTTGTCTATGCCTGGATTTGAGTCTCGGTCTGGATGGCTGTCCCCCACCGTGCCTCGAAGTCCGACAACATCAGCGCGACTCGGCCAGAGTCGCGCTGATGTTGTCACCAATCGATTTAGAGAGCCAGTACTGCTCAGCCTTCCTGCAGAACCAGGTCTTTGTGCTCCCAGATCCACAGGTGGCGGCGGACGGTGGGGTCGTTTGCCAGCGAGACTTCCTCGGTCCAGAAGCTCTCATCGGGCAGGTCGGGGGCGCTGACGTCGACGCGGTGGATGGTGTACTGGCCCAGCAGGCCGGGGTACGACCACGAGGTGCGCATCTCCTGGCTGGAGGTGTGCGTCTCCGGCAGGATTTCGACCCGATCCGGGGAGAGGCCCAGCTCCTCGGTCACGCAGCGCCGCGCGGCGTCCATGTAGTTTTCGCCGGGCAGCATCTTTTCCGCCGGCGGGATGTTGCGAGCGCGGCGGCGGCCGTCGTGAAAGACCTGCTCGGCCTCGATCAGAACCCGGTCGCCGCGCCGGATGATGACCTGCACCACGCCGGTCAGGACGCGGCGGAAGGGTTTGTCCTTCAGCTCGATCTCCCCGGTTGCGATCTCTTCCCAGAGACTCTCGACCGTCTTGGCGCTGCCCGTGCCCCACAGCGAGATGTCGACGCGGCGGGCGCGAAGCAGAGCCTTGAGCGCGTCGAGCGTGGCGATATTGCGGAGCGGGAGTTCGTCGTTGAAGGGGGAGCGAGAGGGGTTGGCGCTCAACATAGGGAATGCCTTCTTATCCGGCTCCAGAGCCGCGAAAAACTGTTTCCCCGATTGTGGGGCGCTTTCGCGGTGCTGGGCCTTGATCTCACGTACTTACTGTAGTCGAATTACCGCGCCTGTCAACTGGCCGAAAGTCCGATCTGGCAGGCCGGTAAGGCGATGTCTAACATGCCGGCGGGCCACCTGGTGTTCCGGATGGCCCGCCATTCAACCTATTATACGTCCGCCGGAAGCGCGGGTTTTGTCCGCAGGCGGTTTCTAATGCGATTCTTAGACGAGCCTCCCGCCTTCGCGCGCTAGAACAGGACCGCCAGCAGGATGCCCACCGTCGCCGCCACGGTCACTACCCAGGCCCAGCCGCCCGGATCGCCGGCCCCGCTGCCGAGGCCCTCCGGGCGGATGCGCACGACGACCGTATGCTGGCACTTGGCGAGCAGCTCCTCGTCCGAGACCGTGCGCGGGTTGAAGCCCTCGAAGAACCCGGCGAACCCGCCGTTCTTGAAGACCTGCCGGATGGCGCGGGTGCGCTCGGCCTCATCGATCACGTCCTCGGCCACGCCAAAGAACGCTCCGCCGGGCATGATCATCTCCAGGCGCGGCTCCGCCTTCAGGTTGGTGTACCAGTGAGCGCCCTTGCCGAAGCCGGAGACGCAGTACACCTGGCCGTTCATGATGGCGTAGTTGACGGGGGTGTAACGGGTCTTGCCCGTTTTGCGGCCCACGGTTCGCAGGACCATGATGTAGCCGCCGAACGGCGTCCCGAAGAAAAAACCGAACCCCAGGCGGAACATCGGCACCATGAAGTAGCGGTTGAGATTTTTGAACACACGGCGAGCCATCGAGTCGGCCATTCCCCACTTCCTTCGATATGAACCATGCGTTCATATCGTATGTTCCATGAGTTCATGGGTCAAGAGGGGGGAAGCGGGAATGTGACAGCCGCGGGCCGGAGAGGTGACGAACGGCGGGCCGGGCGGCTCCTGAAAAAGAAACGGGGACGACCGCGATGCCGGGCATGCGATGCATCGGTCCCGGTCGTCCCCGTTGGGGTGGCTTACACCACGATGCTGACCATCCCGCGCGCCGGGACGTAGATCACCTTCTTGGGCGGCTTGCCGTCCAGGTGGCGCTGCGCGCCTTCGGAAGCCAGGGCGGCGGCCTTGGCGTCTTCTTCGGAGATGCTCGCCGGGACTTCGATCCGGTCGCGCACCTTGCCGTTGACCTGCACCACCAGGGTGATCACGTCCTCGGCGGCGCTGGCCTCGTCATACTCCGGCCAGGGTTGGGTGTGGACGCTGTACGCTCCGCCGGTGCGCGCCCACAGCTCCTCCGCGATGTGCGGGGTGAAGGGGGCCATCAGGCGCAGGTAGATGCTGGTTGCCTCCCGCCAGGCCGGATCGTTGACGACCGGGGTCTTTCTGGCGTCCAGCATGGCGTTCTTCAGGCTCATCAGGCCGGCGATGGCCGTGTTGAACGTGAAGCCCTCCAGCCCGTCCGTGACCTGCTTGATCGCCTGGTGCGCTTTGCGGCGCAGCCCGGCGATCTGTTCGGCGCTGGGCTTGCCCGGCACGCTCGCCGGGTCGGCGAACAGCGTCCAGGTGTCGTTCAGCCAGCGGACGATGCCCTGGATGCCCTGGTTATCCCACGGGCCGCCCTGATCCCAGCGGAAGGCGAACATCAGGTAGCCGCGCACGGCGTCCGCGCCGTAACGGGCGACCAGGTCGTCCGGGTCGATCACGTTGCCGCGCGACTTGCTCATCTTCTCGCGGTCTTCGCCCAGGATCATGCCCTGGTTGAACAGGGCCGTCATCTGCTCCTCGAACAGGCCCTGCGGATCGCGCCCGATCTGGCGCATGGCCGCGATCGTCGGCTCGAAGATGCCGCAGTCGCGCATGGCCTTGGTGAAGAAACGCGCGTACATCAGGTGCATGGTGGCATGCTCGATCCCGCCGGTGTACTGGTCGACGGGCAGCCAGTAGGCCGCCTGGATCGGGTCGAACGGCCCCTGATCGTAGTGCGGACTCAGGTAGCGGTACGGATACCACGACGAACACATGAAGGTGTCCATCGTGTCGGTTTCGCGCTCGGCCGGTCCGCCGCACTGCGGGCAGGTCGTGTAACGGAAGCCTTCATGGAACTTCAGCGGCGACTCGCCGGTGGGCATGAACTCCACATCATCGGGCAGCAGCACGGGCAGATCGGATTCCGGCACGGGCACCGTCCCACACTTGGGGCAGTAGATCATCGGGATCGGCGCACCCCAGTAACGCTGGCGGCTGATCAACCAGTCGCGCAGGCGATAGTTGACCGCCAGGTGACCGGTGCCTTGCTGCTCCAGCCAGCCGGTCACGGCCTTGATCGCCGGGTTGGCGCTGCCCTTGTCCTCGGTGGCTTCGCTGCCATCGAACGCGCCGCTGTTGGCCATCACGCCGGGGCCGGTGTAGGCCCGGTTGACCGTGTTCAGCAGCCAGTCGATGTCGATCGCCGGCACGCGCGGATCGGGGCTTTGCGCGCCGCCGCGCTTGCCAAACAGGGCATCGGCCTCGTCGAAGGTCAGGATCGCGCCGGCTTTTTCGGCGGCGGCGACCAGCGCATCCAGGTTCTTCTCGGTCTCGCCGATGTAATGATCGGCGACCTGGGCCAGGTCGGGCTGGATCACGCCGCGAATCTCCAGGCCGTACTTGCGCGCGAAGTCGAAGTCGCGCTGGTCGTGGGCGGGCACCGCCATGATCGCGCCGCTGCCGTAGGTGATCAGGACGTAGTCGGCGACCCAGATCGGGATGCGCGCCCCGTTGACCGGGTTGATCGCGTACGCGCCGGTGAAGACGCCGGTCTTCTCCTTGCCCTCGGCCGTGCGGTCGATCTCGGACTTACGGGCCGCGGCCTGGGCGTAGGCTTCGACCGCCGCGCGCTGCGCATCCGTGGTGATCTTCCCGACCAGCGGGTGCTCCGGGGCCAGGACCATGAAGGTCGCGCCCCACAGCGTATCCGGGCGGGTGGTGAAGACCTCGATCGGGTCTTCGGCTTCGGTGTGGAAGACGACATGCGCGCCTTCGCTGCGGCCGATCCAGTTCTTCTGCATCACCATGACGCGCTCCGGCCAGTCGATCCGGCTGTGATCCAACAGCTCCTCGGCGTACTGCGTGATGCGGAAGAACCACTGGGTCAGGTCTTTCTTGATCACCGGGGTGCCGCAGCGCTCGCAGTGGCGGTCTTCGCCCCAGACCTGCTCGCGGGCCAGGGTGGTGTTGCACTTCGGGCAGAAGTCCACGGCGGCTTCGGCGCGGTAGGCCAGGCCGTGCTTGTAGAATTGCAGGAAGAACCACTGCGTCCACTTGTAGTATTCGGGATCGCTGGAGACGGCTTCGCGCTGCCAGTCGAACATGGCCCCCATGCTGCACAGTTGCTTGCGCATGTTCTCGATGTTGGCGTAGGTCCACTTCTTGGGGTGGATGCCGCGCTTGATCGCGGCGTTTTCCGCCGGCAGCCCGAAGGCGTCGAAGCCCATCGGGAACAGGACGTTGTAGCCCTGCATACGCTTGTAGCGGGCGCGCGCGTCCGAGGGCGACATGGCGTACCAGTGCCCGATGTGCAGGTTGCCGCTGGGGTAGGGCAGCATGGTCAGCGCGTAAAATTTGGGCCGGTCGTAATCGATCTGCTGGCGGTACAGCTCGTCCGCCTCCCAGCGTTTCTGCCAGCGGGTTTCAATCTCCTGAGGGTTGTACTTGTCTGCCATCCCTGTTGCTTTTTCTCCTTAGTCAAGCTGCTGTCGCCGGGCGACAGCCATAATCGCGTATGAGCCGGGGCTGGTCCGGCCGGGGCCGGACAGGCCGGGGCGGAGGGCGAGAAGGCAGCATATCCCCCACGGCCAGCATGCGCGACCCGTGTGCTTGTTCATGAGGCTCCCTCCTTACCCTCGTCCGAGGGCGGCTTCGCCAGATGCTTGCCGTGCCCGCGGGCACGGTGAAGTATACCGGGAATGGGACAAACAAAAAGGCCGGTAAGCGCCTGAGGTGCTTACCGGCCCGGTTTTACCAGGGACGGAACGGTACTAGCGGCGGTCGCGTGGGTCGCGGCGAACGCGCACCGGTACCGGCACAGGCGCGGGCTTCGGTTGCGGACCAAGCAGAAGCTGCTCCAGTTCAGCCAGGACATTGCGTAAACGGTCCATCCAGGAAGGCTTCCGCTGATTGGCCATGATACTGTACTCCTCTCACTGCACCTGTGTGTTTCGAACGCTTTCCAATTTGCGTACCAGTAAAAGAAGAAAACTTTTGTCAACAATAGCACGAATCGCGCCGGCTGCCAATAGCCTCGCCGTACCTTTACGGCTGCGCCGCATGAGGCCTTGACCCGTTGATCATTAGACTACCCAATTCCCCTTGATGTTACATGAGAGATGCGTAAGAAAGCCGTTAAAAATGCTCGCATCTCCGCCGCGCGGGGGAATCAGCCCGTCTATGACGCCGACTCATGCCGTGGGGGCTGGCTCTTTCCGCTGCGTTTCCCTTTCGACCGGCAGCCACAAAACGAAGGTCGCGCCCTTGCCCGGCACGCCCTCGCTGGTCACCTCGATCCAGCCCTGGTGCTTTTGGATGATTTCCTGCACGATCGCCAGGCCCAGGCCTGTGCCGGGCATGCCCGATTCGCGGCCTGCCGCGCCGCGAAAGAACCGCTCGAAAAGGTGAGCCTGATCCTCCAGGGAGATGCCCGGCCCGCTGTCGCTGACCCGGATGCCCGACCACAGGCGTCCGTCTCGTTCGCAAATCTGCGTGCTCACCTGGATGTGACCGCCCGCCGGGGTGTAATTGAAGGCATTGGTCAGCAGCACACTCATGGCCTGCTCCAGCAGGGCCACGTCCGCCTCGACGGGGGGGAGGCCGGGATAGCCCTTGAAAGTGAGGGTCAAATGCTGGTGCTGGGCCAGGGCTTCGCGGTCATGGATGAGCTGCGAGGTTACCGCGTTGAGATCGAGGGCGGTGGGTTTCCAGCCCGCACGGTTCTGATCGAGGCGCGAGAGCACCAGCAGACTCTCGATGATGTGCTCCAGGCGCTCGGTCTCACGGCGAAGCACCGCCAGATGCTCTTGCTGCTGTCCGTCGAGAGTTTTCGCCAGCAAATACTGCCGCAGCTTCAGGTTGGTGATCGGGGTGCGCAGCTCGTGCGAGACATTGGAGACGAACTCGTCCTTCACATGGCCCAGCACCCGCAGGCGTTCGTTGGCCTGCTCCAGCTCGGCCGTGCGTTCCCTGACCATGCTTTCGAGGTGCCTGCGATGGATGTCCAGTTCTTCCTGGATGCGTTTGCGCTCGGTGATATCTTCCAGGCTGCCTTCATAAAACAGGATATTCCCATCGTCGTCGTACACGACCCGCGATGTATCGTGGACCCAGAAGATGCTTCCATCCAGGCGGCGACAGCGGACTTCGAAGTTCCGGATGACGCCGGTTTGTTCCATGAGCCATTGCCAGTGGGTGCGCTCGCCCGGATCGACATAGAACTCGTTCACATTCGCCGCCAGCATGGCAGCCCGATCCGCGTAGCCGAACATGTCGGCCAGGGCCGGGTTGGCATCGATGATTTCGCCCTCAGGGGTCGTGCGATACAGGCCGATCGGGATTCCATCGAAGAGAAGGCGATAGCGTTCCTCGCTCTTGCGCAGCACTTCTTCCATTGTCAGGCGGGCCGAGATGTCACGTCCGACAAGAATGCCGTAGACGTTGCCCCCCAGCGTGACGCGCTGCACCAGGATTTCGACCGGCACCGCCTCCCGATGCTCGGGCTGGAATCTCGTCGTGATCGAAGCGCTCGTGTTTTCGTCCGACGTCTCATCCCCCAGCAGGGCGTTGACCTGCGCGGCCACGCTGGCCGGCACGAACCGGTCCAGCACCGCCGTCAGGACCTCGGCGCGCGCATAGCCCAGTTGCTTGCAGGCGCTTTCGTTGACGTCGATGATCTGGTTGGAGGGCGATTCGACCAGAAAAACCGCATCGTGGCTGTGATCCAGCAGGGTGCGAAAACGCTCCAGTTCGTCCAACCGGCGTTTGAGTTCGGGATAGTAGCTTTTGTGCGTGGATTTCTCGCCGAGGCCAATGATTTTTTCGCGGCGAGCCTCCCAGTCGTCCGGCGTGGTCATCAAAGGGATTCCTCGTAGATAACTTCGATGTCGCGTTGATTGGGTCGCCGGGGATTGGTGACCATGCAGGGGTCTTTCAAGGCTTTCTGGGCCAGGGCGGGAATATCCGCGTGGTGGACGCCGCGTTGCCCCAGCGTGGCCGAAATCCCGGCCGCCGCCGACAGACGCTGGACTTCCCCCAGGATGCGCGCCTTCTTCTGGGTGGCGGTCTGCCCGCCCAGGTCGAGGCCCATCGCCGCGCCAACCTGGGTGTACCGTTCGGACGTCGCGCCGAAATTGAAGTCCATCACGTGGCGCAGCAGCATCGCGTTGCACTCGCCGTGCGGTAGGTCGAGGTACCCGCCCAGGCTGTGGGCCATGGCATGCACGGCCCCCAGGCTGGCATTGGAGAAGGCCAGCCCGGCTTTCAGGCTGCCGAGCATGATCTTTCCGCGCAGGTTGATGTCGTCCAGATTCCGGATGGAGGGCAGCAGCGCGCCGGTGATCAGCCGGATCGCTTCCAGGGCATACTGATCGGTGAAGGGGGAGCTGGCATTGGATACGAAGGCCTCGATGGCATGCACGAGCGCATCCATGCCGGTGCAGGCCGTCAGATAGGCGTCCATCGTGGTCAGGGTGACCGGATCGATCAGGGCGATATCGGGCACGGTCGCCTTGCTGATGATCGCGATTTTCACCCGCTCCGCGCGGTTGCTGATGATGGCGAACTGGGAGACATCCGCCGAGGTGCCGCCCGTGGTCGGGATGCAGATCAAGGGAGGCATGGGGGTTTCCACCTGGTCGACCCCCTCGAAGGCCAGGATGTGTTTTTTGTTGGAGCTGACGATGCCGATCCCCTTGGCGCAGTCGATCGGGCTGCCCCCGCCGACCGCCACGATTCCGTCACACCCGTTGCTTTGATAGAAGTCGGCCCCGGCCATGACCTCTTCTGCCCGTGGATTCGGGGTGACGTCGGAAAAGAGGACGTGGGATAGTCCCTCGGCTTCCAGGCCGGCGATCACCTCGTCAGCCCATCCGGCCGCGACCACGCCGGGGTCGGTCACCACCAGCACTTTTTGAATGCCAAAATTCGTTGCATAGCGTCCCACCAGATCGCGCGCGCCGAGTCCGAAAACGAATTCGGGTGCGACGAATTTCCTCAGGCTCAGATCAATCTCGTGCTCGGTCTCCATCTTCGGCGCTCCTGATCCGAGTTGGGACTTGAAGATTTATCTTTACGGCTGGAGTTTATGTGTACTTTACGATGATTCTAGCACAACTCAAGGTCGAACAGGCGGCAATCCGCCGGGAGTGTTTCCCGTCAGCGGGGAATTGGGCGGCCTGGGCCTGGATCGAAGGCGGCGCGACCGGAGCCGAGACTCAAGCGGGGAACGAGGCAACAAAAAAGCGCCCACTGCAATCGGCGCTTTCGTCTGGGGTACAACCAGTGGACCTGAAGGGGTTCGAACCCTTGACCTCCACAATGCCATTGTGGCGCTCTCCCAATTGAGCTACAGGCCCGTGTCGTGTGCGGTTGGTCAACTGTGTTCGCATTGTAGCGGCGGGCGGGGGGATTGTCAAGAGGAAAAGAGTTATTAGTTATCAGTTATTAGTTTTTGGTTAGTGGTTCAAGATGGGGCGCGGGGAAATCGGGGGGGGGCGCTGCGCGGCCAACGGATTGGGCGCCAGTTCACTGCTCTTGACCAAAAAAACACCAACCACCAACCAACAACTGTTTTCCCCGATGTCAGCGATCTATCAGATTTCTGACAGGTTGGATGGGATCGGCATGTTATAATCGCAAATGTATCGGGGAAAAAGGCTTACAAAACGACAAGATAAACTGCGGATCGCAACCCCGGACGCGCCTTTAGCGTAAACAGGTTCAAATGCGGCCGCATTTTTTGCCAGGAGGAGGCACGTACCAATGGGAATCAGTGGCGCGTTGGGCTTTGTGGCGCTGGCCGGCTGGGTGGCCGTCATCGCCGGTATCGGGCTGGCGATTACCGCCGCTTCGCAGAATCGTTCGTCCCGCACCGGCGTGACTTTGGCGATCGTCGGCCTGATCGTCGGCATCCTGTTCGGGGTGATCAGCCAGGGCATCATCATTGTCCAGCCGCAGGAAGTCGCGGTCGTGTTTGATACGGTCAGCGGCCAGTTGCTGGAACCGCGCGGCCCCGGCATCAGCATCGTCGTCCCGGTGATCCAGCAGGCCACGATCTACTCCGTGGCCCAGCGAGAATACACCATGTCCGGATCGACCTCATCAGGGGCCGCGCAGGGCGATGACGCGGTGGTGGGCCGGACCGCCGACGGACAGGAAGTCCGCATCGACGCGACCATCATCTACAACATCGAAACCACCACGGCCAACCTGATCCACCAGCGCTGGCAGCAGCGCTTTGAGGGGAGTCTGGTCCGTCCGACCGTGCGCGGCATCATCCGCGACGAAGTCGCCCGCTACAACGTGGAAGAGGTCTACAGCACCCAGCGCGAAGCGCTCCGGATCGGAATCGAAGATCTGGTTCGCACGCGCTTCGCCCAGGAAGGCCTGTCGGTCACGGACTTCCTGATCCGCGATGTCCGCTTCACTGATGAATACGCCCAGTCGATCGAGCAGAAGCAGATCGCCGAGCAGAACCGGCTGCGCGCCCAGCAGGAAGCCGACCGGCTGCGCGTGGAAGCCCAGGGCCAGCGTGACGCGGCCGTCTTCCAGGCCGAAGGCGAGCGTCTATCCGCGGTCGAGCGCGCCAACGGTGAGGCCGATGCGCTGCGCCTGCGCGCCCAGGCCGAGGCCGACGCCATCCTGCTGCGCGCTCAGGCGGACGCCCAGGCTCTGGCCCTGATCAACGAGCAGATCAGCCAGAACCCTGACCTGATCCAGTGGCGCTACGTCGATACGCTGGCGGACAACATCGAGATCATGCTGCTGCCCAGTAACAGTCCCTTCGTCTTTGACTTCCAGAGCCTCACCGCCGGGCAGACGGGGACGCGCTCCGCGGGTGAAGCAGTCACGCCCGCCGAGAAACCGGCCGTTGAAGCCGCCAGCGGCGACTAAACCCGCCTGATGCATCCTTTGGGCCGGGCTTCCACGCGAAGCCCGGCTCTTTTTTTGCATGCGAACAGCCGGCGCACGCTGGATGTGCGCCCAGGTTAAAGGTTTATAAGAATGGGTTGAGGAAAGTTGACACGATCCGGCTAAAGGTTTACACTGCGCTCATGGACGATGGCCCGGTATGCGCGGACAGGTCCGGCCGGGCGATCCCGGCCCGATCCGGGCCAGGTGAGACACACTATGACGACAGGCTATAAGGATTATTACGATGTGCTGGGGGTCAGCCGGAATGCCAGCGAGAAGGACATCAAAAAGGCCTTCCGCAAGCTGGCGCGCCAGTACCATCCGGATGTCAACCCCGGCGACAAACAGGCCGAGGATCGCTTCAAGGAGCTTAACGAGGCCTACGAGGTCTTGAGCGATTCCGAGAAGCGCGCCCGTTACGATCAACTGGGCGGCCAGTACCAGCAGTGGCAGCATATGGGCGGCCAGGGCAGCGTGCCCTGGGATGATTTGCTGCGCCAGGCCGGGATGCGCGGCCAGACGACCGACACCGCCTACGACTTTTCCGGCGACCTGGGCGGCAGCGGATTCTCGGACTTCTTCGACATGCTGTTTGGCGGGGGCGGGCGGGCGCGCCAGAGCCGTTCTTCCCAGCGCGCGCCGATCCGGGGCCAGGATACCGAGCACGTGGTCACGATCTCGCTGGCCGAGGCCCTGACGGGCACCGAACGCCGGCTGACCGTGGACGGCAAGCGCTACACGGTCAAGATTCCGGCCGGGGCGCGGACGGGCACGCGAGTCCGGCTGGGCGGCAAGGGCCAGACCGGCTATGCCGGCGGCCAGCCGGGCGACCTGTACCTGGTCGTCGACGTGCTGGACGACCCGCATTTCGAGCGCAAGGAAGACGACCTCTACGGCGATTGCACGATCGACGTCTATACGGCCGTGCTGGGCGGCGAGGTCAGCGTGCCGACCCTGGACGGCGCGGTCAAGCTCAAGATTCCGGCCGGGACGCAGTCCGGGCAGAAGTTCCGGCTGGCCGGGAAGGGCATGCCGCGCCTGCGCAGCCCGCAGCAACGCGGCGATCTGTACGTCACGGCCCTGATCCAGGTGCCGACCAATTTGAGTCAGGAGGAGCGCCAGCTCTTCGAGCGCCTGGCGGCGATGCGGCGCTGAGTTGCCGTTCCGGCTTGCTCCTGACCGGGGGCGTGGGCCGGAATGGGGCACAGGGTTGGGCGTGGAAAGCGGGAAGCGGGGAGTGTAATCGGCATGAACGGACGCGGAAAATGGTGGGCGCTGGGATTGGTGGCCGTCGCGATTTTGGGCGGCAGCGCGGCGATCGGGTTCTCAGGTGGGATGCGGGCGCTGATTCTGCCCGCCGAATCAGGCAGCAACCGGACGGTGGTGCAGGTGGCGGATTGGGATTCGCTCGGCGCGCCGGCCCGGCTCCAGCCGACTCCCAGCCCGCTGCCGCGCGAGCTGGTCGACCAGGTGGACGCCGAGTACGCCTTGCTGGGCAACATCTACGAACGCACGGCCGCGTCCGTGGTCAACATTGACGTACTCGTCGCGTTCCAGGAGCAGTTCGACGCCGAACAGGTCGGCAGCGGCTCCGGGTTTGTGTACGACCAGCAGGGGCATATCGTGACCAACTCCCACGTGGTGCGCGATGCCGACGGGATTCAGGTGACTTTCCGGGATGGGTACGTGACCGAGGCCGAGATGGTCGGCATCGACGATTTCAGTGACCTGGCCGTGATCCGGGTCGACGTCGATCCGGAGCGCCTGCTGCCGGTCACGCTGGGAAACGTCGAGGGGCTGTACGTCGGCCAGCGGGTGATCGCGATCGGCAATCCCTTCGGGCTGGAAAGCTCGCTCACGGTGGGCGTGATCAGCGCCCTGGGGCGCACTCTGCCGTCCGCCGAACTGCTCGACCCCACCCAGCAGCCCTTCAAGAATCCGGCCATTATCCAGGTCGACGCCGAGATCAACCCCGGCAATTCCGGCGGGCCGCTGCTGAACAGCTACGGCGAGGTGATCGGGATCAATACCGCAATCCGGACCGAATCCGGCACGTTCCAGGGGGTTGGGTTCGCGGTGCCGGTCAGCACGGTGCGGCGCGTGGTGCCGGAGCTGATCGAGACCGGCCAGGTGGCCTATTCCTGGCTGGGCATCTCCTCGCTTTCCTCGGACGGTGGCTACAGCCTGGCCGGCATGGCCGAGGCGCTCGACCTGCCCGTGACCGAGGGCGTGCTGATCCAGCAGATCACCCCCGGATCGCCGGCCGACGAGGCCGGGCTGCGCGGCGGGGTGGATACGGGCCGGGTCGTGCGCGGCCAGTCCGTGCTGACCGGGGGGGACATCATCGTGGCGATCAACGGCGTGCCCATCGACTCGATGGACAACCTGGTGGACTACCTGGTGGTTCACACGCGCCCCGACGATTCGATCGTGATGACGGTGATCCGCGATGGCGCGACGCTGGACGTGACCGTCCGCCTGGGCAGCCGGGGCAACGCGCCCGATACCGAGATCGAAGCGACGGCCGAGCCGGAGCCGTAAGGGCCGGTTCGCCGCCGGATGGAGCAGGAAGCCGAAACGATGTCCGAGCAGACCTTGGATGAACCGCGATATACGATCAGCGTGGTCGCCAGGCTGGTCAACCTGCACCCGCAGACCCTGCGCAACTACGAGGAGATGCAGCTCGTGGTGCCGTGCCGGTCGCCGGGCAACATCCGCCTGTATACCGAGCGCGACGTCCAGCGCCTGCACAAGATCGTGCGCATCACCAGCGAGCTGGGCGTCAATCTGGCCGGGGTGGCGGTGATCCTCAACCTGACCGAACGGGTGGAATTGCTCCAGGCGGAAATGGAATCGCTCCAGGCCCGGCTGGATGCGCTGGAGGGGGGCGATTCCGGCGGCGGCGCGGGGGATGGGGGCGTTCTGGGCCGCTAACGCGGATTGACGGCTTCTGCTAAACTGGTAGTAGTAATCGAGCCGCCCGGCAGGTTTCCGTCTCCAGCCGGCCTCGCCGGGCCGCTGTGTTCTTCTGATGACTCTGGTTCCCTGATCGGAGGCTGGCATGGCTGACGGCCAGACGGTAAATCTTCCCGACCTGCTGGGCGCTATCACGGACGGCGAGCGCCTGAATCTGGACGTGGTGCAGTGCGCGCTGGGCGTGCGCCCCTCCGCGATTCCCGCCGGTAAACCCTTCGAAGTGATTCTGCTCATTCAGAACGCATCCGACGTGAACGTGGACGTGACGGCGGTGGTCAGCCTGCCGGAACAGGACGCCAAGGGCAAGCGTAACCGGTTCATCGTCAAGAGCGCCCGGCTGGTGGTGGGACTGCGCCCGGCGGAGGTGGGCTTCATGACCCTGCCTGTGTCCAGCTCCCCACAAACGGCCCCCGCCAACACCTACCGGCTCACGATGGAGCTGAGCGTCAAGCGGATGGACAGCCGCAAGCCAACCCGGGTGCGCCAGACGGGTGGTGGGGGGCCGTTCATGGAGACCGAGCTTTCGGACGAAGTCCAGAAGCACCTCTGGAAACTCCAGCAGATGGTCTTTTCCACCGAAAAGGCGGGCCGGAGTGGGCTGACCGTGCCTTTCGTTATCAAGCCGGCGACGGTGGGGGAGGTGGCCGATTTCTCCCCCGGTTGGACCAGCCTGTGGACGATGAAGGATCACGTGGATGAGCACGCCCTGCTCGAGCGCGTCCGCGAAAAGATCGACCTGATTCTGCCCGCGCTCAAGCGTGAGACCGTCTTCTTCCCGCTGCTGGATGTCATCCAGACGCGCTTCCGGGAGAACGGCGGCTACTACCTCAAGGCCGGGGAAGCCGTCCTGATCACCAAAAGCCTGGTGCTCTCCGTGGAACAGGGGGCGGCGCTGCTCGAATCCGGCGAGGACGAGGGGTGTCCCGCCTGGGTGACTCGCCTGGGCCGGGTGCTGTTCGACCGGCCGGACGCGGCCAGGAACATGCCGCATCTCATCAAGGAACAGCTCCTGCCCGATCTGATCCAGGATGCCGCCCGCCTGTCGCTGAACATGATCCATACGGTCACGGGCGAGGACTTTGGCACCGAGGAGGAGCAGGCCGAGTACGTCGGGAGTGTGACGCAGCGCCTGAGCCGGGGCGAGCTGGATTTCACGCACACCTACCTGCCACTCGTCCTGGGCGGGCTGATCGCCAACACCCGGATCGTGATGCCGCACGAAGTCCCGCGGGAGACGATCTGGCTGCTGCACAAGGCCCGCGAACAGCGCCAGCCGGAACAGGACGACTCGAACGAGCCGATATTCAAGCTGACCGACCAGCTCCTGGATCGCGCGCTCAACCAGACCGGGTAAGCCGGGCAGGGTCGTTCCCTGGGAGAAGGGCGTCCGCCACGCCTGGCCGCCGGATGTTTAGAGAGGGGTGGCATGATGATTGCACGCGAATATCCTGACGTGCTGGGGACCATCACCGGGGGGAAGCGCTGCGAACTGAACACGGTGCAGGCGGCGGTTGGGGTCTATCCGGAGGGATCGGCCATCGGCCAGCCCTTCGAGGTCCTGATCCTGCTCCAGAGCCTGATCGACCGGCCGCAGGATGTGGACGTGGAGGTGCGCCTGCCCAGCAAGGACGGGGCCGGGAACCGGCTGAGTTTCGTGATGCCCAAGCGCCAGGTGCGGCTCCGGCTGGAGGCGGGGGAAGTGGGCCTCCTGCACCTGCAAGCCCTGGCCCAGCCGCCAACGCCGCCCGCCAAGGGCTACCCGGTCATCATCAGGCTGGCGGCCCAAGCGGCCGACGCCAAGCACCAGCCCGTCCGCCCCAAGGGCACGGGCCGCCCGCCCAGCGCGCTGAGCATCTCGCCTTTCCGGCTGGACGTACTGCGCGACGTGGCCTTCACCGGCGATGTCAAGGCAGGCGAGCTGCGCTGCCGGTTTTCGATCGTCCCCGGCCAGGTCAACCTGGGCACGCCCAGGCTCGATACCCGCTACGAGGCGCTGTGGACGGCCCAGGACTTCAAGCTGGAACAGGGCCGGATCGAAGCCAGCATGGCCCGCGCGGAAGAAATCAGCTATGAATTCACCACCCTGAATATCTTCGCCGACCTGGAAGAGGCCACGGCGGAGCATTTTGCCGCCGCCGGGCTGCCCCTGCACCCAGGGGAGGCGCTGTTCATCGCCAAGGCGATCGCCTACGTGTTTGACGATGCCTGCCAGTACGAAAAAGACTTCGACCTGAGCGACGCGCGCTGGTTCCAGTGGCTCTCCAGCCTGCTGGTGCAGGACGAGGACAAGGCGCTGGAGGATCGCGGCAAGCTGGCCGGTGGGGAGCTGTACTTCGGAGCCTTGTACGACGCGGTGCGAGTCTGCCTGCCAATCGTGGAATCGGCGACCCGGCGCGACTATGGCACGCCGGAAGAGCACCGGGCTTACGCCGAGAAGGTCGTTCAGGCCGTGCAGGGCAACCAGCCGATGGACCTGAGCTACGCCTACCTGCCGCTGATCATGGCCGGGCTGACGCTGAACATGCGGATCAAAACCCGCTACGAGAAGCTGTGGGACAGCCTGGGGATGCTGGAGGAGGCGGTGCGCGGGCGGCGGCGGCTGGCCGCCGGCAAGAACAACGCCATCTTCGAGACGCTCGACCGGCAGCTTGAGCGCGCCCGCGAACTGCTCGTCCGGGAGCGCGTGCCGCGCGACTAGGGTGGCGAACCGGCCGGAGGCGAAAACAACACAGGGGCGACTCAGACGAGCCGCCCCTGCGCTTGTCAGGAGACTATTCCCCGGCGCTTACTTCTTGGACGGGGTGGCGGTCGGCGCGGGCGCGCTGCTTTCGCCGCTGGCTTCGGGCGTGAAGACCATGATGTCGTCGAAGTGAATCTCAGTCTTGGCGCTTTCGAACGAGGTCGCAGCCAGGGCGATGTCACCCTCGGTGAGGGTGTCGTCTTCCGCTTCCGCGACCAGCACGTCGTTGACCATCAGGGCCAGACGCGAGCCTTCGCACAGGGCCTGGATGTGGTTGGTGGCGTTGCCCAGGTTGATGGCGTCCGCGGCCGTCCAGGCCGCCAGCGCGACGAATTCATCTTCGGCTGCCAGGTAGATGCTGGCGTACCCGTCGCCGCTGATGCGCAGCAGGTAGCCGGTCTTGCCGTCCGGCTGGATGCGGCACATCACGCCGTAGCCATTGTTGTCGTTGGAGGGGGCGCTGATCTGGGTGGCCTGGACGTCGATCATGACGTCGGCGAAGTTCTGGCCGGCCAGACCCCACATCAGATTGCCGTCGCCTTCGGAGGTCACGTAGTAGTAACCGTTGCGGTAGCCGACATCGCCGGTCTCATAGTCGCCGATTTCCCAGCCCGAATCGGGGTCGCTGAAGTCATCGGTGAAGGCCGCGCCGACATCGACGGTCGTGGGCTGGTTGGGGAGGGTGACTCCGCCGCTGCTGCCCTCGGCGCTGACGACCAGGTTGTCGAAGTGAATCTCGGTCATGGTTGTTTCGAAGGTCGTGGCGCTGAGGGCGATGTCGCCGGAAGCATAGGTGTCGTCGGATGCCTCGACCACCAATTCGCCGTTGACCGTCAGGGACAGGTCGCTGCCCAGGCACGAGGCTTCGAGCAGGTTGGTGGAGTTCCCCTGGATGACCGCGTCGGAGGTCGTCCAGTCGACCAGGGCGGTGAACGAACCCTCGCTGGCGAGGACGATGCTGGCGTACCCGTCGCCGCTGATGTAGAGCATGTAGCCGCTGCCGTCCGGCTGGACGCGGCACATCACGCCGTACCCATTGTTGGAGTTGGAGGGAGCGCTGAACTGGGTCGCCTCGACCGAGATGATGATGTCGTCGAAGGTCTGGTTGGCCACGCCCCACATCATCGAGCCGCTGCCCGTCGAGGTCACGAAGTAGTAGCCGTTTCCGTAACCCACGTCACCGCCATCGTACTCGCCAACTTCCCAGCCGGACTTGGTATCACTGAAGTCGTCTTCGAAGAGGATGCCGCCCTGCGCCTGGATCGCAGCCAGGGGAGCGGCCAATAAAACCAGCGCTAACATGACCACCCAGATTTTACGCATTCCACGCTCCTTGAACTGCGCTGTCGTCGCGTTGGCGAACGTGCAGCGCGTTATACCCGTACCCTATATATAGAGGAATCTGGTGAGATACGCAAGTCGGGCGGTGGCAATCCGGAGGGCAATCGCATTACAGGCAAAAGGAACCGCCAAGACGCCAAGGAAAAACGCGGGGAAAAGCAGAAACAGAAAAACTTGTCAAACAGTTTTCCTTGCGCCCTCGGCGCTGGGGTGATCGATCGGCGCGATGGGTCGCAGGGCAATCGCAGTGAAGGCGGCGGAGCGCGCCGGTCGGGGACATCAGAAGTCCATCAGAACGGGTTGCGCCGCCCCAGGGGGGTGGGGAGTCGTGCTATACTTGTCCCAGGATAGCGGTTTCTACAGGAAGCTGAGCATGGGCCGGGAGGCCCAACGTCAAAAAGAGAACCTACCATGATGCGTTTCGACCGTTTCACCGAGCGCTTGTTGGACGCCTCGGCCCGCGCCAACGAAATCCTGATGCGCTACGGCCACAACCAGATCGATGTCGAGCATTTTCTGCTGGCGCTGCTGGAGCAGCCGGACGGCGTGATTCCGCAGGTGTTGGAGCGCATGAATGTCGATGCGGAGCAGATTCGCCAGCGGCTGGACGAGGTCCTGCGCGCCTCGCCCAAGGCGGCAATCTACGGCGGCGGGGCGGGTCAGGTGTTCATCACCCCGCGCGTCAAGCGGATTATCGACCAGGCCAACAACGAGGCCAGCCGCCTGCGCGACGAATACATCAGTACCGAGCACGTGTTCCTGGCGATCCTGGACGAGCACGGCACGGCGGTGGCGCGCATTCTGAGTGACGCGGGCCTGACCAAAGACCGGGTCATGGACACCATCAACGACCTGCGTGGCGGGCAGCGGGTGACCGATCCCCAGGCCGAGAGCCGCTACCGCACCCTGGAGAAATACTCCCGCGACCTGACCGCGATGGCGGCGGCGGGCAAGCTCGACCCCGTGATCGGCCGCGACGAGGAAATCCTGCGCGTGATCCAGATCCTCAGCCGCCGCACCAAGAATAACCCGGTGCTGATCGGCGAGGCGGGCGTCGGCAAGACAGCTATCGTCGAGGGCCTGGCCCAGAAGATCGCCAAGAACGACGTGCCGGAAATCCTGATGGGGCGCAAGGTGGTGGCGCTCGACCTGGGCGGCATGATCGCCGGCAGCCGCTTCCGCGGCGAGTTCGAGGAACGCCTCAAGGCCGCGATCGAGGAAATCCAGCGCTCGGAAGGGGAGATCATCCTCTTCATCGACGAGCTGCACCAGGTGGTCGGCGCGGGGGCGGCCCAGGGCGCATTGGACGCCAGCAACATGATGAAGCCGGCCCTGGCGCGCGGCGAGCTGAACGCGGTTGGTGCGACCACGCTGGACGAATACCGCCAGTACATCGAGAAGGACTCCGCGCTGGACCGGCGCTTCGCCCCGGTTTACGTGGACGAGCCTTCGGTCGACGATACGATCCAGATGCTGCATGGCCTGCGCGACCGCTACGAGGCCCACCATAAGGTGCGCTTCTCCGACGCGGCGCTGGAGGCGGCGGCCCGCCTCTCCTACCGCTACGTGACCGACCGGCGTCTGCCGGACAAAGCCATCGACCTGATGGACGAGGCGGCGGCCAAGCTGCGCGTGGCGCTGTACTCCATGCCGCCGGAGCTGAAGGAGATGAAATCCGAGATCAGCCGCCTGGAGGCCGAGGAGAACAACGCCAGCGTGGCCCGCGATTACGAGCGCGCCGCCACGCTCAAGTCCAACCGGCTGCGCTTGCAGGAGGAATACGAGGCCCGGCGCGAAGCCTGGCAGCAGAAGAACTCGCTGGACGAGGTGGTTGACGTCAACGACATCGCCGAGGTGGTCGCCAAGTGGACGGGCATCCCGGTCACGCAGATGATGGAGACCGAGTCCGAAAAGCTGCTGCGCATGGAAGAAGCCCTGCACAAGCGGATCATTGGCCAGCACGAGGCCATCGTCGCCGTCTCGGACGCGATCCGGCGGGCACGCTCCGGCCTCAAGGACCCGCGCCGCCCAATCGGCTCGTTCATCTTCCTGGGGTCGTCCGGCGTTGGCAAGACCGAGCTGGCCAAGGCCCTGGCGGAATTCATGTTCGATGACGAAGACGCCCTGGTGCGGATCGACATGAGCGAGTACCACGAGTCGCACACGGTCAGCCGTCTGTTCGGCGCGCCGCCCGGCTACGTGGGTTACGAGGAAGGCGGCCAGCTCACCGAAGCGGTGCGCCGCCGCCCGTACCGGGTGATCCTGTTTGACGAGATCGAAAAGGCCCACCCGGACGTCTGGAACGCCCTGCTGCAAATCCTGGAGGATGGCCGTCTGACCGACGGCCAGGGGCGCGTGGTGGACTTCCGCAACACCGTGATCATCATGACCAGCAACCTGGGCACGGAGTTCGCCAAGAAGGGCGGGGCGCTGGGCTTCGTCTCCGAGGGCAACCCGCAGGCGGTGGCCGATCACAAGGCCATCGAAGACGCCATGCGCAAGACCTTCCGGCCGGAGTTCCTGAACCGGATCGACGAGGTGATCATCTTCACGGAGCTGACGCTCAAGGACGTGGAGCAGATCGTCACCCTTCAGATGAAGGACATCGCGGAACGGCTGGCGGAGCAGGGGCTGGCGGTCGAACTGACCGACGAGGCCCGCGCCTGGCTGGCCGATCACGGCTTCGATCCGCAGTTCGGGGCGCGCCCGCTGCGCCGGGCCTTGCAGCGCTTCGTGGAAAGCCCGCTCAGCGTGAGCCTGCTCAAGGGCGAGTTCAAGCGCGGCGATCTGGTCATCGTCGACGTCGACCCGCAGAAGAACGAGGTCATCTTCGTGCGGCGGGCCGGGGCGGCAAACCACCTCGTCCGGCCGCCCGTCGATCTCGATCTGCCGGAGCAGCCCGCGCCGGTCGACCACCGGCGCGATTGACCCGCTGTAAACAGCCAACCCACCAGGCCCGCCGGGACAACCGGCGGGCCTTTTTATGGCTTGAGCCGGGAACGGATGTTCTGTATACTGGAGGTGAAACTGCGGTGAGGAAGGGGGATGCAATGAGCCGGATCGAAATTGTGCTGGCGGAATGGGCCAGGGCGCGCGGCACGCTGCTGGCGGCGCTCGACACCCTGCCGGAGGAGCAGCGCCACTTCGTGCCCCGGCCCGGACTGTGGACGCCGGTCCAGCAGGTGTTGCACATCGCCGGGGCCGAGGAGGGCTGGCTGCGCCACGTGCTGACCGGCGAGCTGGACGACTGGCCCCCGGCCTACATGGGCACGGCTTTCGAGCTGGAGCCGGTCTCGACCGTGGCCTCGCTCAAGGTGCTGCTGGGCGAGGTGCACGCGCGCACGGAGACCTACCTGCGCGGCCTGACCGATGCCGATCTGGAGCGCGTGGTCGAGACTTCCTGGGGCCAGACCTATACCGTCGAGGGCATTTTTCGCTACGTGATGGAGCACGAAATCCATCACCGGGGCGAACTGTACCTGATCCTGGGCCTGCTGGGGATCGACGTGCCGGGATTCTAGACGGCCGCGCTGCAATGTGAATAGGCGGGGTCGGGAGGAGATCGGGATGCGTTTTAGCGGACTGCTGCTCAAAGAGAGCCTGGCCGGCCCGGCCGCGCCGGACACGCTGACCATCACCCAGACCGAAACCTGGGAGATCGAGCGTCCTGCCGACTGGCAGCCCGGCGTGTGGGCGGCGATCACGTTCGAGGGGCCGGAAGCCGGGCGAATTCAAAGGGCGGCGCGATCTCACAACGCGCCGCCCCTGGGTTGCCGGAAGCCGGGCAGGGCTACTGGCCGTCTAGCCATTCCAGCGCTTCTTCGCGCGTCTTGAACATGATCAGCTCACGGCGGGCAAACAGGCTGACGCCCTGCATGACGATGTCCATCAGGCCGCCCGGCCCGACCAGGGCGCTGGCCTTGATGAAGGGCGTGTTGCGCGTGGTTGCCTCCTTCGAGGCCTGGGAGATGCGCGTGCTGAAGCGCGCGCCGTTCAGATCAACACAGACCAGCAGCGACTTGGGCGGCTGCTGTTGGATAAACGCCTCCACCTTCTCCAGAAGCGCGAGAAATTCGTCCTCGTTGCTGATGTTGGTGAAGTCTTCCAGCAAGATCTTCTTGCCCTTGTAGTCGATGAACCGGATCCGTTCGTCGGCCATTGGGGGACTCCTTTCCCTCGAACCAGGTGCAAGCCTATCCTACAGCAGCAGTTGTTATCAGGTCAAGCAGGGGGCGAGTGCGGGGAGTTGATTCCAGGCTGGGGCGGCGGATCAGGCGATCCGCCGCCCGGTTTGTTCGGTGGCGCTAGAACGGGAAGTGGGTGGCCTGTCCGGCGACGATGTACCAGGTAATCAGCATCGCCACCAGGAACGCGCCGGTATAGACGCGCCCGGTCTTGTGGAAGAAATAGGTGATCAGCAGGGCGACGATGATCATCAGCGGCACGATCTGGATGGCCACGATGGTCAGCAGCGGCTCGGACAGGGGCATCGTCCCGCCGGTCAGCAGCGGCACGTACTGGAGCAGCAGCAGGCCGACGAAGCCCACCGCCAGCAGCACGACGTTGATGAGCAACTGTCTGTCCAGGCCAATCGACTTACCCGCGGCATCCACCCGGCGGAGCTGGTTGTTGAGCACCATGCTGAGCACCAGGAAGAAGAAACCGAAGAAGGGCAGGTAGGCCAGCATGATCCCGAACTGGCGGAAGTTCATCGGCTTGAAGGCCAGCACCCACAGCCGGAAGTCGATCTTGAAGATCCAGGCCGCCAGCAGGAGCAGGACGTAAGCCGGGACGATCACGGCGATCGCCAGCAGCAGCGACTTGCCGATCTTGACCCACAGCAGCTTGCCGCTCCAGGTCAGGCCGTAGTTGTCGGCGGTCGCCCCCGTGCTCTTGTTGATTGCGAAGTGCCAGATCAGGAACAGGATCAGGCTGATCAGGCCGTTGCCGAGCGCCCAGACGACCAGGCCGGTGGTGATGTTCTGCGGCCAGAAGGAGCCGGTCGTGATCCATTCCCCGGCCCTGTTCTGGAACCAGAAGTAGGTGACGATCGGGACGAGCACCAGCAGCGCCGCGCCGATCCACCAGCCGCCGCCCTTCAGGCCCTTGAACTCCGGCAGCGGATCGGCCAGGTCCTTGAAGAAAGCGGTCTCCAGCAGGATCGCGCCCAGCGGGAAGAGGGCCAGGATCATGCCCAGCAGGCCGACGAAGCCGCCGATCTCGCGCCAGTGCCAGACCTGGTCGAAACGATCGAGTCCGTTGCCGCCTTCCAGGGTCATCTGGAACCACTGGATCGCGTCGGCGATGGCCATCGACGAGATATGATCGCCGGGGTGGGTGACGCGCGGCTGGTACAGCATGCGGGCCGTGCCGTCCTCGATCGAGCCGTACAACTGGCCGACGACGACGGTTTCATCGGTATCGAACAGAGTCTTGAGCTTGTCGGTGTTGACGATCTCCGGCGCGGTGTTGGCCCCCCACATGAACTGCGCGAATTCGTCCCACTCGCTGAAGATCAGGCCCAGGTTGCGCGGCCACTCCGGCGTGCCGTCCGGTACGCCAAAAGTGCCGGTCGAGGAGCCTTCCAGGACGATGGACTTGTAGTCATCTGGGAAGACACTGGCGGCGACGCCGACCGCCCAGCCGCCCATCGAGTGGCCGCTGATGCCGATGTTGTCCTTGTCAACGATGTCGAGCGTGCGCAGGTAGGCCAGGCCGTCCGGGCCGCCGAAGCCGTTGGCGAAGGCCGGGCCGCCCGAATAGCCGTGCCCGGTCTGGTCCACGGCCAGGACGACGTAACCGCGCCTGGCGAACTCGATCGCGAAGCCGTTCTGGGTCTCCCGTGAATTGATGTAACCGTGAATGGCAAGGATACCGGGGGCGGGGTTGTCGGCGGTGACTCCGCTGGGCACGTAGAGCAGGGCGCTCATTTCCACCCCGTCGGTGCCCGTGAAGCGGATGTCACGCACGTCGATGGTGCCGCCGGAGGTCTGGGCCAGGTAGGCGACCAGGCTGCCCACCACGACCAGCACGACGGCGATACCAAGAAGAACATACGACGACCGTCTCATCTCTCTTTCCTCCTCAAAGAAAGACGCACCAATCAGAGGGGAGAGCCGGGCTGTAATGAGGGCTGTAATAGCTCAATAACTTCCCCCTCAGTCGCATTATACAACGCTTTTAATAGGGTTTGAGTGATTTAGGGGAATGCTGCGCAATTTTTTAATGTGGAAAAATAATCCGGCGCCCCGGTTTGATCGGACACTGGTCCGATGTGGACCGGGTCAGGGGCGACGAGGCTTTGCATCGACGCAACCGCCCCGCCGGCAATCATTCGATGCCGCTGCCAAGCGGTTATTGCCGGGTCTATCCGCGCCGGACGGTCTGGCGTTCCCTCGCGGACCTACTTGCGCCTGCGTCTCCGCTCGCGTACCTCGGCCCCGACGAACACCCCCAGCCCCAGCAGGCCCAGTCCGACGATGCCCACGCCGAGCAGGGTCAGCGGATCGCTGGTCTGCACCAGATCGAGCAGGGCCGGGACGGCGGGCGTCGCGGTCGGGGTGGGGGACGGGCTGGGCGTCGGAGTCGGCAGCGGCGGCTCGGTGGCGGTTGGCGAGGGGGAGGCCGTCGGTTGGAGGGCGATCTCGGTCGCGGCCGGGGTGAGGCTCGGCTCCGGGGTGGGGGCCGCGGTGGGATCGGGCCAGCGGATGGTCAGCTCCGTGCCGACCAGCAGGACGGAGGCGTCGGTCAGGCCGTTCATCGCCAGCAGATCGTCCAGGCTCAGGCCGTAGCGCAGGGCGATGGCCCAGGCAGTCTGCCCTTCCTGGACGATGTGGGTGCTGGGTGGGGTGGGCGGCGGAGCGGTCGGTGGGATGGGCATGCCTTCCGGCAGGGCGATGATGACCTGATCGCCTTCGTGCAGGATCGGGCGCTGGTCGAAGCCGTTCATCGCCAGCAGCACGCCCAGGTCGATGTGGTATTTGGCCGCGATCGTCCAGGCGGTCTCGCCCGCCTCGACGGTGTGATACTGCGGCTCGGCCGGGCCGGGGGTAGGCTGATCGGAGAAGCGCACGACGATCTCGTCGCCGGGCAGGATGATCGGATCGTCCGACAGGTTGTTGAAGCGCAGGATGTCCGCCAGGGGCACGTTGTACGCGGCGGCGACGTCCCAGGCGGTCTGGCCGATCTGGATGACGTGGACGATCGAGCCATCCTCGCGCGGCGCGGCCACTTCCACAGGGGTGCGGATCACCGGGGCGGGGGCTTGCTGGGCGTTTCCGCCGCCGCTGCTCTGGCTGCCGCCGACGGGCCGGTCGGACGGGACGCCAAAGACCATGACGTACATGTTCTGGTCGCCGCTGCGCGCGTAGCCCGCGCCGACCTCAATGTAGCGCGAGGAAGTCATGCCCGCATAGTGGATCGGGCTGTTCTGCCACCAGATGATGCCCTGCTGGGGAGAGAGGTTGGTGCCGCCGACGATGTTCTCCGCCACCCAGCCCTGGTATCCGGCTGCGTTGGCGCGGTTCTGCGGGCTGGAGCCGCCTTCGCCGGTATGCGAGAAGCTCCCATTGGCGGCCATCCAGTTGGCATGACCCTGGGCGGCGGCGGTCAGCGCCCAGTTGGGCGTCAGGGCGTAGAGGCCCAGCGAGGCGCGGAGCTGGTTGACCAGGGCGATCACCTGGCTGGCCGGGTCCTGGGCGGCGGCCGGGCGCGCGGCCGGGGCCAGCAGCCCGATGACCAGGCAGGCGGCAAGCAGTGTGGACAGGAAGCGGACTCTATGCGACATGGCGCTAACTATAGCGCGCCTGGGCCATCTGACAATGGCGTGCGCCTGATGATTGCCTAACGGCGGAGGCAGGAGGCAGGTGGCAAGAGACAAGAAAAAGCGTCGAAGCGGCAGGCTATTATCGTGCTGTAGGAGATCGGCTGCCCGATCGCTGGATGCTCAAAGCATCCCGCTGGAGGAATGGAAGCTCGCTGAAGGGGCTGGAAAACAGGGTCGCTTTGAGCCCCTTCAGCGGGCTTATTTCCTCAGCGTCAGGCTTGGAGCCTGACGCGTGTCAATCGCCGATCACCCCTGGTCGCAAGCCGCCATCCGTATTGCATTGGAACGTTGCATCACCCTCGCCGAGCAATGTCACGCCCAATGTGTTTTCGCCGACCGCCGAAAGCTGACCGCTGTCCTTCACGCCGAGACGTCGATCACCACCCGGCCCGCGATCTGCCCGGCCACGATCCGCGCTGCGAGGTCGAAGATCGCGCTCAGCGGCGCGACGGCCATCAGCGTCTCCAGTTTGGCCAGGGGCAGGTCCGTGACCAGCCGGCCCCAGATGCGGGCGCGCTCCTCCGGGGGGAGGATCACCGAATAGATGCCGAGCAGGTTCACGCCGCGTAGGATGAACGGGTAGACGGTCGTATGCAGCTCCGGGCTGGCGGCCAGACCGCAGGCGGCCACGCTGCCGCCGGGCTGAGTCTGGCTGAGGATCGCGGCCAGCGGCCCGCCGCCGACGCTGTCCACCGCCCCGGCCCAGCGGGCCTTGTCCAGCGGACGGCGCGGCTCGGCCAGCTCGGCCCGCTCCAGGATCGAAGCCGCCCCCAGCCAGCGCAGTCGCTCGGCGAGCTGAGGGCGGCCGGTCACCGCGGCGACGGTATAGCCAAGCTGGGCCAGGATCGCCACGGCCAGGCTCCCCACGCCGCCACCCGCCCCGGTGACGACGATCTCGCCGGAGGCGGGGGTGATCTCGTGCGCTTCCAGGGCCAGCACGGCCTGCATGGCCGTGAACCCGGCCGTGCCGATGCCCATCGCCTGCTGGAGGGTGAATTCCGGCGGGCAGGGCACCAGCCATCCGGCCCGCACACGGGCCAGCCCGGCGTAGCCGCCCCAATGGCGCTCACCCAGTTCGTTGCCGGTGCCGATCACCCGGTCGCCGGGGCGGAATTCCGGCACGCTCGATTCGATCACCGTCCCGGCCAGGTCGATTCCGGCCACCATCGGGTAACGCCGTGCGATGGGGGCCTTGCCGGTGATCGCCAGGCCGTCCTTGTAATTGAGGCTGGAGTAGGCCACCTGGACCAGGACCTCGCCTTCGGGCAGATCGGCCACGGGCAGGTCGCGGAAACTGGCTTCGACCTGGCCCTCGGCGGATTGTTCCAGCAGCACGGCGCGGAAGGTTTCGACGGGCATGGCGGTTTCCCTTCTCTGGACGGTGGATCCTGATTCTATTGTAAAGGGGGTTCGTGGTTTGGGGTGGGTGGTCAGGCAGGTTGTGCCACGCTGCGAGCATGACGCCTTGACCACCAACCACGAACCCCAAACCGCCAACCGATCCACCTTTTGAGTCCGGCCACGGGGCGGTTAGAATTAGCGATGCGTCGTCTGACTGCGAGGGAAACCCGATGCCCCTGACCCTGGAACGCCAGAACGCCTACCGCGCCCGTTACGCGGCTCTCAAGCCCGGCTGGGAGCCGGCCACGGCCGTCTACGAGGCGTTGATCCGCGCCGAGATCGCCCACCAGTCGGCGGCCCATGAACCGGCGGGACTCGTCCCGGTGCGTCTCCTCGATCTGGGCTGCGGGCGGGGCGGGGCGCTGGAGCAGTTGATCGACGTGCCGCACTGGGCGGCCGGGATCGATCCGGACTGGGCCTCGCTGGTCGAGCACCGCCTGCCGGACCTGGCGCGGGCGGTCGCCCCGGCGGACGCCATCCCGCTGGCGGCGGGGTCGGTGGACGTGGTCATCTCGGCCTGGGTGCTGGAGCATCTGCCCGACCCGGCGCGCACCTTCCGGGAGGTGGCGCGCGTACTGCGGCCGGGCGGGGTCTTCATCTTCCTGGCTCCCAACCGGAACAGCCCGATCGCGCTGCTGAACCGCGCCCTGCATCCCCTGCAAGCCACGCTCGTGCCGCGCCTGTACGGCCGGGCCGAGGCCGATACCTTCCCCGTGGTGTACCGCGCCAACACGCGCCGCCAGTTGGAGGCCCTGTGCCGCGCCTCCGGCCTGACGCTGGAGACGCTGCGCCTGATCGACGACCCGACCTACCTGGCCTTCAACGATCCCCTCTTCTGGCTGATGCGCCGCCTCACGGCCCTGCTGCCCCCCTCAGCCGCCGTCCACCTTGTCGGCGTGGGGCGACGGTGAGATGCGGGTGATCGGCTCAAGGTAGGCCAACTTGGTCCGGTCGCTTCAGTCCTGCAGGGCGGGTTTCGCGAGCGTGGCCCCGGTTGGTCGAGGATTGCGGGCTTTGTAGTGCTCCACCGCGGCTTTTAGATCTTGGAAGTCCAGTCCCATCCCGGCCAGCACCTCAGTCAGGTAATCCTCGGAGATCTGGTTTTCGCTTTCCAACCGCTGGATCGCTTCCTCCCGGCTGATGTGACCCTCGCGGATCAGGCAAGCCAGCATATCGTCGTTTTTGGTAAAGCCTAGCATCTCGCGGTACAGATACTGGCGAATGACGTGAATCTGGCAATCCGAACGCCAGCTTGAGCTTGTGTGGTCTCCCGCTTTCCAGTCGAGCTTGTTCGTAATCACATCCATCAGCAGTTCTTCATTCCATGCTAGGTAACGGAAGACGGGTGCCGTCTCGTAGGAGGGCTTACCCCGCAATCGGTAACGATGCCGGAATTCTTCGGCCATCATTCCCAGGCAGCGGGGATTGAGGAGGTAGCGCGGATTATGCATGATCTCACGAATGAAACCCTGCATCAGGTCTTTGCGACTGATGATGCCCCCCCGACTGTCTCCGGCCAGCAACCGCTCGGCGAATGACTCCTGAGGCTCACCCGCGCCGGTAATCACAAATCTGATGTGATGCTGGCGGGCGATCTCGCGAATGCCACTTTCATAGCCCGAACGACAACCGGTGCAGAACAAAGGAATTGCCGCTGGGGATGGGGCGGCTATCCATGCCCTGATCAGGTGTGGCGTGTAGCGTTTCATCGAACCAGGCGTGTGGTAGACATGATCGATGCCTAGAATGTCGATAATCCTTCGTACATTGCGCTTGGTTTCCTCCGGCATGAATCCGTTGTCCAGGGTGTAACCTAGCACCTTGAGATCCATCTGCTTGACCGCATAGTAGGCCGCAAAGGAACTGTCTCGTCCTCCACTGATCGCGACCAGACAATCATATCCTCCCGGATTGCTGTCCTTGAAAAGGTGACCTAGGTAGAGGATCTCCGATTGACTCCCCCACATTTGCTGAGCCTGCGGAATGTATGTTCTGCAGAAGATGCATACGCCATCCAAATCAAATGAGATGCCAGGGTATTCCTCAGGCAGGTTGCAGTGTCTACACCGTGACATAAGGTTGCCCCCATTAGTAGAACGTTCAGGACGAGCTAGATGACACGTCGACAGAGGAACGACGCGGGAGGCAGCAAGGGGGAAGGGGACCGCGCTTTCGAAACCGATTGAATACATCGAGGGCGGCCGGTATTCTGGGTGATTCCGACACCTATCATTGATAGTAGATTATGATCCTTTCAAGTAGATTAACAGGTCCTTTTATCTCCTAACTGGAACCATACGAAGGACTGGATACAAACAAATATCAGAGAACCTGTCGGTATCTACACATTGAAGACTGCCGGTGGACATTTCCCATATATGGGGCCTGAAACAGGATTTGGGCGGCGTCTCCCCCAATTTGTGGGGGGCGGACTTCGGCGTGGATTGTGCTACAATGCGAGTATGCCTGAGGGTTTTTAGGTCGACCTAAAACAGGCGGTCCGTATGTAGTTTTGATCCGGGGGAAGTTCTATGAACGCGACTCAAAACGTTGTCGTACACATCAACGGCCTGACCAAGCATTATGGCAAGGTTCAGGCGCTCAACGATCTGCACCTGGATGTCGTCCAGGGGGAGATTTTTGGGTATCTCGGCCCCAATGGCGCGGGCAAAACCACGACCATCCGGACCCTGCTCGACCTGATCCGGCCCACCGCCGGGAGCGCCACCATCTTCGGCCTGGACGCCAACAAGGACAGCGTCAAGGTCCACGAGCGGATCGGCAACCTGCCCGGTGAGCTGGCCCTGTGGAATCACATGACCGGCTGGGAAGTCGTCGACTACCTGGGCGGGCTGCGTGGGGGTGTGGACCGCAAGTACGTCGGCGAGCTGGCCGAACGCCTGGACATGGACATGACCCGCAAGGTCAAGGCCTGCTCCAGCGGCATGAAGCGCAAGCTGGGCCTGATCCAGGCCCTGATGCACAAGCCCGATCTGTTGATCCTCGACGAGCCGACCAACGGCCTCGACCCGTTGGTGCAGCAAACCTTCCACCAACTCATGCGTGAGGTCAGCGCCCAGGGCCGGACGGTCTTCCTCTCCTCGCACAACCTGCCGGAAGTCGAGGCGATCTGCGACCGGGTGGGCATCCTGCGCGGCGGCAAGTTGCAGGCCGTGGAGCGCATTGCGGCCCTCAAGCAGGTGCGCTTCCGCTGGATGACGCTCAAGGTCGCCAACCACGCCGATCCGGCGCTGTTCGAGCGCCTGGAAGGCGTGACGGACGTGACCAGCACCAACGGCTCGATCCGCTTCCGCGTCACGGGCGAGCTGGACCCAGTGATCAAGACCGCCGCCCAGTATCACGTGATCGACCTCATGTACGAAGAGCCGAGCCTGGAAGAAATCTTCCTCGAGTATTACGGGGAGAAGTGACCATGAACGGCGTGGTATTTCGCAGAGTACTGACCGATTCCCGCCGGACGATCCTGGGCTGGGGCATCGGGATGGCGGTGTATGCCCTGTACGTGATCGTGATTTATCCAACCCTGCAGCAGTTCAGCAACTTCAGCGAACTGTTCGAGAATCCGATCATGAAGGCCTTCCTGGGCAATTTTGACGCAGCCGAGTTCACCTCGCCGGGCGGCATGCTGGGAACGTATTTCTTTCTGTTCGCGCCGCTGATCTTTGCCATCCTGGCCGTGATCTACGGCCTGGGGATCACCGCCGCCGAGGAAGATCGCGGCACGCTCGACCTGCTGCTCAGCACGCCGCTCAAGCGCTGGCAGCTCATCCTGGAGAAGTTCGCGGCCCTGGTCGTGGTGCTGGCG
>JARKOQ010000141.1 GCA_029976005.1 Aggregatilineales bacterium | reverse complement strand
CCAGGCGGCCGGCGATCCCGGCTGGCGTTATCGCCGTCCGGAATATCGCCCGGCCAGTTATTCCTACAACGGGAGCGCGGCCCAGCAGTTCTTTACCTCATTTGGCACCCACCAGGCCGGTCTGTTGCAGCGGGTGGCTACCGCCACGCCGGGCCAGACCTACCGCTTCAGCATCGCCGCCTACATCTGGTCCAGCAACGAGGAGAATACGCAGCGCAGCGCGGTGCCGGGCGACGCTCGCGTGCGGGTCGGGATCGATCCGGCCGGCGGGACGAATCCCTATGCGTCCAGTGTCGTCTGGTCGCCGTTTGCCACCTTCTACGATACCTGGCGCGTGCTCTCCGTGGACGCGGTCGCCAGCAGCCGGTCGCTGACAGTCTTCGTATGGAGCGAGCAGACGTTCCCCGTCGTGCACAACGACGTGGCGCTGGACGAGGCCTACCTGGGTCTGGCATCCGGCGCGCCCGCTTCGGACGAGCCTGAGGTAGAAAGCGCGGCCGCCGTCGAGCCAGCCAGCCCGGAACCGGCCGCCCCGGCTTCGCCCGCCAGCCCGACCGGGATCACGCTGGTTTCCGACGCGAATCTGCGCTTGCGGGCGACAGTCTATGGCCGCACGCTGAGCGTGATCCCCGCCGGGACGCCTGTCGCGGTGCTGGGTCGAAGCCCGGATCGCAACTGGACTCTGGTCGAATACAACGGGCAGCAAGGCTGGGTGGCCTCCTGGATCGGCGCGTATTCGGGCAGCTTTGACGCACTGCCGGAAGTGACCCCCTGAGGTCGTTTCCACGCAAGCGGGGGCGCGGACGCGCTCCCGCTTCTTTTCTCACGCCGGGCGGCCTGCTCTGATGCTATACTTGGGGTAGCGTTCCCTCGGATTAGCCGGAGCAAGCATGATGGATGACGCGGCGCTGCGCGAGCAGATGGTCGTCGAGCAGCTTGAGGCGCGGGATATCAGCCATCCCCGGGTGCTGGCGGCCATGCGCAAGGTGCCGCGCCATCTGTTCGTGCCGTCCGATTTGCAGCACCTGGCTTATCGGGATGGCCCCCTGCCGATCGGCAACGATCAGACGATTTCGCAGCCGTACATCGTGGCGCTGATGACCCAGGTGCTTGCTCCCGCCGAGACCGATCTCGTGCTGGAGATCGGCACAGGGTCGGGCTACCAGACCGCGATCCTGGCCGAGCTGTGCCAGCAGGTCTTCAGCCTGGAGCGAGACCCCTTTTTGGCCGAGCAGGCCGGCAGGCGGCTGGCTGACCTGGGCTATACCAACGTCGAAGTTTACGTGGGCGATGGCAGCCAGGGTCTGCCCGACATGGCCCCGTTCGATGGGATTCTGGCCGCGGCGGCGGCCCCCACCATCCCCGGCCCGCTCAAGCTCCAACTGCGCAGCGGCGGGCGGCTGGTCCTGCCCGTGGGCGGCCGGGACGGCCAGGTGCTGGAGCGCGTGATCCGGATCGACGATGCGTGGGAGGTCGAGCGGCTGGTGCCGGTGATGTTCGTGCCGCTGGTCGGGCGCTACGGCTTCCCGGATCGCAAGCGCCGTTAGGTCGATCGGCCGGTCCCTTCGCCGGTTGGCGTGGGGGTGGGCGGCGGGGTGAGGTCGGCGCTCAGGTGCACGTCCAGCGCGATCGTGCCGCTGACCACCGCTTCCGGCAGGCTGATGCCAAAATCGGTCAGGTTGAAGGTCATCTGGCTGGCCGATTCAAGGTGGTTGCGGATAACGGTCGCCGGGCCGACGCTCATGCGCACCGGGCGGGTCTGGCCGTGCAGGGTCAGCGTGCCGTCCAGGGTGAAGAAGACCTCCTCTTCCGTGACCGGAACCAGTTCAATCGAGGTCGCGTCGAAGATGGCGACCGGATAGGCGTCCGTTTCCATGCCGAGCCGGAGCGCCTCGTCGATCACGGCGCTGCCCACGGTGACGCTGGGGGTGTCGATCTCCAGATAGGCCCGGATGCGAAGCTGATCGTCTTCCGGCGTCAGGGTCACGCTGCCGCCCTGGATGCCATAGGTGCCTTCCACCTGCACGCGCTCGCCCAAGGCCTGGGCGGTGAAGCCGACCCGCGAGCGGGTGGGGTAGACGTGCAGGAGGGTAGCGGTCGCGGCATCCGGCGGGCGGGTGGGGAGACCGGCTTCTCCGGCCGGGCGCGAGCCGCATCCGGCCAGCAGCAGGCTTATCACAAGCAGCACGATCCACGGGCGGCGATGGTCGTTCAACGAAGTGGCTCCTTGGAAGACAGCGGTCAGCGGTCAGCAATCAGTGGTCGGCCAAAGGCAAACGCAGACAGGCTTGATTTCCATCCCCTTTGTGTGCCGCTGGCGGCCCATACCGGCAGGGCGATCCGCGCCTGGGCTGCGCTTTTCGCATTGACGCTTGCCGCTTTGCCGCCGTTCGCGGCCTTCACGCCTGGGGATCGGGCGGCGGGCCGATGGGCGCGCCCTGCTCGAGGACGCGGCGGATATCCCGCTGGTGGATCATGGCGTGGCGGTAGATCAGCTTAAGCATGGCTTCCAGGCTGGCGATCCCCAGGAAGGGGTGGCGTCCCTGGCGGTCGAAATCAGCCGGGCGCATCTTGCGCACGATGTCGATCGTGGTGATCCGCGCCTGGGCGAAGGCTTTCAGGACGGCCTCCACGTCGTCGCACTGCATGGCCCGCATGTTTTCCTCGTTGAAGGCGTCGATGTCCATGTCCTCCGGCGCGCCGGGGCCGCCCAGCAGGATATCGCTGATCAGGTGGTGAAAAGCCTGTTCGGCGCTGAGCAGGTGGCATAGAATCTGGTTCGCGCGCCAGCCCGTCCCGGCCGTGTAAATCTGGCGCTCCAGGTCTTCAGGGGGCAGGCTCCGGAAGAAGTTCATCGTCTTCAGCCCCTCGTTCGCCAGTCTCTTGAGCGTGGTTTCCCGGCGCGTGTCGGTCATCGCGTGTCTCCCCTCAGCTCACGTCGGCCCCGGAGTCGACCAGCAACTCACCCCCATCGACGTTCAGAATCGCCCCGGTGATGAAGTCCTCGCGGGCCAGAAAGACGACCGCCCGGCCGACATCCTCCGGACTTCCGGCGCGCTGAAGCGGCAACCGGGCCGCCAGTCTGGCCCAATGCGCGTCGCTGCCGGCTTCCGTCTTGAGCACCGGGCCGGGCGAGACGCTGTTGACCCGGATCTGGGGGCCTAGCCGGCGGGCCATGACCTGGGCCAGCATCAGGAGACCCGCCTTGGCGACGCTGTGATGCGGCAGGCCGGGCCAGGGTTGCAGGGCGCTGTTGTCCAGGATATTGACGATCACCTTGTCGCGCCCGGTCTCTGCCAGCATCAGGCGGGCAGCGGCCTGGCTGACCAGGAACGGCCCGGTCAGGTTGACGTCGATTACCCGCTGCCAGTCCTCGTAGGTGAGGGACAGAAAGTCTGCCTTCTTGAACATATTGGCGCTGTTGACCAGGATGTCCAGGCGGCCATAGTGCTCGCGGACGGCATCGAACAGGGCATTCACCTGGCGCGGGTCGGATTGGTCGGCCTGGAAGGTGAAGGCGTCGACGCCGTGGCTCTTGACGTCGCGCACGGTCTCCTGGGCGGCTTCCGCCGCGCCGTGGTAGTGAATCACCAGATGGACGCCTTCGGCGGCCAGGGCCAGGGCAATGGCCTTGCCGACCCGATGGGCCGCGCCGGTCACCAGGGCAACGCGATCGGAGAGAGAAGGTTGCATGGTTGGCCTCTTCTGCCTGCCGGGCTGATCCCCCAAGGGAGGGGGCGATGTGTTCCCATGTTTTACACTGTCTGGCTGGCAGAAACAAGGCCGCTCCGCCGGGTCGCAGAGCGATTGCATTGGACCGAAAAGCATCTCACCACCGTGGACGCAGAGAACGCAGAGGGGAAAACAGGACTCTCGACGCTTTTCCGCGTGTCTTATGCAGCGCAAGGACAAATCTTTCCCTGTTTTGCTTTTCTCCGTGTTTTTCCTTGGCGCTCTTGGCGTTTTGGCGGTTCGATTTATGTTGGCCGCTCCGCCAGGCAACCCGGCGGAGCGGCTCTTCAATCGACGAGAGGTTAAGCGACCTGATTCTCCGGCGGGGTGAGCGTGACCGTGACTTCCAGCAGATCGAGGTCGCGCAGCAGGCGGATCGCGAGCGAGTCGCCCACCTGATGCATGCTCAGGATGCGGTGCAGGTCGTCCAGCCCTTCAACTGCTTCACCCTCCACGCCGATCAGGATATCCCCCTGGCGGAGGCCGCCCCGGCTGGCCGGACTGCCCTCCTGGACTTCCTGGAGGAAGACGCCGTGCGTCTGGGAAAGCTGGTGGTGTTTGACCAGTCCTTCATACAGACGCTGGCGCTCCCCGGCGATGCCCAGGCGTGGGCGCTGCACCCGGCCGTGTTGGATCAGGTCCTGGGTGAGCTTGCGGGCGGCCGCGCTGGCGATCGCCAGGTTGATGCCCTGGGCCTCGATCAGGCTGGCCGTGTTGATGCCGACGACCTCGCCGCGAACGTTGATCAGCGGGCCGCCGCTCATCCCTGGGTTGAAGATGGTATCCGTCTGGATCAGGTTTTCCATCAGCCGTCCGGACGGGCCGCGCAGGGCGCGGTTGAGGGCGCTCACGATGCCGCTGGTGGCGACCACGCTATCCCCGTCGGGGTTGCCCAGGGCCAGCACCAGACTGCCGGGATTGAGCGCACCCGAGTCGCCCCAGGCGGCGGCGGTCAGATTTTCGGCCTGGACTTTGACGACGGCCAGATCGACGTCGCCGTCTGCCCCGATGACTTCGCCGCGCAGCGGGGTGCCATCCGAGAGGTGGACGAGGACTTCCCCGGAGCCGCGCACGACATGGAAACTGGTGACGATGTGGCCCGCCGCCGCGTCGACGATGACGCCGGAGCCATGATCGGAGCGCGCGCGGCCATGCCGCCAGCCTCCGCCTCGACCGCCGCCCCGGGTGGCCTGTACGCGCACCACCGCCGGGCCGGCAACCCGCACAACGGCCTGCAGCGCCTGGCTGTAGGCTTCCAGCGTGGATTGGGCCGATGTCAAATCGGTCATGGTAAGGTACTCCTTACACTCATTCGAACGCCGCCTTCCGCAGCGCACTCACCGTCCGGGCGTCCCGCGACAGGAGTCTTCGGAAAGCGTATGTTCAGTATAGTGGGGGTCTTGCTGCGCGGACAAGAGGCCGGAGGCGTTCTGATGGACTTCTTATACCAGTAAGAGATTCACACGGAATTTACTAAATATGCGTTCATATTTGAGGTTCCGGGACAGGCGCCCATGATAGAATAGTCTCTGGGGCTGGTTCTACACGAGAGGGGGATTCGGTGCTGGATCAAATTCATTCCGCCGCGTCCCTGCTGGCGCGGCAGCGCGAGATCGTGGTGCTGACCGGGGCCGGAGTCAGCAAGGAAAGCGGCGTGCCGACCTTCCGGGACGCCCTGGACGGCCTGTGGGCGCGCTACGATCCGGAGCAGCTCGCCACCGCCGCCGCGTTCGAACGCGATCCCCGGCTGGTCTGGGACTGGTACGAATACCGGCGCGGCCTGGTGCGCCAGGCCCAACCCAATCCGGGGCACGTGGCGCTGGCCGAACTGGAGCGCTGGCTGCGGGTGGTGATTGTCACCCAGAATGTGGACGACCTGCACCAGCGGGCCGGCAGCACGGACATCATCCCCCTGCATGGGGCGATCATGCGCAGCAAGTGTTTCGCGGCCTGCCTGGGCGAGCCGACCCTGATCGACGTGGCCGGGCTGGCCGGGTTCGATCCGGCGCAGGGGCCGCCGCGCTGCCCGCATTGCGGGGCCTGGGTGCGGCCGGACGTGGTCTGGTTTGGGGAGATGCTGCCGCGCGACGCTCTGGCACGCGCCACGCGGCTGGCTCAATCGGCGAAGGTGATGCTGGTGGTGGGCACGTCCGGCGTCGTGCAGCCCGCGGCCAGCCTACCGTTCCTCGCCGCACGGTGTGGGGCCGCCGTGATCGAAGTCAATCCGAGCCGGAGTGAGATTACGCCGACCGCAGCGATTTGGCTGGCCGGGCCTTCGGGCGAGGTGCTGCCACGGCTCGTCCAGGCGGTCGGCGAACAACTGGCGTGAAAGAGGGGACATCGTGAACAGTTCCGAACGAATCCGGCAGGCGGCCATCCTGATCGAGCGCTGCCGGCGGCTGGTCGTGCTGACCGGCGCGGGGGTCAGCCGTGAAAGCGGCGTGCCGACCTTCCGCGAGAAGGGCGAGGGGTTATGGAGCCAGTACGACCCGATGCAGGTCGCCAGCATCACCGGCTTCCTGGCCGATCCGGTCGCGTCCTGGCGGTGGCACGAACACCTGCGCGATCTGTGCCGCCAGGCGCAGCCCAATCCGGGCCACGTCGCGCTGGCCCAGCTTGAGCGGCTGCTGCCCCAGGTGGTGCTGGTGACGCAGAACATCGACGACCTGCACCAGCGGGCGGGCAGCACCGACGTCGTGCCGATTCATGGCACGCTGATGCGCAATCGCTGCTTCTTCGACTGCCTGGGCGATCCGACTTACCTCACCGAGGAAGAAATGGAGCCGGGCTTCCCGGACGATGGCGTGCCGCGCTGCCTGTTCTGCGGGCGCTGGGCGCGGCCGGACGTAGTCTGGTTCGGCGAGATGCTGCCCCCGGAACTGATCGACCGGGCCGTGGGGGAATGCCGCCAGGCGGACGTGCTGCTGGTGGTGGGCACGTCGGGGATCGTGCAGCCCGCCGCCAGCCTGCCTTACCTGGCCAAGGAATTCGGCGCGCACCTGATCGACGTCAATCCCAATCGCAGCGGAATCACGGCGATCGCGGACGTCTGGCTGGAAGGGCCTTCCGGGGAGATACTCCCGCAGGTCGTGGAAGCGGTTCGATTGCTGCGCGAGGAGAAGATTTCATCCCATGCGGAATGAGCGCATTGGCTGGCGCCGGTTTGTCTGGTTGATCGTGGCGGCCGGTCTGGCCGTCTGGGGTGGGGGTGGGGCGGCCGTCCGGGCGCAGCAGACCCTTTCCGATCCGGTGGAAGTGTACGTGATGCTGGCTCCGCCGGATGGGCAGGCCGGGTTGGCGCGGGTGTACTTCATCCGGATGGTGACCGGGGACGTGCTCAGCGCCGACGTGCGCGGCGAACGCTTCACCCTGGTTGGCGAATATGTTTTGTACGAAGACCCGGACACGCGGGCGCTGTACCGCCTGTGGCCGGACGGCCGGACGGAGCACCATCCCTTCATCCAGCCCGCACCGGAGACGGAGCGCATCGACTGGGTGGTTTCCCCGGACGGTCAGTGGATCGCCTGGATGCTCACCAACCGCCAGGCCGACGGGCAGCTCCAAAGCGTGACGACCCTGGCCCGCTGGGATGGCACCCAGCCCCAGATCATCCTGACCGATGGGCCGGATGCCTTTGTGCGGGCGGTCCCGATCGCCCTGACCAACGCGCGCGTGTTCTTCTTCGACCGCCAGCCGCAGGGCGTGGCGGGTTTCTCCTTTTATCCCGCCTATGCCTCGATCTACCGGTTGAACACCCAGGCCGGGGTGATGTCCCCGGAACTGCTGCCTTTTGAGCCGAACTGTTACTGCGGCGCGGCGTTTTCGCCGGATGGCAATACCTTCGCCCGGCTGGAACAGGTTGGCTCCGGCGGCGGTTACGACGTTCGCGTCTGGGATCTGGCCGCGCGGGTCGACCGGTTCGCCCCGACGCTCGACACGACCTATCAGGCGGCGGGCGCGGCCCTGGTCTCTCCGGATGGGAAGCACGTGATCTACAGCCTGGCCAACAACCTGACCATCGACAGCGCGGGAAGTGGGCGCGAGCGCTTCATGCTGGCCGTGATGGACGTGGACGCCGCCCGGCAGCGCGCGGCGCTGGTCAGCCCGATTCTGGCCCCCCTCCTGCCGGTACGCTGGACGGAGGCCAACAGCGGCGTCCTGCTGGTCAATCCGCGCCAGGATGGCACCTGGAAGCTCAATGTCGCGACGGGCGAGATTCGGCAGGTCGCGGCGGCGACGTACATCGGCACCCTGAACGGCATGCCTGCGGCGGAATAAGCGCGAATCCTCCCGCGAAAGGTTGGTTTTCTTCCCCTTTTCGGTTCACAATAGGGACCCTATTGCGCTTCTTGTGATCGGGCAGAAGGTGGCACATGACCGAACCAATCAACTATGCCGTGGTGGGAGCCGGGCGGCAGGGCACGGCCGCAGCGTATGACATGATCCAGCGCGGAGGGGGCGGGCGCGTTGTCCTGGCGGATGCGGACGGCGGCGTGGCGCGCAAGGCCGCGGAGCGGATCAACCGGCTGGTGGGCCGCGAGGTGGCTTCCGGCGTGCAGCTTGACGCGCGCGACTTCGATGCCCTGGTCGATTTTCTGGGGCCGGTGGACGTCTATCTGTGCGCGGTTCCCTATCGGTTCATCCCGGCCTGCACCCAGGCCGCGATCCAGGCCGGCACGCATATGGTCGACCTGGGCGGGCACACCCAGACCGTGCTCAACCAGCTCAAGATGGATGGCGAGGCGCGCGCGTGTGGAGTGGCGATCGTGCCGGACTGCGGGATGGGGCCGGGTCTCAATAACACGATGGGCCTGTACACGGCGGAGAAGCTGGCCGCCGAGGGCGCGACCCCGCGCGAAGTGCGCATCTGGGACGGCGGCCTGCCGGTCGATCCGCCCAAGCCCTGGGGCTACCAGTGCTCGTTCCACATCAACGGGCTGACCAACGAGTATTCCGGCCAGGCCGTCTTCCTGCGGGATGGCAAGATTACCCTGGTCGAGACCTTCACGGAGCTGGAGGAGATCGAGTTCGAGGGGTTGGGCAAGCTGGAAGCCTTCGTCGCGTCCGGCGGCACGTCCACCGTGCCCTATACCTACGAAGGCCAGTTCCAGGTTTACGAAAACAAGATTTGCCGCTATCCGGGCCACTTCGCCCAGTTCCGGGCCTTCAAGGACCTGGGCCTGTTCGAGGAAGAGCCGATCGAGCTGATCCCCGGCACGGTGCGGATCAGCCCGCGCGAGTTCTACCATGCCCTGCTCGGCCCTCAGGTCGAGGTCGAGCGGGTGGTCGACATCTGCGTGATGCGCGCCCAGGGCATCGGCGCGCGCGACGGGCGCGATCTGGTCTTCGAGGTGGACATTGTCGATGGTTACGACGCGGTGACCGGCTTCACCGGCATGGAACGCCTGACCGGCTGGCACGCGGCGATTATGTGCGAGCTGATCGCGCGCGGCGAGGTCGGGCCGGGAGTCTGGCCGATGGAGAAGGCCGTTACCTCCACTCGCTTCATGGAGAAAATCCGCGAGCGCGGCTTCAAGGTCACGGAGCGTTGGGTGGGATAGGGCGGTCACTGGTTATTGGTGGGTGGTTGGTGGTGAGTGGTGAAAACGCGAACCGGGCGCAGAAGACCTGCGCCCGGTTTTCTTTGCCGGAATGCGGCCGGAAGGCGGGGCCGCAGGGTTGCTCTGGCCTAACGCACGGGGGCGATGCGCAGCCCCTCGAAACGGGCCGTGAAGCCGTCGCCGGTCGGCGCGCAGCACATGATCCCGACCTGGAGCGTGGCCGTGGCGCTGAGGGTGGCCTGGCGCTGGAGATGGAACTCGCCGCCGGGCAGGGCGTAGCTGACCTCAACCGTGCCGCCGTGCCGCCGGATCAGGAAGCGAATGGTCGCGGGCGGCGGATCGAGCGGGATCACCGACCAGTCGGAGAAATCGCGCGTCACCACCACGCTGGCCTGCTGCACGCCGTTGAGCAGCTCGATTCCGCACTTGAGCCAGGTGGACTCGTTCTCGCGGACCATCAGCCCGGCCTGGTCGTAGAGAACGGCATACTCGCCCTGGATCGTGACTTCCGCCTCGAAGTCTCCCGTGACCGCTTCGTAATAGAAATGGCCGCTGTCGCGGACTCCGCCGTAGTGAGTCTTGCGCCAGAAGTCCGTTTTACCGGCCGATTTGACCGTGATCCGGCCGTTCTCGGCCGTCCATTCCGGTGGCTCGTTGTACCATTCCATGGGCTTGCGCTCCTTTGGACACAGGCTGAACGACTCACCAGTCTAGCGCACCCACGCCGCTCATGTCCAGTTCAGCGGTAAGCCGCGCCGGACAGGTACTTGAAGCCGCTGTCCGCGAAGATGGTCACGATCGTCGCGGCCTGCCCTGCGGCGGCCCGCGCCTCGGCGATCTGCAACGCGCCGGTCAGGGCCGCCCCGCTGCTGATCCCGACCAGAAGGCCCTCTTCGCGGGCCAGGCGGCGCAGCATGGCATAGGCCGCCTCGGTGCCGATTCCCAGGTTGGCGTCGGCCAGACGCGGGTCGTAGATGCCGGGCCGGATGGCGGTCGGCATGTGCTTCATGCCTTCCAGGCCGTTGAACGGAGAATCGGGCTGGAGCGAGATGGCCTGAAGGGCCGGGTTGAGTTCCTTCAGACGGCGGGCCGTGCCGACAAACGTGCCGCTGGTGCCCAGGACGGCGACGAAGTGGGTGACTTGTTTGCAGGTCTGCTCCCAGATTTCCAGCGCTGTGCCGTGGTAATGGGCCTGCCAGTTGGCCGGGTTGTTGTACTGGTCGGCATAGAAGTAGCGATCCGGCTCGGCGGCAGCCAGGGCGCGGGCGGCGACCAGCGCGCCGTCCGCGCCGGCCAGCGGGTCGGTCAGGCTCAGCTCCGCGCCGTAGGCGCGCAGAATTTGGATCCGCTCCGGGCTGGCGTTCTCCGGCAGGAACAGCCGGACCGGGTAACCGCGCACCGCGCCGAACATGGCAAGGGCGATCCCGGTATTGCCGCTGGTGCTGTCCAGAATGGTCTTGCCGGGGGTGAGCAGGCCGCGTTCCTCGGCGGTGCGGATGATATTGAGCGCGGCGCGGTCTTTCACGCTGCCGCCCGGATTGTGCCATTCGGCTTTGGCGTAGATGGCGACATTGGCGGGCAGGTGGGCGGTGATCCGCCGGAAGCCGATCAGGGGGGTGTTGCCCACCTCGCGGTCTGGGGTCTGACCGCGAACGTCAGGTTTCTTAGGGTGATGGTCATGGTCATCCTCACAGGCAACAAAACGGCCAACAGGCAAAACAAAAGAGCGGCGATCCGGTCCCCGGACAAACTTCAGGCGATGGGTGCAAGCCATCGCCGCGGGGACGCTGCCACTCTCTCTTCTCTGCCTGCTGGCCGGAGGATGATTCCGGTCCTCGTTCACTGTCTGAAGGGAGTAGCTAGCGGCCCCGCTTCAGACATGTGCAAACGTGTGACATAGGATGACCCTGTCTCTTACCGACAACACTTTAACTGTAGCGGCATCTCCGGCGGCTGTCAATGGGCCGCTTGCCCAAATCTCTTGTGAGTCTCGACGCGGCGGAGTTACGGCGTCTTACGTTTGGGCCGGTTGCCAGTGCGGCTCAGCGATTTGTAGGAGGTGCGTCAGAATCGCGCCGGTCAGGTAACGTCACGGCGAGGCTTGCATCCAAATGGCAAGAACAGCGACGATACCGTTTGAAGCGAGGATGTTGATGGTGAGCTTTAGCCTGACTCCATCCCAGAATGAAAGCACCGCGAGTCACTACGACGTGATCATCATCGGCGGCGGCCCCGGTGGCGCTTCCGCCGCGATATATACCGCCCGCGCCAAACTGAGCACCCTGGTCATCGACAAGGGCCTGACCGCCGGGGCGCTGGGCCTGACCCACAAGATCGCCAACTATCCCGGCGTGCCGGGCGAGATCAGCGGGGCCGATCTGCTTCAGACGATGCGCGAGCAGGCGATGGCCTTCGGCGCGGAGTTCAGGCAGGACAAGGTGCTCTCGGTCGATCTGAGCAGCGATCCCAAGGTGATCTTCGCCAGCGGCGGGACGTATACCGCCCGCGCCGTTATCCTGGCGACCGGCTCGATGGGCCGCGCCAGGGGCGTGCAGGGCGAGGAGGAATTCCTGGGGCGTGGGGTGAGCTACTGCGCGACCTGTGACGGGGCGTTCTTCCAGGGATTGGAAGTGGCCGTCGCCGGGAACAACGACGAGGCAGTCGAGGAGGCGTTCCACCTGGCCAAATTCGCCAGCAAGGTGCACCTGCTGGTCCAGACGCCCGACCTGAAGGTCGAGGCCGAGGAAGCCCGTAAGGTGGAGGCCAATCCAGTCATCGAGGTGCATTACGCCACCCGCCTGCGCGAAATTCTGGGCGATCAGCTCGTCACCGGGGTGCGGATCGCGCCGCGCGAGGGTGAGGAGACGATTCTGCCGGTGCGAGGAGCATTCGTGTACCTGCAGGGCAACAAGCCCATCACGGATTTCCTGCAGGGCCAGCTCCCGACGACCGAGGGCGGCTGCCTGGTGGTCGATGGGCAGTACCAGACGCCGGTGCCCGGCGTGTTCGCGATTGGCGACCTGCTGTGTAATCACATCAAGCAGGCGGTGGTGGCCGCGGCGGACGGCGTGATCTCCGCCATGGCAATCGATCGGTATCTCAGCGGAAGAGCCGCTCTCCGGCCAGACTGGTCCTGAGCTGTTGGTCGCAGCGTGTGAAAACCAGCCGCTTTCCGCAGGTACGCTGGCGCCGCGTTCCGGAATCTCCGGGCGCGGCGCCTTCTATTTGGGGCATGGTCCTGGTTCGGGAGGGCTAGCGGGGCTGCGTCCGTTCCTCTTTGAATGGGTCGCCTTCGTTGTGGTACCCGGCCCGCTCCCAGAAGCCGGGCCGATCCTCGGCGCTGAATTCCAGGCCGCGCACCCACTTGGCGCTCTTCCAGAAATAGCGCTTGGGCACCACCAGCCGCAGCGGATAGCCGTGCTCCGGCTCCAGCGGCGCGCCGTTGTACTTCCAGGCCAGCAGCACGTCATCGTCCAGCAGCACATCCAGGGGCAGGTTGGTGGTATAACCCGCCTCGGCGTGGACGATCACGAATTTCGCGGCGGGGCTGACCGCGAACAGGCGCATGAAATCCCGGAAGCGCGGCCCTTCCCAGGTCGTGTCAAACTTGCTCCAGCCGGTGACGCAGTGGATGTCCACGGTTTGGGTGACGGTGGGAATGGCTGTGAACTCCGGCCAGGACCAGCGCTTTTCGGCTTCGACTTCTCCAAATACGCGCAAATCCCAGGTGGCGGGGTTGAAGGGCGGGATTGCGCCATAGTGCAGCACCGGGAACTTGCGGGTCAGGGCCTGGTTGGGCGGCAGACGTCCCGCGCTCTTGACGCGGTCTTCCTCTTCGCGGCGGGCATGGGGATCGGGCGTGGTCATAGGCTACCTCAGCGGGCTGGGTTGAACTGGACCTGAACGGGATGAGATTGGAGTATACCCACACTCGCCCAGGCCTTCCAAGGGGCCGCCGCGAAGCGGCAGGCCCAGGCGAAAAGCAAAAACGGGCGTGGATCGCACACTGCCGGTCGGCACACTGGGGCGACGAAAATCAACTCTGGCAATGGCACTTCCTGGCTGTTTCTGCCCTTCGCTGATGGCTGAGCGCTGAGATGCGTCTGTTCAATTTGTCCGAGTGGGGTTGGATGGCGTTTCCAGACGTGCGCGCGGGGGTGGGGTGGTATAACAGAGGCTTCAATCCGAATCGGGCGGGGGGACTACTCAGCATGGACGTGGCGATCGAGGCGATGCGGGCGGAGGACTGGACGGCGGTGGCGGCGATCTATGCCGAGGGGATTGCCACCGGGCTGGCGACCTTCGAGACGGAGGTGCCTGCCTGGGAGAAGTGGGATCAGGCTCACCTTCCGGCCCCGCGTCTGGTCGCCCGCCGGGATGGCGCGGTGGTGGGCTGGGCGGTGCTGTCGCCCGTGTCGAGCCGGTGCGTGTATCGCGGCGTGGCCGAGGTCAGCATCTACATCGCGGCCAGCGCGCGCGGCCAGGGGGTGGGCCGGCGGCTGCTGGCGGCCCTGGTCGAGGCCTCGGAAGCGGCGGGCTTCTGGACGGTGCAGGCCGGGATCATGGCCAATAACCGGGCCAGCCTCGCCTTGCACGAGGCGTGCGGGTTCCGACTGGTCGGGACGCGGGAGCGGATTGGCCGGCTGCACGGCGAATGGCGCGATACCGTCCTGATGGAACGGCGCAGCCCGGTGGTCGGGGTCGATTGATCGAGCGCGGGCGGCTAGAGCAGCAGGCTGAGCACGAAGACCACGAGGATCAGCAGGCTGATGCCGCCTTCGACCAGGACGCCCAGCACGTAGCCGGTGGCGGCGGTCGTGCCGGAGCGCAGCGCCGGGCGAAGCTGGCGCACGCGCAGGAACTCGAAGCCCAGCGCGCCGCCCACGATCCCGATCAGAGTTCCGGCGATGGGGATTGGGATGGCGAACGTGCCCACCAGGCCGCCGATCAGCGCGCCGATGATTGACATCGTCGAGCCGCCCTGGGCGCGCATGCCCAGCGCCTGCATCCACCAGCCGGTCGTCGAGCCGAGGATCATGAGGGCGGTCATCACGATCAGCGATAGCGCGGTCACCTGCTGGAAGCCGGTCAGAAGGGCGTAGATCAGGCCGATCACCCAGACCAGGGCCGGGCCGGGCACGACCGGCAGGATCGAGGCCGCGATAGCGGCGATCATGAGAATCACGGCAAGGACTGAAAGCAGGGATTCGATCAACGGTTCACCTCATCCTGAATGCGATTACTGGCTGTCTATACGTAAATAGCCTGGGAAAAGTCCCGCGTCGAGGTCGTGCAGGGGCGCGGGGATGGCGAACTTTCGGGTGGGAGGGCAGAATCGGGGCCAGCGCGGGGATTGACCTACCGGAGGGGAGGAGTCGGCGGCTCATGGCTGACCAGGAAGAGAAGCGGAGCCTGGCGTTTCAGGCAGACAGCGCGGGATTCGATCATCTGGCGCAGCATTACGATCAGGATTACACCCAAACCAGGGTCGGCCTCTGGCTGCGCGAGCGCACCCATGCCCTGCTGGATGCTCGATTCGGGCCGGGCAGCCACGTCATGGAACTGGGCTGCGGCACCGGCGAGGATACCGCGCACCTGGTTCGACGCGGGGTAAGGGTCACCGCCACGGATTACAGCGCGGGTATGTTGGACGCGGCCCGCGCCAAGCTGGGGGCGGGGACGAGTGCCCTGGCCGAGTTTGCCCAGCTCGACCTGGGCGCGCTGCCGCCGGACGGCCTGCCGGGGCCGTTCGACGGGGCCTTCTCCAACTTCGGGCCGCTGAACTGTCTGGATGGCTGGCGACCGCTGGCCCGCTGGCTGGCGGATCGCATCCGGCCGGGCGGGATCGCCGCGCTGTGCGTGATGGGGCCGCTGTGCGTCTGGGAGATGGGCTGGTACGGCCTGCATGGCGAGTTCGGCGTGGCCCTGCGCCGCTTCCGGAAGAAGTCCGTCTTTCAGGTCGAAGGCGGTGAATCGATCCAGGTGCGCTACCCGACTGCGGCCCGGCTGTGGCGTGATTTCGCCCCCTGGTTCCGGGTAGCCAGCCAACGCGGGATCGGCGTCTTTCTGCCCCCGGTCGAGCAGTATGGTCTGCTTGACCGGCGGCCGGGGGTATTCCAGCGGCTGACGGGGTGGGAGACGCGCCTGGCCGATCACTGGCCTTTCCTGTATCTGGGCGATCACTACTGGCTGGAACTGGAGCGCACGATGGACGCGCATTCCTAGCGCGAAGGGTGGTGCGCCAGGGTGTGGGAAACGAACGGGGACGGTCGCAAGGCCGTCCCCGTGCTGTTGTGCTGGACTGAAGGTGTTGGCGGGCTAGTTTTCGCCCAGGTAAGCCTTGCGCACCATCTCGTTCTCTTGCAGGTGGCGGGCGCTGTCGGTCAGGATGATGTTGCCGGTTTGCAGCACGTAGCCCCGGCTGGCGATTGCCAGCGCCATGTGGGCGTTCTGCTCCACCAGCAGGATGGTTGTGCCCTGCTCCTTATTCAGATACTCGATGATGTGGAAGATGTCGCGGACAAGCAGCGGGGCCAGTCCCATGCTCGGCTCGTCCAGCAACATGATGCGCGGTTGGCCCATCAGCGCCCGGCCGATGGCGAGCATCTGCTGCTCGCCGCCGGAGAGCGTGCCGCCAAGCTGTTGTTCGCGTTCCTTGAGGCGGGGAAACGTCTCGAACACGAATTCCATATCCTTGGCGATCTTGGCCGCGTCATTGCGCGCGTAGGCCCCCATCTCGAGGTTCTCGCGCACGGTCAGGCGGGTGAAAATCTTGCGCCCTTCCGGTGACTGGCCGACTCCCATGGCGACGATGGCGTGCGGGCGCATGCGGGTGATGTTCTTGCCGCCGAGGATGATCGTGCCCTCGGAGGCGGGTGTGATACCGCAGATGGTGTTCAGGGTGGTGGTTTTGCCCGCGCCGTTGCCGCCGATCAGCGTGACGATCTCGCCCTCGTCGACGTCCAGGGAGATGCCCTTCAGGGCATGGATCTTGCCGTAATAGGTGTGGATATTCTGGACTTCCAGCAGAGCCATGGTGTTCTTCCTGTGTGCCGGGCGTTACGCCGCTTCGCTGCTATTGTCTTCCGCAGTGCCCAGGTATGCCTGGATCACCTTCGGATCGGCCTGAACTTCGGCGGGCGTGCCCTCGCTGATCTTGCGCCCGTAGTCGAGCACGCTCACCTGATCGGAAATGCTCATCACCACCTTCATGTCATGTTCGATGAGGAAGATCGTCAGACCGTGTTCGTCGCGCAGGTGACGGATGAAGATCATCAATTCCTCGGTCTCCTGAGGATTCATGCCGGCGGTTGGTTCGTCCAGAAGGAGCAGCTTGGGCTGGCTGGCCAGGGCGCGGCCGATCTCCAGCCGGCGCTGCAAGCCGTAGGGCAGGTTGGCGGCCTGCACGTCGCCCATTCCTCCCAGACCGACGAATTCCAGCATGCGCACGGCTTCGGCCAGGGCATGCCGTTCTTCCCTGCGAGTCCCCAGCGACTGGAAGATCGCGCCCAACGGCCCGGATCGCAGGTGGGGATGCATGCCGACCAGCAGGTTTTCCAGCACGCTCATCGCGCCAAACAGACGGATGTTCTGGTAAGTGCGGGCCACGCCCTGCTGGACGATCTGGTCGGTCCGCAGGCCGTTGATGGGCTGGCCCAGGAAGTTGATGACGCCTTCCTCAGGTTTGTAGAAGCCGGTGACACAGTTGAAGAATGTGGTTTTGCCTGCGCCGTTGGGGCCGATCAGACTGGCGATGGTCGCCTGCCGGATTTGGAGATCGACGTGGCCTACCGCGGTCAGGCCGCCAAACCGCTTGGTGACATTCTGGGCATCCAGAACAAGGGTGTCGCTCATGGCTTAGGCCCCCTCCTCGGCCAGGGCTTTCTGAGCCTGATCTTCCAGGCGTGGGGTGCTGGGCGGGATGATGCCTTCTGGCCGGATCAGCATCATGACCACCAGCAGGGCGCCAAACATCAGCAGGCGGAATTCCTGGAACTCGCGCAAGGCTTCCGGCAGGCCGAAGATGATCGCCGCGCCGATCAGCACGCCGGGCAGGCTGCCCAGTCCGCCGATGATGATCAGGCTGAGCACGTTGATCGACACGATCAGCGTGAAGCTGTTGGGGAAGATCGAGCGGATGTAGGACCCGAAGAGCGCGCCGCCCACGCCCGCGAAGGCGGCCCCGATGAAGAAGGCCAGCAGCTTGGTGCGCACCAGGTTGATGCCCATCGCCTGCGCCACCGTCTCGTCGCTGCGCATGGCGCGCCAGGCGCGGCCCAGCCGCGAGTTCGACAGGCGGTAGGAGATGAACATCGTGACGACGATCCCGGCCAGGATCAGGTAATAGACGTCGGTGGCCTGGGTGAGACGGAGCGGCTGGGCCACCGCGCGGCCGAGATCGGACAGCAGCGGCAGGCCGGTATTGACCAGCGATGCGGAAATCCCGGTCAGGTCGATCACCGGCGGCGAGATGTTGACAATACCCTGCGCGCCGCCCAGGTAAGGCTTGAAGGCATCCGACAGGGTGACGATCCGGATGATCTCGCCGAAGCCCAGGGTGACGATTGCCAGGTAGTCGCCGCGCAGCCCCAGGACCGGGACGCTGACCAGCAGGCCGGCGATCCCGCTGGCGAGAATGGCGAACGGCCAGGCGATCCAGAAGGTCGTGATGCCCGTGCAGACGGCGGCGATGTCCTGTGGGCTGGTGGGAATGGGTGAAACCCCGCCGCAGGTCAGCGTATTGGGGGTGGTCAGAATGCCGACGGTGTAAGCCCCGATTGCGAAGAAGGCCACGTACCCCAGGTTCAGCATGCCGGCGAAGCCCACCTGGATGTTCAGCCCCAGACCCATCATGATGTACAGGCCGATCAGGCCGAGCACGTTGTTGATGTAGTTGGTCATGAGCTGGGGGAGGATCAGGGCGAAGGCCAGCCCGGCGATGGCCACCAGAATCTGGTTGGTGCGCTTCTCGTCCGGCTTGAACTCGCTGTGGAATTCCTGTGCCCTGGCGGCGGTGCGGAGGGTGAGCAGTTGGGTGGCGACCAGGATGATCGCGATCACGATGGCCGCCGGCAGGGTGATGGTCTTGGTGCTGTTCAGGATACCCAGGGTCAGCAGGGAGGCCAGCAACGTTGTGGTTGCCCGGTGGACTCCGGCGGAACTGCAACTGATCAGCCCGCCCACCGCGCTCAACGCGCCGCCGGCCACGGCCAGCAGCACGAGCATGCCCACCGTGCTGCGCCCCAGGATAAAGGACGACAGGATGGCCGGGGCCGGGCTGCCGAACAGGGCCGGGGCGGTTGTCGCATTCGCGCCGCCGGCCAGCAGGAGCAGCCCGCCGACGATCGCCGCGACGGCGCCGATCAGCAGCGGCTCGACCAGGCGTTGGACGAGGCGGTGATGGTTACGCCAGACCGCGATGGCATAGCCCAGGGTGACGAAGAGCGTGATCCAGACGGCGTCGAGCAGGCTGATGATGCTGTTGATCTGATCCTGGAGCATGCCCAGGACGATGATGATCAGGATGACCTGGACTGTCATGCCCTTGACCTGGTTGGAGAGCACGCCAATCTGGCTGCCGGCCGCCCCCAGGAGCAGGCCCAGCCCGGCCAGCAGGACATAGCCCACCAGCGGTTGTTCCTGGCCCAGGGCGAGTAGCGCGCGCAGCGCATCGTTCACGTTGGGAAGGACAGGGTCCATGGTGAGACCCAACGCCCAGGCGTTGATCTGAGTCGCGACCAGGACGGCGGCGACCATGACGAGCACCGTCACCGCGCCGGCCAGCGCCCCGTTGGCAAGCTGGGATGTCCGACCGGAATCGGCCGGCAGCCGGCGGGCGGCGACATAACCGGCGGCAAGGAGCAGCCCGGCGAGGATGATCGTGCTCAAGGGCAGGACGCCGGTGATGATGAAACGGCCTTGAAAGACCGTGAGCATGCCGATCAGAGCGATGAAAGCAGTTCCCGCGCCGATGGCAAGTCCACTGTTGATCGATTTGCGTGAAAGGGTCATCGCGCTACGCCTTCTTCTCGGTGAGGACTTCGCCCAGAATGCCGCTCGGCCGGAAGATCAGCACCAGCACGAGCATACCGAACGCGATCACGTTTTCGAGCTGGTTCGGAATGTTCAGGAGAGACGGGGCCACCGCCTCGACAATCCCCAGGAAGAAACCGCCCACGGCCGCGCCGGGAATATTGCCGATGCCGCCCAGCACGGCGGCAGTGAACGCCTTCAAGCCGGGCGCGAAGCCCATCGTCGGGACGACCTGACGGTTGTACAGTGCGAACAGCACTCCGGCGGCGCCGGCCAGCGCCGCGCCAAGCACGAACGTGGTCACGATCACGCTGTCGACGTTGATGCCCATCAGCGACGCGGTGGCCTTGTCCTCGGCGACCGCGCGCATGGCCTTGCCGGTCTTGGTGCGGCGGACGATATACCACAGCGTGGCCATCATGGCGATGGCGGCCAGGAACACGACCAGGTAGAAGGGACGGAAGAGGATTTCAATCCCCAGGAACTGGAGCGGATAGCGGCCGCTGACCAGATCCATGCCCAGGCAGGTTTCCACCCCATCGACGGCATTGCACTCCAGGTGAAAGACCTGGGGCAGGATATAGAAGTGGACGTTGGGGTACACGCGCGGGCTGGAACCGAACAGGCCCACGAAGGCGCGCTGCAGGAACGTGCTGGCGCCGATGGCCGTGATTAGGGGCACCAGGCGGGGGGCGTTGCGCAAGGGGCGGTAGGCGATGCGTTCCAGGGTGACCGCCACCAGGACTGAACTGACGATGGCGACCAGAAATACAATCAGCAGGGACAGCAGGGTGTGCTGTTCCAGGAATCCGGTCTTGTTCATCGCGTCGATGGCAAAGAAGCCAATATAAGTGCCTGCCATGAAGACTTCACCATGGGCAAAGTTGATCATGAACAGAATGCCATAGACCAGCGTGTATCCGAGGGCGACCAGGGCGTAGATGCTGCCCTGGGCCAGGCCGACCATCAGTTGTTTGACGAAAAGCTCAAAATCGTATTCGCCCTGTAAGATATTACTGAGCGCCTGAACGATGATGACGGCGATGATGATCGTCCCCACCAGGGTGATCGGACTGCGCAGCATGCTTTTGCCAAACCGTTGCAACCGTTCGATGAAGGGTTCGGATCGGCGCAATGCGTTGGCTTCTTGAGATACCATGGCCGGGCTCCTCAATGCTGTTTCGGGAGGGGCAAGAACAATATAAGAAAACCGGCAGAGGAGTTGTCCTCCTCTGCCGGAGACGAACTCAGTCTAACTACTCGGCCGAGGTCGAGACCCAGTTGCCGTTCTGGGCAACGAAGACATCGACGAGGGCGTTGCCGCATTCGCCATTGGCGTCGCAGGTGAGGCTGCCGGTCAGGCCAGGGTAGTCCTTGGTGGCGCGGATGGCCTGGCTGAGGGCGACGCGGTCGATGACGAGGTTGCCATCGGCATCCAGGGTGCCGACCTTCTCGATGGCGTCGAGCATGACGCCGACGGCGTCGTAGGCGGTGGCATGGTAGGGTGCGATGGGGGCTTCGCCGTAGGCTTCGGTGTAGGCGGCGATGAAGGCATCGTAGGCGTCACCGCTGAGCGGGACGGGGCTGGAGGCGTAGACGCCTTCGGCGGCGTCACCGGCGGCCTCGATGAACTCCGGGGCCTTGATGCCGTCGGCGCCCATGAAGTAGACATCTTGCATGCCGGCGTCGGCGCGCTGTTCGGCCAGCTTGGCGCCTTCAGCGACGAAGCCGGCGAAGTAGATCAGGCCGGGGTCGGTGGAGGCGATCTCTTCCAGGACGCCGCGGAAGTCGGTGGCGCCGACGTTGATGGCCTGGGCGGAGACGATCTCGCCGCCGAGGGCGACGAAGGCGTCGCCGGTGGCGCCCACGAGGCCTTCGCCGTAGGGCGAGCCGTCATGGATGGTGGCGATGCGGGTGACGCCGAGGGTGTTGAAGATGAAGTTGGCGGCGGTGGGGCCCTGGAAGGCGTCGGTGATGACGACGCGGTTGAAGGCCAGCGAGCCGTCCTCGGTCAGGCTGGGGGCGGTGCAGGAGGGGCTGATCATGGTCAGATTGGCCGCCTCGTACACGGGCTTGGCCGCGGTGCAGGAGGAGGAGCACATGTGGCCGATGACGCCAACGATGCGCTCGTCGCTGGCGAAGCGATTGGCGACGGTCTGGCCGCCTTCGCCGGAGCACAGGTCATCCTGGGGGTCGATGGCGACGGGGAACTCGACCCCGCCGACGGTGATGGTCGGGCGCTCGGCGAGCTTGAGCTCGGCGCCGCGGCGCTCGTCGACGCCCAGGGGCTCGACGCCTTCGCCGGAGAGCGCGGCGGAGAAGCCCAGCAGGACGGTGTCGCCGGGGGCGATGGTCACGATGGACGTGCCGGTCGCGGCGGCTTCAGCCGGGGCTTCTTCGGTGGGGGCTTCTGCTTCGCCGCCGCCGAGGGTGACGCCGGTGGCCAGTTCGCCGGAGGTGAGCTGGGCGGCGATGGTGGTCAGTTCTTCCTGAACCTCGGCGGGCACGGCATCCGCGAAGTCATGGAAGGAGGCCAGGCCGACCGGGCCGTAGTAGTTGCCGGAAGGCGGCTCGCCCGCGACGATCTGGTTGATGATGGCTTCCAGACCGACCGGGATGAGCTTCATGGCGCTGGAGATCAGGCACGGATGGGCCTCGTCCAGGGTCTCCCACTGGTCGGTGTCCACGCCGATGCAGTACAGCGGCTTGTCGGCGGTGGTGCGGTTGGCCGTCTCGGTGAGTGCGCCGTTGCCGGTCTTGCCGCCAGCGCCGAAGATGACGTCGGCGTTCTGGTCGATGGCCTGGGCCGCGGTCTGGGCGCCCCACTCAGGGTCGGTGAAGGCCACGTCAAGGCCGCCCGGATGGAAGGTGGTGATGACGTTGATGTCGGGGTTGGTGGCCAGTGCGCCGGCCTCGTAGCCGCGGGCGAAGAGTACCACGGCCGGGATCAGGTCGGTGCCGTACACGCCGGCGACCGTGCCGGTCTGGCTCATCCGCGCGGCGAGCACGCCGGCCAGGTAGCCCGCCTGGTCTTCGTTGAAGACAAGGCCGGTCACGTTGGGCAGGGCTTCGCCCTGGTATTGGTCGACGCCGATGAAGTGGATGTCGGGGTAGTCGGCCGCGGCCTGGATGGTGGCCTCGCCCAGGGCGAAGCCGACGGTCACGATGATGTTGTAGCCATTGTCGGCGAACTCGGCGATGTTGGCCGCGTAGTCGGTGCTGTCCTGGGTTTCGATGTAGCTGGCTTCGCCACCCAGGGCCGCCGCCGCCGCCTGAACGCCTTCCCAGGCGCTCTGGTTGAAGCTGCGGTCATCGACTTCGCCCACGTCCGTCACCAGGCCGATCTTCAGCCCGGCCGCCGCGGCTTCCACGGTCGGCTCAGTGGTTGGCTCGGCAGTTGGTTCTTCGGCTGTAGGCTCGGCGGTCGGCTCCTCGACGGTCGGCTCCACGGTGGGAGTCTCCTCGACAGCGGCCGGTTCCTCAGTCGGCGTGGGAGTCGGGGTGGCCTGTGGGCCGCAGGCGGCAAGCGCCAGCGACGCGATGACCACCAGACTCAATAACCAAAACATCTTACGGTGTTGCATAGATCATTCTCCTCCCAAAAAAATGGGCCAACAACTGCGGATGTCCAGGCTCCGGTGACTCCGACAGTACGAACAAGTATGGAGTTGTGGCGGTGGCAGGCTGAAACTGTCGTTTCTCTGGACTTCCTGGGATTCCAAACTTCGGCCTACTTCAGGACAGTGGGGATTATCATAGCACAACGACAGGCATTGGCCAAAAGAATCCCCGGTATGGGTTATATGAAACTGGTTGTGTGTTTTGGCGAAATTGAACAAATGCTGCCGGACTAAAAAATGGGCCGGCCGGTCATCGGCCGACCCATTTTTACGCAGTTTCTGTCCGGGTGCGGTTCGTGCCCGAGTCTCAGCCATCACAGGCTGAGGATCGGGGCGTGCATCCGGCTAGAGCGACTCCAGATAGCGTTCCGTCTCCCAGGTGCTGACGTGGATGCGATACTCGTCCCACTCCTGGCGCTTGGCGCGCATGTAGGCCGAGAAGATGTGCTCGCCCAGGGCTTCCTTGATCAGCGCGTTGCCTTCCAGCTCGTTCAGGGCTTCTTCCAGGCTGCCCGGCAGGACGCCGACGCCCTTCGCCTCGCGCTCCTCGGTCGTCCACTCGAACACGTCCTCGGTGACCGGGGTGGGCGGAGTCAGGCCGCGCTTGATGCCATCCAGACCGGCGGTCAGCATCACGGCAAAGGCCAGATACGGATTGGCGCTGGGGTCCGGGAAGCGCAGCTCGACGCGGGTCGCCTGCTCGCGGCCGGGGCTGTAGCGCGGGACGCGGATCAGGGCCGAGCGGTTGCGCTGCGCCCAGCAGATGTAGACCGGGGCCTCGTAGCCGGGGGTCAGGCGCTTGTAGCTGTTGACGGTCGGTGAGACGACGGCAGCCAGGGCGCGCGCGTGCTCAAGCTGGCCGGCCACGTAGGACTGGGCGACCTTGGACAGGTGGAAGGTGCTGCTGTTGGCATCGAAGAAGATGTTGTTGCCGGTCTTGATGTCCACCAGGCTCTGGTGACAGTGCATGCCGCTGCCGTTGATACCGAAGATGGGCTTGGGCATGAAGGTGGCGAACAGGCCGTGCTTGGCCGCGATGCCCTTCACGGTGTACTTGAAGGTGATGGCGTTGTCCGCCGTGTGCAGGGCCTCCGAATAGCGGAAGTCGATCTCGTGCTGGCCGATGGCGACTTCGTGGTGCTCCATCTCGACTTCGATCTTCAGCGCCTGGAGGGCCTCGACGATGTCGGCGCGAACGCGCTGGGCCTCGTCATTGGGGGAGAAGTCGAAGTAGCCGCCGATGTCGTGGGGCAGGGCGTGATGGGCGTCGCCGTTCTTGCGGAACAGGAAGAACTCAAGCTCCGGGCCGACGTTCAGGGAGTAGCCCATTTCCTCGGCCTTGGCGATCGCCCGCTTCAGGGCGTAGCGCGGGTCGCCGGCGAACGGCTGGCCCTCCGGGTCGTAGATGTCGCAGATGATGCGCGCCCGCAGCGGGATGCCGTCCCCGGTCCAGGGCAGAACCCGGTAAGTCCGGGCGTCTGGCTGGAGGAACATGTCCGATTCCTGAATACGAGCGAATCCCTGAATGGAGGAGCCATCGAACCAGGTGCCGCGCTCGAACGACTCTTGCAGTTGGATCGAGGGGATCGTAACACTTTTGGTGACGCCAAGAACGTCACAGAATTGCAGATCAATGAAGGCAACACCGCGGTCTTTTACGTCCTGAAGAACACTCTGCTCTTTGTCGTTCACCGTGCGTTCTCCTGAAATAGTAAAATGGACTCCGCGAATCGGTCAAATTGACCCGGAGTCGTACCATGCCTAAAAAGGTATGAGATTTGACTCGAAAAGACAAGGTGTATCCTAGCCCATCGTGATTGTGGCAATAGCACAAACACGAAGAGCGCCCTGGGGGAACCCTCGCGGGCGATTTGATGAGGCTATGAGCGCGCTCGAACGGCTAGCCGGCGTGGGCCAGGGCCGCGAATTCGGCCAGACTGGCCGCGTTGTTGATCGTCCGGCGCTCGGCCTTGCGATCGATGCGCTTCATCAGGCCGCTGAGCACGTCCTTGGAGCCGACCTCGACGAACTGGGTGAGGCCCTGGGCCAGCAGCCCTTGCATGCTTTCCGTCCAGCGGACCGGCGAGGTGAGCTGCGCGCCGAGTTCGGCGCGAATCGCGTCCGGCCCGGTCAGCGCGGCCGCGCCGACGTTGCCCATTACCGGGATGCGCGGGGCGACCATCGGGATGGCGTCGACCGCCGCCCGGAATTCCGCCGTAATGGTGTCCATCAATGGAGAGTGGGACGCGATGCTGACGGCCAGCCGGACGACGGTTCTGGCTCCGGCGGCGGAGGCCAGCTCGGCCCCACGTTCCAGAGCGCCCGTATCGCCTGAAATCACGATCTGCCCTGGGCAATTGTCGTTCGCCAGCACCAGGCGCTGACCGGTTTCCGCGCTGGCCTGGGCGCACACGCCGCGCACCTGATCGGCATCCAGCCCCAGAATAGCGGCCATCGCCCCCGGCTCGCGCTCGCCGGCCGCTTTCATGAGCCGGCCGCGAGTCTGGACGAGGCGCAGCCCATCCTCGAAGGAGAACGCGCCGGCCGCACACAGCGCGGTCAGTTCGCCCAGGCTGTGGCCCGCCATGCAGGCAGGAACGACCGGGCCGATCTCGGCTTCGAGCGCCCGGAGCAGGGCGAGGCTGGTCACAAACAGGGCGGGCTGGGTGTTCGCGGTATCGTTCAGCTCGGATTCCGGCCCCTGCCAGCACAGGCTGGACAGTGAGAAGCCCAGCAAATCGTCCGCGGCGGCGAACATCTGGCGCGCGGCGGGGTAGGCGGCGGCCACTTCCGCGCCCATGCCGACTTCCTGCGAACCCTGACCGGGGAAAACCAGGACGGTGCGTGCCCAGTCGATCATGACGCCCTCTCCATCCGAAAGGCAAAGACGCGAAAAGCCGTGCCCCTGTCGGCAGCACGGCCCGCGTGTGATACGGTCAATCGAGAAGACTATTCTTCTTCGATTTGGACAACTTGACGCCCCTTGTAGGTGCCGCAGTGGGGGCAGACTTCGTGTGCGGGCTTGTATTCATTGCAGTTGTCGCAGCGAACCAGATGCCGCAGGGTCAGGGCGTCATGCGCGCGGCGCTTGTCACGGCGGGCGCTCGAGTGTTTTCTCTTAGGTAGCGGGCCCATCTTGTACCTCGGTTCTTGCTCTACACGGTGCGTGCGTACCGCTGTCAAGCGAAAAGAATGCCCAGCGAGAAGCGCCGGGCAGGCAGCATAGGGAATTATAACAGTTGAGGGGTGGGTGTCAAGGCGGGAGATCGGGTCGGACGCCGGGTAGGCGCGATCTGGTAATAGCCCTGTCGCGGGCCTCGATCTTCGATTCGTAAGCTAGGCTTAAAGACTGGGTAATACTACTTGACAGAAACTTAGACTTAAAGTAAAGTTGTTGAAAAGTGAAGGAGCGTGATGGATATGGTTGGCTCTATACTTCTCGGCCTGGTCATCTGGTTCTTCGCCTCGATCCCTGTTGGAATCCTGGTCGGGAAGATGCTGGCCCGTGCCAACCAGGCTTCCGCTCCCATGCCCTCCGGCCCCGGCGGGTTGGATGTTCCGGTGCGCTCGGCCGCCCTGGGCGAGCAGCTTGGTTACGTCAGCCCAATCAAATCCACCTCGCGCGACGCCTGAGTCCGTCCCTCCTGCTTCGTTGTGGGGCGGATCGTTTTTCCCTCATTGTCTTTGCTTTCCCTGAATCCCGAAGTCGACAATATCTCGCACACCCTGAGCCGGTGTGACCGTGACTGGTCATGCGCCGGTGGTTTGCCTACAATAAGGCTGCAAGGGTGATCGTCCCTGGAAGGGTAGATGGGGCGCGGCGTCTGGCCGCGTGCTCCGGCTTAGGATCCGAGGTGAGAACGAGATGAACGGAAGCGCATTGATCTTCTTTATTCTGTTCGGACTGACCATTGTCGCGATCTATCTCGGCGTGCGGCGTGGCTGGGCTTCCGTGCGCCTGATTACCCTGGTGGGCGCGGCCGCCAGCATTGTGTTGATGGCCCTGTTCTCGCTTGCCCAGGGGAACGTGGCGGCCCAGGCGATCGTGGTTGGCGTGCTGGTGGGCAGCATCTTCACGGCGGCGGCGGTGTCGATTGCCAATTTCTTCCGCACCAGCGAGTCCCAGGGCCGCGGCCAGCCTCCCGGGAATCCGGGTTAGCGCCTGCGTCGGTCAGGCGTAGGGTAAAGGGCGGGCTGGCAGAATGTAGCCCCACGTGGGGGGTGTTACACTGAAGCCAACTAACCGGCCATTTCATTCCGAATAGACGAACCGAGACAGCCATGATCGATCACAACTCTGATCAGCCCTTCGGGGATTCCGGCGAGCCGGAGCGCCCCGATGATGTCCAGATGACGCAGCCCATCGTGCCGCCCGACAGCCTGCCGGAGGTTCCCTCGCCCGACGACGAGGACACGGAAACCTCCCTCCAGCCCCTGACGCCGGCCCAGATCGAGGCGCTTCAGCACACCCGGCGGAATCCCGCCCCGGAGCCGCCCTCGACCGTCATCACCGAGCCGATCCAGCGGGTCCAGGCCCCGGTTCCGACGCCCTCGTCGACGACTCCGCCCGTGTCTGGCGGTGCGCGGCGCACCGCCAGCGCGGCGCATACCCCGCCGCGCGCCCAGGCCGCCTACACGCCGCCGCCGTACCAACAGCCCTACGCGCCGCCGCCGCGCCGCCGCCGCAAGCGTCCCGCCCGGCGTTTTCCGCTGTTCACGCGGGGCTGTCTGCTGGCCGGACTCGCGGCCCTGGCTGTTTTCATGGGGTTGGTGCTGATCGTGGGGTTGATCGTCGTGCAGGCGTTCAGCTCGCGCCTGGAGGACAGCCTGGCCCGGCTGGAGGACCTTTCCAACCGACCCTCCTTCCAGACGACGACGCTTTTCGACCGGAACGGCGAGGAGCTGTATCAAATTTTCGGCGAAGGCCGCCGGACGAACGTCCGCCTGGAGGATCTGCCGCCCTACGTGGGCCAGGCCACCGTGGCGATCGAGGACGACAGCTTCTACCAGAATCCGGGGATCGACCTGGGCAGCATCCTGCGCGCCACGCTCCAGAATACCCGGGAGGGCGAGATCGTCTCCGGGGCGAGCACGATCACTCAACAGCTCGTGCGCAATATCGCCTTCGACTACGAATACCGGACCGAAACCAGCCTCCAGCGTAAGATCGAGGAAGCCATCCTGGCCGTGATCCTGACCACCCGGATGAGCAAGGACGATATCCTGGAGCTGTACCTCAACGAAGTCTACTATGGCAACCTGGCCTACGGTATCGAAGCGGCCAGCCAGACCATCCTGGGCAAGCCGGCGGCGGAGCTGACCCTGGGCGAGGCCGCCTTGCTGGCGGGTCTGCCCCAGGCTCCGGCGGAACTCGATCCGCTGAACCCCGATCCCGACATCCAGGAAGCGGTGCTGGCGCGCCGCCGGCTGGTGATTGACCGGATGCTGGATCGCGGTTACATCAGCCAGGAGGAGGCGTATGCCGCCTATGGCGAGCCGCTGTCGTACGTCAGCCCGGACGTGCCGCTGGTCGCGCCCCATTTCACGGTGGCGGCGCGGGCCGAGCTTGAATCGATCCTGTCGATGCTGGGCTACCCGCCGGAAGCGCTGACCACGCGCGGCCTGCAGGTCTATACCACGCTCGACCTGCGCTATCAGGGCCTGGTCGAGCGGGTCGCCAGCGAACAGGTCGCCCAACTGCGCGACGCGCATAACCTGGGCAATGCCGCCGTCGTTGTCCTGCACCCGCGTACCGGCGAGGTTCTGGCGATGGCGGGCAGCGTCGATTACTGGGACGACAGCATCGACGGGCGGGTCAACGTGGCCCTGGCCCCGCGCCAGCCCGGCAGCACGATGAAGCCGTTCACCTACGCGGCGGCCCTGGAACAGGGCTGGTCAGCGGCCACGATTCTGTGGGATACCGAACTGCGCCTGGAATCGCCCGGCCAGCCGGACTACATCCCGGTCAACTACGACCGCGCGCTGCACGGCCCGGTGCGGATGCGGGATGCGCTGGCCAACAGCTACAACATCCCGGCCGTGCGGACGCTGCGCGCCGTTACGGTCGAATACCTGCTCAATTTCATGCAGCGCCTGGGCGTGCAAAGCCTGGGGGACGACGCCAGCTACTACGGCCTTTCCCTGACGCTCGGTGGCGGGGAAGTGACCCTGCTGGAACTGTCTCGCGCCTACAGCGCGTTCGCCAACGGCGGCCTGCTGGTCCCCACCACGCTGATCGCCTGTATCATGGATGGCGAGGATCAGATCATCTACCAGTACGAGAACGGCTGCCCGCGCGGCGAGGTTGGGGCGACGACGGTCAACGCCATGGCCTACGGCGTGGAAGTGCTCGATCCGCGCGTCGCGTTCGTGATCAGCGACATTCTGGCCGACAACACGGCCCGCACCCCGGCGATGGGGGCCAACAGCCCGCTGAACACCGGCAGTGTGATCAGCAGCGTCAAGACGGGCACGACCAACGATACCCGCGACAACTGGACGGTTGGCTATACCCACAACGTCGTGGTGGGGGTGTGGGCCGGCAACGCCGACAACACCCCAATGGTCAATACCAGCGGGCTGATCGGGGCCGCGCCGATCTGGCATGACGTGCTGCTGGGAATCTACAACGATCCCGATCTGCTGGCGGTGCTGGCGGACAACGGCCAGCTCACCCCGGACGACCTGACGCCGCCCTCCGGCCTGAGCCGCCAGCGGGTCTGCGAGATCAGCACCCTGCGCGACCCGGCGACGGACTGCACCGCGACTCGCGTCGAATGGTTCCTGGACGGCCCGGCGCTCATCCCGGATGGCAACGGCGGGCTGGTTCCCGGCCCGATGTGGCTCCAGGCGGAGCTGGCGACGCCCGATCCCAACGCCAATGGGCCGCAGCTTTTGGAGAGTGAAGCCGGGTTGTACCTGGCGGATGTGATTGCGCTGCCCGCCGACATGGCCCAGGCGATCGTGGCGGCCAACGCCGGGGCGGACCCGCTGCCGCCCGCGCCGCGCTATTGCCTGGTGCCCAACGAGGTGCTGTCCCAGGTGCCCAACGTGCGGCGGCAGTTGTTCATCGGAGGGCCAACGGAAGCGGACGACGCCATCCTGGCTGCCCAATGGGCCGAGGCGGCCAACGTCCCGATTCTGCCGGCGCTGGCCTGCACGGCCGAGATGCTGGGGGCGGCGGCTTCCGGGCCGAATCGCGTGGCGGCTTACATCAGCTCGCCCGCGCCCAACCAGCAGGTGCGGGAGCAGATTCCGATCATGGGCACGGCCGACCTGGGCCCCGAGGAGGCGATCTTCTACAAGATCGAGATCAGTGGCGGGCAGTTCGGCTCGAACTGGTATACCCTGGGCGACGTGCATTCCGACTCAGTGTTCGATGGGCAGCTCGAAATCCTGGCCGCGCAGAGCCTCCAGCCGGGCACATACTTCCTGCAACTGATCATCATGGGGCCGGACGGCAACTATCTTCAGTCGCCCTACCAGGTCTCGTTCATCGTGCCGTGACGCGGAACGTGACGCGGGAGTGATGGTCGGCGCGGAAAATCAAAAGCCCCTGTCTCGTTTTTTCGGGACGGGGGCTTTTTCGTTTGAAGGGGGGCTGACGGCCTAGAGCAAGGCCATCAGCAGCGCGCCCAGATTGGCCCCGCAGTTCAGGTTGAAGAGCTGGGGCACGATCGGGACGTCGCACCACAGATTCATGGTGTCGATCAGGAACGCAACCACGACCAGCACCAGCAGGCACACGATCGCCAGGCATCCGCAGCCGATGGCGACCCAACGCCCGGTGTTGCTGCGCGGCTCCTCTTCGTAATACTCGTAGGCTTCGTAGCCCGGCGCGGGCTGCTGCTGGCCCTGGTATTGGGGACCCTGAGCGTAGGGCTGGGCCGGGGGCATGCTGTACTGCGGCGCGCCATACTGGGGCTGCTGCTGGGGGACGCCGTAGGCAGGCTGCTCAACCGGCGCGGCGGCCGGAGGCGCGTAGCTGGGCGGGCGGGCCGTCGAGCCGATCACCGTCTCCTGCGGCATACCGGGGGCCTGCACCGCGCCGCCCTCGTAGCCGAGAGTCACCGTCTCGCCCAGGCCGATCATGTCGCCGTGCACGAGCGGACGCGCGCCGGTCAGGCGCTGGCCGTTCACAAACGAGCCGTTGGTCGAACCCAGGTCTTCGTAGGTATAGCCAGACGGTGTCCGGGTCAGCCGGCAGTGGTGGCGGCTGACCTCCGGATCGTTGATCACGATATCGTTGGTGATGTCCCGGCCGAGCGTCACGATATCCTTGTTTAGCTCGTAGGTTTGATTGGGCTGGGGGCCGCGTCGAACAACGAGCCGAAAGCCGCCGTTCCCTTGCATCTGGTGCCTCCTCGTTGGACAGGGAGGGGGGATCTCGCCTGATAAGACCTTTGTCGGTTGACGGATGGAAGTATAGGAGCATTGACGGAGACTGTCAAACTCCAGACCGTTTCCGTTGGCGATCCGGTGATTGCCTGGAACCGGATGCATGCGTCCGGCGTCATTACGGCAGATGCTTGTGATGACGAGCCAGTGAGCGAAGGATGGAATGGCAATGAAACGCACTGTGATGTTGTTGATGGTTTGCTTGATGCTGCTAGGCTCGGCGCTGCCGGCCCTGGCCGACGGGATCATCATCCCGCCGCCGCGGCCGGGGCCGTTCACCGATCCCGCCTGGTTGACCATTCGCTACCACCACGTCGACGTGACGATCGATAACCAGGTCGCGACCACGCACATCGACCAGGTCTTCGTCAACGAGGGCACGGCCATGGCCGAGGGAACCTACATCTTCCCGGTGCCGCAGGGGGCGACCGTCAGCGAGTTCACGATGTGGGTGGACGGCCAGCCGATCCAGCCCCAACTGCTGGAAGCCGACGAAGCCCGCCAGATTTACAACGACATCGTGCGCCAGCTTCGCGACCCGGCCCTGCTCGAATACGTGGGCACGAATGCCATCCGCGCCAACGTTTTCCCGATCCCGCCCGGTGAGGAACGCCGGATCGAGATCGAGTACCAGGAAGTGCTGGAAGTCGAGAACGGCCTGGTGCACTACGTGTATCCGCTCAATACCGAGCGCTTCAGCGCCCGGCCCCTGGAAGACGTGTCCGTGACCGTCCAGATCACGTCCAACGACCCGGTGCAGACCGTCTACAGCCCCAGCCACCGGGTGGCGATTGACCGGCAGGACGACTTCAACGTGCGCGCCGGGTACGAGGAGCGCGACGTCAAGCCGGACACCGACTTCAGCCTGTACTACAGCGTCTCGCCGGACGACATCGACCTCAACCTGCTGACCTACCGCGAGAGCGCCAATGAAGACGGCTTCTTCATGCTGCTGCTGACCCCGCCGGTCGAGGTCGACGAGGAAGAGATCATCCCCAAGGACGTGATCGTCGTCCTGGATCAGTCCGGCAGCATGTTCGGCGAGAAGTGGGACCAGGCCCGCGCCGCGGTGCGCTACATCCTGGAGCATCTGAACGCCGAGGATCGCTTCAACGTGGTCGCCTTTAGCACCGGGTATCGCATCTACGCCAACGAACTGCAAAGCCCCGCCAACGCCGGGCACGCGGCGGATTGGGTGCAGGGGCTGGAAGCGGTCGGCGGCACGGATATCGACGGCGCGCTGGCCCAGGCCATGGCCATGGCCGACCCGGATCGCCCGACCGTGCTCCTGTTCATCACCGACGGCGTCCCGACCGAGGGCGAGACCGAGATCGACCAGATCATCGACCATGTTGAGGGGACCGCGCCGGACAACGTGCGCCTGTTCAGCTTCGGCGTGGGCGACGACGTGGATGCTTTCCTGCTGGATCAACTTTCCGGCAACAACCGGGGCACGAGCGCCTACGTGCGGCCCGGCCAGCGTATCGACGAGGAAGTCAGCGCCCTGTACGCCAAGGTGACGTCACCGGTGCTGACCAACATCAGCCTGGACGTGGATGGCGTGATGGTCGAGGACGTGTATCCGGGCGAGCCGCTGCCCGACCTGTTCGCCGGGTCGCAGCTCGTGATCGTGGGACGCTACCGCGACAGCGCGGAAGGCGTCTCGATCCGCCTGAGCGGTGAGGTCAACGGCGAGCGCCAGAGCTTCAGCTACGAAGGGTTGGATTTCCCGGCCAACGCGGGCGGCGGTTCCGGCACGGACGCCGAGGTGTTCATCCCGCGCCTGTGGGCCACCCGCCGGATCGGGGCGCTGCTGGACGAGATCCGGCTGCGTGGTGAAAACGACGAGCTGGTCGACAGCGTGGTGCGTCTCAGCCTGCGCTACGGGATCATCACCCCGTATACCTCCTTCCTCATTCAGGAAGAGGACATCTTCACCCAGACCGGCGTGGACCTGCTGCGGGATGAGGCGCAGGCGAGCATGAACATGGCCTTCGGGCAGTCGGCCGGAGCGGGCGCGGTCGACGCCGCCCAGGCGATCGGCGGGGCCAGGGATGCGGAAGCTCCGGCGCCCATGCCGACCCAGGTCATGCTGGGCGGGCATGTGGGCGGCGAGGCGGTGGCGGTCAACACGGCCGAAGTGATCCGCCAGGTGCGCGACAAGACCTTCGTTTTCCGCGACGGGACGTGGATCGACACCGAGTACGCGGCGGACACCATGACGCCGGAGCAAGTGGTCTTCCTCAGCGACGCCTACTTCGATCTGGTGGCGCAGCACACCGAATTGGGGGACTACTTCGCCCTGGGCGAGCAGGTGATCGTGGTGCTGGACGGCGCGGTCTATCAGGTCGTGGTCGAATAGCCGTCCATCCGAATGCAAGAAGTAGGGCGCGGTCGAACAGGCCGCGCCCTTTGGCGTTGGATGGCCGGTTGGGAGACGTTTGCCGCTAGCGGAGGTTGTCCCCGCCGTGCGCGAGAGACATACCCAGGTACATGACCGGCTCCGGGCCGTCGCCCAGGTCGAGTTCCAGGATGCGGCCTTCCTGAAAGCCCAGGCGGCGGTAGAGGCGCAGGGCATCCTGGTTGCGCAGGGCGACCCCGATCTCGATCGCGTCGGCGTGCATCTCGCGCGCCACCCGGATCAGGCGGTCGATCAGGGCCGTGCCCACGCCCTGGCCGCGCCAGGGGGCGCTCACCGCCAGGTCGCTGATCTCCGCTCCGCGCGGCCACAGGGTGAGCTGGCCGAAGCCGACCACGCCGCCATCCGGCCGCACGGCGACCAGCCCCAGACCGCGCCGGTTGAGCGCCGCCTTCTGGCAGCGCTGGAGCAGCTCCCGGACAAGCTCCACGGGCTGGCCGGTCAGGCAGGACGCCTGGATTTGCGCGGCATCCTCCGGCCGGGCGGGGCGAAAAGCCAGGTCAGACACAGCGGCCCTCGATCCTTTCACACAGCGGCCCGCGTGGGGGCCATCTCCGATGTCGCGGCCAAGTATACTCGCCCGTCCCGTCTGCGTAAAACGGTGGGCGATCGTCGGGTGAGCATGGTCTGGAAGTCGCACTCACGACCGGTCTTCGCGCTTATAATAAAGCCATGAGTCGATCCGTTCGCGTGTATCTGCTGGGTGTGCTGGTCATGCTGATCCTGAGTGGGTTGGCATGCAATTTGCCGATCGGCGTGCCGCACGCCACGCCCACCGTCCCGCCGACTCTAACACCTTCCCGCACCCCTAGCGTGACCGTGACGCGGACTCCGTCGCCCACCCGGACGCCAACCCTGACCCGGACCCCCACCGCGACGCAGACCGCCACTGCGACGCAGACCGCTACTGCGACGCTCACGTCCACGCCGACCTGGACTCCCTCCGTGACGGCGTCGCCCACGCCGTCTGCCACCCCTACGGCCACCGATACGCCAACGGTGACTTTTACCGCTACGGTCACGCAGACTCCCACGCCCACCCAGACCGGGACTCCGTCCCCGACCCTGACGTGGACGCTCACGGCGACCCCGAGCCAGACGCCGACGGCGACGCCCACCGCGACGCGCACCGCGACGGGCACACCCACCGCGACTCAGACTCATACCGCGACGCCGAGCTGGACTCCCTTGCCCACTCGGACGCCGAGTGTGACGGCCAGCGCGACTCCCAGCCAGACGCCTACCCGGCAGCCCACCGCGACCGTCACCTGGACTCCGTCGGCGACGCCAACCGCGCTGCCTCCCTCGCCGTTGCCGAGCCGGACTCCCACCCGGACTCCGATCCCGGCCACGCCGACGCCGCGACCAACCGAGTCACCCACCCAGACGGCGGCGCCCACCCAGACGGCCTCGCCTACCCAGACGGCCTCGCCTACGCAGACGGTCTTGCCGACCGTGGCGCTGACCATCCAGACCTTCCCAATTGCGACCCGGCTGCCGCAGGTGACCGTTGTAGCGACGCTCGTGGTTCCATCGAATACGCGCGTGCCGGTCACGGTCACGCTCGCGCCGACTGCCACGCGCCAGCCCAGCGTGACCCCACTGCCCATCCCACCGACGCCGCCCGATCTGGAGAGTCCGACGCCGCTGGCCGTGCTGCCGCCCGTCGAGGCGCTGCCTACCGAACCGATTCTGGTCGCGCCGGGCATCGCTGCCCATGACGCCTACCTGATCGATCCGGACACCTTCCAGGTGCGCCGTCCGGCGGGCCTGTCGGCCTCGACCCTGTACACGGACGTGAACCCGGCCGGGCAGGTCGCGGTGGTCGAGCAGGTGGACGCCGCCTATCCCGGCTTCGGTTACGGGCTGGTCGTGAACGGCCTGGCTCTGAACGGATCGCCGCTGCCCAGCGCCTCGATCCGGTTCACCCGGGTGCGCTGGTCGCCGGATGGGCAGTCGGTGGCCTTCATCGCGGAGACTCCCGGATCGCGCGGCGAGGCCGGCGCGCCGATCGGCGCGCCGCCCAGCGACGGCCTGTGGGTCTGGACGCTGACCCCAGGGGAGGCCAGCCAGCACACCCAGAACGTCCTCCTGAACCATTACGCCTACCAGTACGGGCGCGACGAGGCCCGGATGGTGAACGATTTCGCCTGGTCGCCGGACAGCCAGCTTCTGGTTGCCGAACTGGATCGCGAGGGCGACTATCCCGGCCGGATCGCGCTGCTGACCCGCGACTGGAACGCGGGCGTCGAGCCGCTGATCCTGCCCTACGAGAATGCGTCGTGGTCGTGGGATGGGCGGCGTATCCTGGTCAGCGGGATGATGACCGATCACGGCCCGATCCTGGGCTGGCTCGACCGGGAAACCCAGGCGTTCAGCCTGCTCGTGGATGGGCGCGCCCTGGCGACCCCGCTGTGGATGCAGGACGCAGTCGAGTTGGCCGACGGGCGGATCGCTTTCGTGGGGGCGGCCGGTAATCCCGGCGATCCCGGCGCGGGGCGGTACTCGACCGGGATGGGTCTGTACGTCTACAACGGGATCAACGCGGAGCCGGTCCGGCTGGCGCTGCTGGGCGGCGGGCCGGTGATCGATGCGGAGTGGAATCCGGGCCGGACGGCGGTGCTGGCCCGGCTGGCCGACGGGCGGACGGTGATCGCGCAGATCAACGGGCGAGTGATCGATATGACGGGCACGGTCGGCGGCGGTTTCGCGGGGTGGGGGCGCTAGGCCGGGCCGCCGGATTGTCAGACCGGGATGGGGCGCGGCCACATGGACCGCGCCCTTTGTTTTGCGTGCTTCAGACTCAGGCTTCGCCGGCGGCGGGTTGAGCCGCTCCGGCAATGTCCGCCGCAGGCGCGATCTTCTGGGTGGCTGCCGCGAGCAGCGCCAGCAGGACAATCCCGCCCACCAGGAAGGGCGCCGACGATCCAAGCACCTGGAAGGTCGCTCCGCCGAGGAGTGGGCTGATGGCATTCGCGCCGCTGACCAGCGCCGCGCTGACGCCCAGCATCGCGCCGATCTCACCGGGGGGAACGCGCTTGGTGATCGTGCTGTTGATGCTGGGGGAGAGCAAGCCGCCTCCGATCGAAGTCGGGATCATCGCTGCCATCAGCCAGGCGATGCCCAGCCAGCCGTTGTGGGTATCGTCGGGCAGGTCAATGGACGTGGCGCCGGTCGCGGCGCTGCCTTCACTGACAGCCGGGGTCGATTCGTTTGCAGCTAACTCCTGGGCGATTGCTGTTCTGGAGTACCAGGGAACTGGCTGATCCGGGGTGAGGGCGACCAGGATCAGCCCGGCGGCCAGCAGTCCCAGCCCGGCGAAGATCAGCTTGCGCTCGCCGAAACGGCGGCTCCACTTGCCGATGAAATAGCCTTGCACCATGACGATGATGATGCCCACGTAGACGAACAGGATGGTATTGCTGGACGCATTCATGCCCAGGCGGTTGAGGGTGAACAGCGTGACCAGACTCTCGAACCCGAAGAAGACGAGCTGCTGGAAGAACATCAGGACCAGCAGAATCCCGACCTTTGGATGGCCGAGCGAGCGCAGCACGCGCAGGGTAATCCCCTTTTCATGGCCGACATGGGTCTGGCCGCGCTTCTCGGCGGGGAGCGTTTCCTTGAACCAGAACGTGGTGAGCAGGATGGACAGAAGCGAGAAGCCTGCCGCCGCGAACGCCGGGACGCGGTAGTCGTTGTTGCCCAGGGCCAGGGCGATGAAGGCAATTACCGGACCGATGATGAAGCCCAGGCCGAAGGCTGCTCCCAACAAGCCCAACCCCTGAGTGCGAGTCTTTTCCGTGGTGGTGTCGGTCAGCGCGGCCTGGGCTGCCGAGATATTTGCCCCCGACAGACCGTCGACGACGCGGGCCAGCAGAATCATGATCAGGGAGTTGGATAG